>CAJCJG010000222.1 GCA_903970625.1 Solirubrobacterales bacterium 70-9 | reverse complement strand
TGCGGGCGCCCTGCCATCCGCGTCGCCCATCGCGCGCGGTGCCCGCACCCCCTCCGGCCGCTGGCCTGCGCAATCGGCCCTCCCAGATCGGTCGCACGAAGTTCGACCTGGGAAAAGCGTTCTCCTTGGCACGTCTATATCGTTTCGATATCGTAACGATAACTCCTGCACGATACAGGGCCGCGTGGCCTACGGTCCGGCCAACTCCGCCAGCCAGGCCCGCACCCCCGCCGCGTCGCCGAACAATTCCTGAACCTGCAATCCAAGGCCGCCGAGCGCCCGCGCTTCGCGAAACCCGTCCAGATCCGTTACGTCGTCGCCGACATAGACCGGGGTGCGGCCGGCGAACGGCGCGCGCGCCATGATCGCCGCCACCGCCGTGCCCTTGTCGGCGCCGCGCGGCTTGATTTCCCAGACCATCAGGCCGCCTAGCACGAAATGCGTCTCCGCCGTGCCAACGATGGCGCGTGCCGCCCGCGCCATGGCATCGCGCGCGGCTGGCGCCTGCCGGTAATGCAGGGCGAAACCGCGCGCCTTGCGCTCGAACAACGTGCCGGGGTGCTCGGCCACGGCGCGCTCGCCCGCGTCCACCCATGCCGGCGGCAGGTCGGGCAGGTCCACCCGCTCCAGCGGACCGCCCGGCAGGAACCGAATCGCGCCGCCGTGCTCGCCGGCAATGGCGGTCGCGACATCGGGCAGCATCGCCTCGATACTTTCGACGGGCCGGCCGGTGACGATGGCGAGCGCGCCGCCCAGCCGGTCGCGGATCGCGCGCAGCACAGGCGGCAGGGTCGGCGGCACCGCAACCGCCTGCGGGGTGGCGGCAATGTCGATCAGCGTGCCGTCGAAATCCAGCAACAGGGCGGAATCGTCCGGCAGCGCGATCATTCGTGGCACCCGGAGACGCGCACGTCGTAGATCGGGTGCTCCAGCATCGACAGTTCCGGCGCCGAGACGATCATCCAGCCGTGGAACGGCGCCACGCCGGGATGGCTGTCGGTGATGTCGAGAAAGGCGGTGGCGTCGGCCGGCTGGTCGGGCGGGCGCACCGCGCAGGCGCGCACGGCGATCGTGAGCGAGCCGAATGTCGCCGACTGGCCGACGCGGATGCTGAGCGGCGTGGCGCGGGCCGTTACCTTATCGAGCGCCATCAGGTCCGCCACCGGCTTCGGCAGCCACAGGTTCGGCGCCGGCGGCGCCGGTGCCGGAGCGACCGGGGCTGGAGCAGGGGCAGTTTGGGTGGGCGCCGGCACCGGCGCCGACGCGGTGGCTGGCGCGTTCGGGGCGACGCCGGGCGTTTGCACGGCCCCGGTGCCGGGGGTCTGCACGGCCGGTAGGCGCAAGGCCGGCAGCGGCGGCGGCATGGTCTGTTGCGCCGGGGCGGTGAATGGCAGCAGCGTCAGCACGGCGGCCACTGCCAGCCGCGGGGTCCGCAACCCGAGCCGAGGCGTCATTCCGCCGCGCGCGCCCGCCGGGGGCTTTCAAGGTCGCGCACCATCGCGACCAGAAGCTCGCGCATCGCGGCCTCGTCCACGCCCATCAGCACCGCGTCTTCGAACACATCTTGCAACGTCTGCGCCAGTTCGGCGTGGTTCTCCGCCAGAACCTTCAGCTTGTCGCGGCAGGAGATCGGCTTGCCGTCCGCGCCTAGCCATTGCGCCGTCATTTCGGAGCGGGCGCGGGTGCCGCGCCGTCGGCGGGCTTGCCGCTCGGCAGGCCGTTAAAAATGAACTTGCCCAGCAACTGCTCGATACTGATGGAGGATTGCGTCAGCGTGATCTCGCCGCCCGGCGAGAGATCCGTGGTGTCGCCGCCCGGCTCCAGCGAGATGTATTTGCCACCCAGCAGCCCGTCGCTGGTGATCACGGCGCTGCTGTCCTTCGGCAGCTTGATGGTGTCGGCGACGGTGAAATTCACGACCGCGCGAAATGTCTGCGGATCGATGCGCGCGGTCGTGACGCTACCCACCTTGACCCCGGCAACTTTCACGTCCGAACCGAGGGACAGGCCGTCGATACGGTCGAATTTCGCCACCAGCGTGTAGCCGCCGCCGAGGCTGCGCCCGCTGTTGGCGAAGGCGTAGCCGAGGAACCCGATGGCGACCACCAGCACGACCGCGCCGGCGATCAGGTCGGCGCTCTTGCGTTGCGCCATGGATCAGGGGCCGGGGGGCGAGTCGGGCGACCACGCCTCGTAGTCGCCGGTGGCGGCCGCGCGCTTGCCGCCCATGTAATCGTGTCCCGCCGGGCGATAGCCTTCGGCCGACCCGGTGTGGTTGGGCTCGTGCGCCTTGATCCAGGGGCGGGGGGCTGCGACCGTGATCGGAGCGTCGGTGGTGTAGTGCAGCCAAGCATGCCACTCCGGTGGCACCTTCGTGGCCTCCGGCGGGCCGGCATAATCGACCCAGCGGCGGGTTCGCGTGTGGGCGCGGATTTTCTTGTCTTCGTAATAGACATTGCCGGCGGCGTCGCGGCCGACGCGGCGGCCGTTCAGCAGCGTGAAGATGCGGGTGCTGAGGTTCATGCGCCCGATATACGCGCGGCCCGGCGCGTGGTCCACCGTGTCGGGCGGGGGGCGGGTTCTCCACAGGATTTGGTGGTCTTGGAGCTCCCGACCCCCAAAATGCGCTTCCGAGTCGCGACGGGGCCGGGTAGCATCCGCGCTATGAAGCCGATCAAGACGCAACCCTCCGGTCCCTGGCGCGGCGTGCGGACGCGCCGCACGTTGGCAGCGCCCGATCCCGATGCCGACGCAAGGCCGGTGACGATCGTCGCCACCTGGGACGACCGGGCGGCGGCGGCGCTGGCGGCGTTGGTGCCGGGCGCGGGGCCGGCGCATCTGGAACACGCCGCCGAAGCCTGGATCGGACCGCTGGCGGAGAGGGCACGGCAAGCGGGGTTTGCCCAAGATCTCGGCGCCCGCCTGCGCACCCTGCTGCTGATGCGGCGCGGCGCCCCCACCGCGCCGGTATGGCGCGGGGATGCCACCGACCCCGGCCTCTGCCTGAATCTTGCGGCGTTCCACGACCCTGCGATGGGGTTCGATCTGCCCGCGTTCGCCGAGGCGGCGGAGACCGCGACCTGGGCGTTGGCGCTGGCCGCCCCCTCGGCAACGCGAATCGCCGTCGGCATCTCCGACCTCGCCGGCCTGCTGGCGGCGGTGGGCATCGACTACGACAGTGCGGCGGCGCGCGACATCGCTTCTGGACTTGCCGCCCTGCTGCGCGCGGCGTGCGATGGCGCCTCCGCCGATCTGGCCAAGATTTTTGGCGGAACGGCGACGGCCGCCCCGTTGCCGCCTGGTCCGGCGTCCACCGCGATTCCCGGTCTCGTGGCACTCACTGCCAAATACCGCCGCCACCCCACGCTCCGCCACGCGTCCACCACCGCACTCGCCGCCCCCACCGAAGCCGACGCCCTGCTCGGCGTCGAGACCGGCGGGATCGCACCCGCGTTCTCGCCGCTGGACGATGCCGGCCGGCTGACCCGGACGGCCCATGCGTGGCTGGCAGCCCGCAGCATGACCGCAGAATCAGCACTCGCAGCCTCGCTCGCCGGCCGCTCGCCGTTTCCGGCTGCGTCGCCGGCTGCGCACGCCGCGATGCACGCCGCCGTCGCGCCGTTCTTTGCGACAATGCCGGCGCCGCCCGTGGCGCTGCCCGCGCCGGTCACCCTGCAAGCTGGCCGGCGCGACCTGCCGGCCCGCCACACCGGCAAGACGCAAAAAGCCAGCATCGCCGGCCACCGCGTGTTCCTGCGCACCGGCGAGCATGCGGACGGCTCGCTGGGCGAAATCGCCGTCACGATGCCGAAGGAATCCGCCGCCTTCCGGGGTCTGCTGGAAGCCTTCGGGCAGGCGGTCAGCCTCGGCCTGCAACATGGCGCGCCGCTCGACGAGTTTGTCGATGCCTTCGTCGCCACCCGCTTCGGCGTGGCCGGCGCGGTGGAGGGAGACGCGGCCGTGCCCCGCGCGACCTCGGTGCTGGACTACGTGTTCCGCTCGATTGCCGCCCACTATCTCGGCCGCACCGACCTGCCGCAGGCGGAGGTGGAGGACGAACCCGCCGCCCTGCCGCTGCTGCCGCTGGATTTCCCGACCGCCGACGCTCCGCGCCGGCTGCGGGTCGTGAAATAGGAGACTGTTCGATGGCCGGCCAAATCGAAGCGAAACTGATCGAACTCGGCATCGTGCTGCCGGCCCCGACCGCGCCGGTCGCCAATTACGTACCGTTCGTGATCGCGGGCGATCTGGTGGTGATCTCCGGCCAGTTGCCGATGCTGGACGGCAAAGTCGCCTGGACCGGCAAGGTCGGCGGCACCATGAGCGTCGAGGAAGCCGCCAAGGCCTGCCGCCAGAGTTTCATCAATTTGCTGGTGCATCTGAAGGTCGCGGCCGGCGATCTGGACCGTGTGGTGCAGGTCGTCCGCCTCGGCGGCTTCATCGCGTCCGGCCCGGATTTCACCCAGCACGCCGTCGCCATGAACGGCGCCAGCAACCTGTCCGTGGAGGTGTTCGGCGAGCGCGGGCGGCACGCGCGCACGACCATCGGCGTCTCCTCCCTGCCGCTCGACGCGGCTGTCGAGGTGGAAGGGATGTTCCGCATTGCCTGATCCG
This sequence comes from Solirubrobacterales bacterium 70-9, assembly GCA_903970625.1. GTDB lineage: Bacteria > Pseudomonadota > Alphaproteobacteria > Acetobacterales > Acetobacteraceae > CAJCJG01. The sequence continues at coordinate 16,671 of CAJCJG010000222.1, read as the reverse complement.
GCGGCCGGCCTACGTTAACCGGTATGCCAGACGGTTCCGAACGCCTCACGCTGACGCTGCACAAGGCCCTGGGCCAGATCCCGCAGGCCGATTGGGACGCATGCGCCGGTCCCGACAACCCGTTCGTGTCCTACGCGTTCCTCTCCGCCGTCGAGGACAGCGGCTCCGCCACGCCCCGCACCGGCTGGATGCCGCAGCACGCCCTGTTGCGGGACGAGGCGGGCGCGGTCGTCGCCGTCGCGCCGATGTATGCGAAATCCCACAGCTACGGTGAATACGTGTTCGACCATGGCTGGGCGCGCGCCTACGAGCAGGCGGGCGGCAATTATTATCCGAAATTGCAGGTGGCCGTCCCGTTCAGCCCGGTGCCCGGCCCGCGCCTCCTGGTCCGGCCAAACAGCGGCGTGCCCCCCGGCGCACTCGCGGACGCGCTGGCGCAGACGGTCAAGCAAGTGGACGTGTCGTCGGTCCACGTCACCTTCTGCTCGCAGCCGGATTGGGAGGCGCTGGGCGAAGCCGGGTGGCTGCAACGGATCGGCGTGCAATACCATTTTGCCAACGACGGGTATGCGACGTTCGATGATTTTTTGGGGGCGCTGTCGTCACGCAAGCGCAAGAGCATCCGGCGAGAGCGGCGAGACGCGAACGCATGTGGCCTGGAATACCTGGCGCTGCGCGGCCCGGAGATCACGAAAAAGGACTGGAAGGCGTTCTACGAGTTCTACACCTCGACCGTGGACCGCAAATGGGGCAGCGCGTACCTGACGGAAAAATTCTTCCCCCTGCTGGGCGAGCGCCTGGGCGACCGCGTGGTGCTGATGCTGGCCCGCAAGGACGGCGTGCCCGTCGCCGGCGCCCTGAACCTCGCCGGCAGCGACGCGCTGTATGGCCGCAACTGGGGGTGCAGCGGCGACTTCCCGTTCCTGCATTTCGAATTGTGCTACTACCGCGCCATCGACTTCGCCATTGCCCACGGGCTGTCCCGCGTGGAAGCCGGTGCCCAGGGCGAGCACAAAATCCAGCGCGGCTATCTGCCGGTGCCCACCTTCTCCGCCCACTGGATCGCGCATACCGGGCTGCGCCGCGCCGTATCCGAGTTCCTGGACCGGGAGCGGCCGGCGATGCTGAACGAGATCGAGGCGCTGGGGGCGGCCTCGCCGTTTCGGAAGGATGGGGAGGAGTAGCGCCATCGGCGCTACGCATAGTTTCGTTGACTGGAACACGAATTTTCCGCCGCTTGGAAGCCCTCTCCCACAAGGGGAGAGGGAGTTTTCGTGGCAACAGTCACGACACATGGGCGGCGGCAAGAGCGGCATGCAGGGTCGCGTCAATAAGGTGATCGCGCTTCTCGACCGCCTTTTCTTCCTGCCACGCCCAGTAAAAATGCAGCATCGCGATCATTGCGTAAACCGTGAAGACTCACCAATCCGGGGTCTTGAGGATCACGAGCAGGATGGCAAGCGCCATCTCCCCAACCGACCCCGCCGCGACGGCGGCGTTGTGCAGGATCGGGGGAACGTGTGGTGACGCGGCCTGCGCGGCATGAGCCGGCAGGGCGGCCAAGTGGGTTGCGAAGCTGTGGGGAAAGACGAACATCGTTTGAACTCCCAATTGAAGGGAGTTGCCAACTCTCATATGTTCGTCGGAAGAAGATACGCTCCACACCGGAACCCAGTCCAGGACCGGAACCGTGCCGGAACTTCCGCTTCCGCTTCGGCCGCCTGCCAACGCCAACTACGGCGAGTTGGTCTATTGGCATCTCCAGACAAACGGTACGCGACCGGGGGGACAACCCGGCATAAGAGGTTTGCGTTGGGAGATTGAGCAGTTTGCGCACTCAATTGACATAACGAGTCGCGTCATTCGGAAATGGCACGCGGGCGAACCGCCAAGCATCGCGTCGCAGAATTTGGTGGAAGGGGCGCTGTTCGGCGACAACCCGCTTTATGCCGAGTGGCGCGAGCAATTGCGCGCCGCCGCGACCCGGCCGGTGGTACCCGAGCCGGCCCCACCTCCCGCCGCTCCGCCCGCGGAAAACCTCGCCCTGCCCACCCGTCCCGACCGCAATTTCGGCCGCGAATCCCTCGCCGACACGCTCGCTACCGAATGTCTCGCCGAGCCGCCGCCGCGAATCCTCGTGCTGGGCGGCGCCGGGTTCGGCAAGACGACGCTGACCAACGCGGTTGCCACGCACCGGCTCGTTGCGCAAAAATTCGGCCAGCGGCGCTGGTTCGTGGGGCTTGAGACGGCGACGGAGGCGCGCGGGATTGTCGTGGCCATTGCCGTCGCACTCGGGCTGGACACGGCGGGCGGATTGGCCCCGGTGCTGGCGCGGCTGGGGGAGGCGCCGGGCCTGCTGGTACTCGACAATCTGGAAACGCCGTGGGAGGCGGAGGAACATCCGACGGCCGCGATCCTGCGGCAGCTTGCCGCCGTGCCGGGGCTGGTGCTGCTCGCCTCGCTGCGCGGCACCGAACAGCCGGGGGGCGCCCGCTGGCGCCTCGTGCCGCTTGGGCCGCTGGCGGACGACGACGCGGCCCGGCTGTTCCGCGACTTTGCCCACAACGTCCGGCCGGACGACCCGAACCTGCAAAACTTCATCGCGGCCCTGGGCGGCGTGCCGCTGGCGCTGGAACTGGTCGCCAAACGGGTCGGCGCGCGGGACACGCTGGCTGAATCCTGGGCGGAGTGGCAGCGCCTTGGCACCACGCTCGCTGCCAGGCTGCGCGACGGGCGCGTGCGCAACGACTCTCTGGCGCGCTCCATCGACTTTTCCTGGGACTCGCCCCGCCTCGGCCCGGCCGGCCGACGCCTGTTCGCGCTGCTCGGCCAGTTGCCCGCCGGCATCGCCGCCGAGGATTGTCGCGCGCTGCTGGCTGGGGATGCGGAACGGGCGGAGAGCGAATTGCTGGCGGTCGGCCTCGCCCACCACCGCGACGGCCGCATCGACCTGCTGCCCCCGATCCGGGACCACGCTGCCCGGCGGCACCCGCCCGCCGCCGACGACCAGACATGCTGGATCGGCCACTATCTGGGGCTTGCCCACCGCGAAGGGCGCAAGGTCGGCGCGGAAGGGGGCCGGGAAGCAGTGGCCCGGCTGCTGCCGGAGGCGGCCAATCTGGAATCCGCGATGCTGGCCGCGCGCGAAGGCCCGGACCGGGCCGTGGCGGTCGTCGCGACATACGGGTTTGCTGACTTCGTCCGCTTCACGGGCGCCGGCTCGGCCACGCCCCTGCGCGCGTTGGCCATCGCGTGCCACGCCGCCGACGATCCGCTCGGCGAGGCGAACTGCATCCGGAGCCTCGGCGACATCGCGCTGCGCCGCTCCGACCACGCGGCGGCGCGGGCGGCGTACGAGGAGGCGCTGCCGCTGTACCGGCGGGTCGGGGACGTGCTCGGCGAGGCGAACTGCATCCGGAGCCTCGGCGACATCGCGCTTGCCCGCTCCGACCACGCGGCGGCGCGGGCGGCGTATGAGGAGGCGCTGCCGCTGTACCGGCGTGTTGGCGCCGTGCTGGGCGAGGCGAACTGCATCCAGAGCCTCGGCGACATCGCGCGGGACCGCTCGGACCACGCGGCGGCGCGGGCGGCGTATGAGGAGGCGCTGCCGCTGTACCGGCGGGTCGGCGACGTGCTGGGCGAGGCGAACTGCATCCAGCGCCTCGGCGACATCGACGCGGAGCTTGGCGACCCGGCGGCGCGGGACCGGTTTGGCGCGGCGCTGCGCCTCTATGAGCGTATCCCCGAACCCTACAGCATCGGCTTCACGCACCGCCGCCTCGCCATCCTCGCCGCCGGCCCCGAGCGCGTCCAACATCTCGCCGCTGCCCGTGCCGCCTGGGCCAGCATCGACCGGCCGGACCTGATCGCCCAATATCTGGACCCGCTGGAACCGCCGCCCAAGCAGGACTGACCCGACGTCCTCGCCGACCCCGCCGGTTGCCCGCCCCGCCCCCCGGCGTTAGGGTCGGGTTTCACCGTTGCCCGAGCGTCCCATGCACCTGACCGCCGAACGGCTCGACCGCATCAGCCCGAGCCAGACCATCGCCATCTCCACCAAGGCGCGCAAGCTGAAGGCGGAGGGGCGCGATATAATTTCGCTCTCGGCGGGCGAGCCGGATTTCGACACGCCGCAGAATGTGAAAGACGCCGCGATCCGCGCGATCCACAAGGGCGAGACCAAATACACCGATGTCGCCGGCACGATGGCGCTGCGCAAGGCCGTCGCGGCAAAATTCAAGACGGACTCGGGGATCGAGTACGCGCCGGAGGAAATCATCATTTCCACCGGCGGCAAGCAGGTGATCTTCAACGCGATGGTGGCGACGCTGAACGCGGGTGACGAGGTGATCATCCCGTCGCCCTGCTGGGTCAGCTACCCGGACATCGTGGCCCTCGCGGACGGCAAGCCGGTGATCGTGCCGTGCGGGCAGAACAACGGCTTCAAGCTGCGCGCCGAGGATTTGGAAGCCGCGATCACGCCGCGCACCAAATGGTTCATGATCAACAACCCATGTAACCCGACCGGAGCCGCCTACTCCGCCGAGGAATTGCGCGGCATCTGCGACGTGCTGCTGCGGCATCCCGATGTGTGGATTTTCACCGACGATATCTACGAAAAACTCGCCTACGACGGGTTCAAGCCGGCGACCATCGTGCAGGTGGAACCGAAATTGCGCGACCGCACGATCACGATGAACGGCTGCTCGAAAGCCTATGCGATGACCGGCTGGCGCATCGGCTTTGCCGGCGCGCCGCTCGCGATGACCAAGGCGATGGACAAGCTGCAAAGCCAGTCCACCAGCAACACCAGTTCGATCAGTCAGGCCGCCGCATTGGAAGGTTTGACCGGGCCGCAGGATTTTATCGGCGAGATGGTGGCCGTGTACAAGGCGCGGCGCGATCTGGTGGTGGAGATGCTGAACAAGGCGCCGGGTATCAACTGCCACAAGCCGGAAGGCGCTTTCTACGTGTTCCCGTCCGTGCATGGCTGCATCGGCAAGACGACGGCGGGCGGTGCGACGATCACCGACGACGAAAGTTTTGTGATCGCGTTGCTGGAAGAACAAGGCGTGGCCGCCGTGCATGGCTCTGCGTTCATGTATCCCGGCCATTTCCGCATCAGCTACGCGACCGACACGGATAGCCTGCGCGAAGCCTGTACCCGCATCCAGAAATTTTGCGAGGGGCTGCACTGAACCCATGCCGGGCTTTGCCAAACGGCTGGAGCGGGCGAGGGTCGCGCCGACCATCGCACTGACCGTTCGTGCGCGGGAATTGCGGGCTTCCGGCGCCGATGTCGTGACGCTGACCATCGGCGAGCCGGATTTCGCCACGCCGCCGCACGCGATTGCGGCGGCGCACGCGGCGGCGCTGGCGGGGGACACCAAGTATCCGCCGCAGGACGGCACGCGCGCGCTGAAACAGGCGGTGCAGCGCAAATATGCCCGCGAGCATGGGCTGGACTACGGCCTGGACCAGATCGTCGTCGGCAACGGCGGCAAGCAGGTGATTTACGACGCGCTGCTCGCGACGGTGGAGGAAGGCGACGAGGTGCTGATCCCGACGCCGTTCTGGTCCGCCTACGCGCTGATGACGCATGCGGTTGGCGGCACGCCGACCTTCGTCAGTTGCCCGCAAAACAACGGTTTTCGGCTGCGACCAGAAGATCTGGATGCGGCGATCACGCCGCGGACGCGCTGGCTGTTCCTCAACTTTCCGAACAACCCCAGCGGCGCTGCATGTTCCCCCGCCGACCTCGCCGCACTCGGCGAGGTGATGCTGAAACACCCGCATGTCTGGATTCTGTCCGACGACATGTACGAGCATCTGCGCTACGACGATCAGGAACCCAGCACACTTGCCGCCGTCGAGCCGCGCCTCGCCGACCGTGTGCTGACCGTATCCGGCGTGTCCAAGACGTATGCGATGACCGGCTGGCGCATCGGCTTCGGCGTCGGGCCGAAAAACCTGCTGCGCGCCATGGCGAATACGCAGGGGCAGGTCACGGCCGGCGTCTCCACCGTCGGGCAGGCGGCGGCGGCGGCGGCGCTGGATGGGCCGCAGGACGTGGTCGCGGCCAGCCGCGCGAGTTACCGGCGGCGGCGCGACATCGTGGTGGACCGGCTGAACGACATTCCTGGCCTGTCATGCCATCGGCCGGAAGGCGCGTTCTATGTGTTTCCGAACGTCGCAGGCTGCCTCGACAAAATCAGCGCGGGGGGCCGCAAGATTTCCACCGACGAAGATTTCGCAGTGGCGTTGCTGGAAGAAGAACATGTGGCGACGGTGTTCGGCGCCGCGTTCGGCATGAGCCCGTATCTGCGCATCAGCTACGCGACCGACGAAGCGGCGTTGGAGGAGGGGTGCCGGCGCATCGCGCGGTTCGTCGCGGGGCTGCGATGATCCGCGCCGGCCGGGACGACGACGCCGCCGACATTTGCGCCGTCGTTGCCGGCTGTTGGGGCGAGTATCCCGGCTGCGTGACGGACATCGAAGGCGAGGCGCCGGAATTGCTCGCCATCGCCACCCACTGCGCCAGGCGCGGCGGGGCGGTGTGGGTCGAGGAGATCGACGGCCGACCGGTCGGGTTGGCCTGCACGTATCCGTTGCCGGACGGCGCGTGGGAAATCGCCAAGGTCTATCTGGCGCGCCCGCATCGCGGCGGTGGTGCCGCGCGCGATCTGGTGGAGACGGCGGAAGCATTCGCGCGCGCGCACGGCGCCACCCATGCGAGACTTTGGAGCGACATGCGATTCGACCGTGCGCACACATTCTACGAAAAGCTCGGCTATGTCCGCAGCGGCCCGATCCGCGCGCTCGCCGACAAATCCAATTCCATCGAGTTCGGTTATGCCAAGCCGCTGAGCGGCGTGGTTGTCGAACGGCTGGACGCGGCGGGCGCCGCCTCGGCCGAGTCGGCACTCGCGCGCGTGCTGGTGGCGTGCGTGGACGACGGCGCGTCGGTCTCGTTCTTTCCGCCGATGGCCATGCGGGATGCGCTCGCGTTCTGGCGCAAGGTGTCATCCGCCGTCGCGCGCGGCGAAAAAATCCTGCTGGCGGCGTGGCTGGATGGCGCAATCGTCGGCACCGTGCAACTCGATCTGGCGACGCCGCCCAACCAGCCGCACCGCGCCGATTTGGCGAAAATGCTGGTGCATCCGGCGGCGCGGCGCCACGGGATCGGGCGGAAAATGCTGGCGCGGATCGAAGCGGAGGGGGCGGTGGCCGGCAAATGGTTACTGACGCTGGACACGCTGGCCGACAGCAATGCCGAGGCGCTGTATCGCGCCGGCGGCTGGACGGAATGCGGCCTGATCCCCGACTACGCGCTGGATTTCGACCGGACGACGCCGCGGGCGACGATGTTGTTCTACAAGCGGCTACAGCAGCCCTTGCCGCGCTAGAAAGGCGCGGAACGTCGTGACCAGCGCAGGAATGTTCTTGAAGCGATAGGCGTTGTTCGGGTCCATGCGGTTGCCGCCGGCCGCGACGATTTCCTCTACCAGCGACGAATCTATGTATTCGACGATGCCGGGTTCCTGGATCACATGCCGATGCCCGCCGGCCGGGTCGCCGGCCAGAATGCCAGGGTTGGCATGCGCCATGCCGGGCACGGTGGTGAAATAGCCGATCTTGTGCTGGATCGTGCCATGGTGCGCGAAGTAGGCGCGGCAGTGGGCGGCCAGATGCACGCTGTCGAGCAGATCGCAGCCCACGCCCACGAATATGCCCGAAGTAACCGACGGTCCGACGCACCTCGTCAGCTCCGACACGAGGAGGAGGGCAAGCGCCTGCTCGCGCGCAATCGCGTTTTCGATGCCGGCGCGGTCGTAGTCTCGATTGGTGGCGTAGTCGTTGGGGCGCGAGTAGCCGTCAACGACGATGCCGAATCCGTCCTCGCGCAGCAGCGATTCGGCCACGGCAAGCAGCGCATCGAACAGGTTCGACGCGGTGCGACCCTGCGCGCGGAGCGTCAGCCAGATCAGCATTTTATCCTGCGTCCGCGACAGGAAATCGCGTACGCCCTCGCAGGCCCTGCGTTCGGCCACCTGCAAAATGCGCGCGCGAACGGAGCGCATCACCGTTTTGCCCGCTGCCCCGAACGGCAGTGTCCGGCGCGGGTCGAGGCGCGGCAGGGTCTCCGGCGGCGTCGGGATCACCGTCAGCCCGGGATGGTCAGGAAAAATCTCCGCCAGCGGCGCAATCGGCTGGTGTGTGGCCAGCACCGTCACGGTCTTGCAGCGCGCCAGCAACGCCTCCAGTGCGCCAAGCTGGTTCCAAAGATGGTGCGCATAGTTGGCATCGCCCGTTACGACCGCGCGTTCCAGCCCAGCCGGCGGGTCGGCCTCGCCCCAATCGACCCGCGCCGCTTCGAAGAGCGCGACCGCCCGCTGCGCCGCAATCGTGTCGATGTTCCAGCGTGGGCCATGCAACGTGACGACGGTGCGATGCAATGGCAGCACCACCGCGCACAGCGGAAGCGTATAGCCGACGCGGGCGGCGGCTAAAATCATGTCGGGCCGCCCCTGCACACCGAAGAACACAGACTTGTCCGCCAGCATCACCGACCGGCCGGAGCGCAGCGCGATAGCGGTGTCGGGCAGCCGAAGTTCGAAAAAACCCTCCAGTGCCAGATCGCGCTGGTATGCGCGCAGCACGCGATCTTCTGGATATATCGGATCGTGGATGTGGTCCAGCCGGCACAGCAGATGATCCAGGTCCGGCACCGCGCGGCACAGTGCGAATAAGTCCGGGCCAAACGTCTCGGGTGAAAACTCCAGCGTCCGCCAGAGCGCCCCGCTCATGTCGCGGGCTTGCGCAACACGAAGATGCTTGAACGCCACAGCGCGCTGGGTGCGACCGAGGCATCGTCGAACGCTTCCACCACATCGCAGCCGGCGTCCCGCGCAAGCCCGAACACGACGGGTTGCGGCAATACCTGCCGCTCCTCGTACGGATCGGGATGGCGCGGCCGGTGCGCCTCTGCCGCCGCATAGGAATAGCCCATACCGTAGGTGACAAGCTGAAAGACCGCCGCCCCGCCCGGCCGCAGCATCGCGAACGCGCGGGCCAGCGCTCGCGCTGCCAGCGGAGGCGGGCCGTAATGCAGCGCGTGGTAGCTGTAGAACAGATCGAACGGTTCGCTCATTCCGAACGTCGCATCGTCGGCGACGCGCAGCGTGATTCCTGGGATGTTTTGCGCTGCTGTAAGCTGCACGGGCGAGGCATCGCACGCGGTTAATAGAGGCGCCAGCGCGGCCAAGTGTCGCGTGACACGCCCCGCGCCGCAGCCGAGTTCGAACGCTTCGCGCGGCCGGGCCAAGCCGTTGCGGTCTAGACACGCCATCACATCGGCCGCCTGCCGCGCGCCGTCCCAGCCCGGCGGGGGCACGCGGTCCCAGGTTGCGCGCAGTTCGGCGAGCATTGCCCGCACCCCGGCATCGTCGGTCTGCGATTCCACAGGCATCGGGCGCGCGCCCGCCGGCACCAGCCGGGGCTTCAGGTTGAGGATGTGCTCGAATTCGCGGCTGTTCAGGAACGCATCGCGTAGCTTGCCCACGGTGCCATAGGCGAGCGCGAACCGAAGCATCTCGTCGTTCTCGGCGGCGCGGCCGAGAAAAAACTTGTATGCCAGCCGCACGGCCTCGTCGGTCAGCTTTTCGTCCACCGCTCAACTCACGACGATGCGCGGGAACGCCGGTCCCTTGGCCGGTTGCGCCGGGTTCACCTTCGCCCAAACGCTTTGTGCAATGGCGCCGAATGCCCGCGCCGCCTCGCTGTCCGGCGCGGCCGCCACAATCGGCGTGCCCGCATCGCTCGCCGTGCGGATGTCCAGCAGCAGCGGCACCTCACCTAAAAAGTCGATCCCCAGGCGGTGCGCCTCCGCCTTCGCGCCGCCATGGCCGAAGATTTCCGCGCGATGGTTGCAGTTCGGGCAGCAATAATACGACATGTTTTCGATCAGCCCGAGCACCGGCACCCGCGTCCGCTCGAACATTTTCACGCCCCGCCTTGCGTCCAGCAGCGCGATGTCCTGCGGGGTGGAGACGATCACGGCGCCCGCGAGCGCCACCCGCTGCGCCATCGTCAGTTGCGCGTCCCCTGTGCCCGGCGGCATGTCCACAATCATGATGTCGAGCGGTCCCCATTCGACCTGCCCCATCATCTGCTCCAGCGCCCCCATCACCATCGGGCCGCGCCAGATCATCGGCGTCTCCTCCTCCACCAGAAAGCCGATGGACATGGCTTTCAGGCCCCAGGCGGGCAGGGGAATCATCTTGTCGCCCCGAACCTCCGGTTTGCGCGCCAGCCCCAGCATGCGCGGCAGGCTGGGGCCGTAGATGTCGGCGTCCAGCAGGCCCACGCGCAGGCCAATCTGTGCCAGCGCGACGGCCAGATTGACGGCGGCGGTGGACTTGCCGACGCCGCCCTTGCCGGACGCGACCGCCACGATGGCGCGCACGTCCTCCAGTAATTTCGGCTTGGCCGCCGCGCCGCCATGGGCGTGCCCGTGGCCCTGCGGCGCGGCGGGTGCCGGCGTGGCCGACGTCAACACGACGGTGGCATTTTGGACGCCGGGCTGCCGCGAAACATGCTTTTCCACCGCTGCCCGCACCGGCTCCATCTGAGGCGCCCGCGAGCGGTCTGTCAGCAGGCTCACCTGCACCAGCCCGCCCCGCACCTCGATCGCCTCGACCAGTCCGGCGGTCACGATGTCGCGGCCGGACACGGGGTCGGCGATGTCGCGCAGGGCGTCCCGCAGCGACTCCTGGGTGGGGACCGTGCTCATTCGCTTGAAAACCCTCCGGGCTTGGTCAATATGCAGGCTGTCGCGACAGCGATATGGCGCCCTGGCGCGGCCATGCCAATGGCGAGCATATACGGCCCTCCGTCCCACGGGTGCGGGGGCAGCAGGCCAGCGTCCCCGGTCCTCGGGTGGCGCCATAACCCGTGGCGAGTTTAAGGAGCGGCCCGACTCGATGCCTTGGAACAGCGGCGGCCCCGGCGGACCTGGTCCGTGGGGAACACCCGGCGGCCCGCCGGGCGAGGGGCAGCGGCCGGGCAACGGCGGGCCACAAAGCCCATGGGGCGACCGTGGCCCCGGGCGCGGCCCGAACGGCGGTGGGCGTGGCCCCGGCGGCCAGATTCCGCCGGAACTGGACGAGGCCATTCAACGCATCCAGGGGTTCGTCCGCGGCCTGATCCCAGGTTTCGGCGGGCGCCGCCCGGGCGGTCCCGGCGGCGGCGGTGGCGGCGGTTGGTTCGGCAGCGCCCGGGGCGGCCTTGGCGTGCTGCTGCTGGCGGCCGTTCTGCTCGTCGTCTGGGTCGCCAGCGGCTTCTACCGTGTCGAGCCGGACGAGCAGGGCGTGGTGCTGCGCTTCGGCGCCTATCACGAAACCTCGTTCCCCGGCCTGAACTGGCATCTGCCCTGGCCGATCGAGAGCGTGCTGACCCCGGCCGTCACCCGCATCAACCGCGTCGAGATCGGCTATCGCACCGCCGGCGACGCGGGGCGGATCGAGCAGGGGCGCGACTCGTCGGGCCGCGACGTGCTGGAAGAAAGCCTGATGCTGACCGGTGACGAGAACATCATCGACATCGATTTCGCGGTCTTCTGGCGCATCCGCGACGTCAGCGCCTTCCTGTTCAACACCCGCAACCCCGCCTACACCGTCAAATCCGCCGCCGAGAGCGTCATGCGCGAGGTGATCGGCCGCACGCCGATCCAGCCGGCGCTGACCGAGGGCCGCGCCGCCATCGAAACGGCGGTGTTGAAAGGCGTGCAAGCGATCCTCGACCAATACAAGACCGGCGTGGAAATCACCCAAATCCAGTTGCAGAAGGTGGATCCGCCGGCGGCTGTCATCGACAGTTTCCGCGATGTGCAGCGCGCCAACACCGATGCCGACCGCATGCGCAACGAGGCCGAAAGCTTCCACAACGATATCGTCCCCCGCGCCCGTGGCGACGCGGCCCGCGTGGTGGCCGACGCCGACGCCTCCCGTCAGGCCGCCATCGCGGAAGCCAGCGGGCAGGCGCAACGGTTCCTGTCGGTGCTGAAAGCCTACGATGCCGCCAAGGAAGTGACGCTGACGCGGCTGTATATCGAGACGATGCAGGAGATCCTGAGCCGGACCCCGAGCACGATCGTCGATCAGGGATTGCAGAACGTGGTGCCCTATCTGCCGCTGGGCGACCTCGGGCGGGCGCCGCCCCGGCCCGCCGCCACCGCGCCGACGTCCACCACCGGAGAGATCAAGTGAGGGGGTCCACCATTGCCGCCGTCGCAGCGGCGTTCGTCGTGGCGCTCCTCGCCAGCTCCGTGCTGTTCACCGTCGAGCAGACCGAACAGGTGCTGATCACCCAGTTCGGCGAGCCGGTGCGGGTGATCACCGATCCCGGCTTGCATGTGAAACTGCCGCTGTTGCAGACCGTCATCAGCTTCGACCGGCGGCTGCTGGACTACGAGGTGCCTCCCGAGGAAGTGATCCTGGGCGACCAGCGCCGGTTGATCGTGGACAGTTTCGCCCGGTTCCGGATCGTCGACCCGCTGCGCTACTATCAGGCCGTTGGCCCGACCGAGGATGGCATCCGCGCCCGTCTGAACTCGGTGGTCTCCTCCGCCCTGCGGCGGGTTCTGGGCAACGAGCAGTTGCTGAACGTGCTGTCCTCGCAGCGCGGGCGGATCATGGGCCTGATCCGCGATCAGGCGAACCAGGAGATGCACAATTTCGGCGTGACGGTGGAGGATGTGCGGCTGCGCCGTGCCGATCTGCCGGAGGAAAACACCCAGGCCGTGCTGTCGCGCATGAAGTCCGAACGCGAGCGGATCGCGACACAGGCCCGCGCCGAGGGTGCCGAGGCATCGGCCCGCATCCGCGCCAACGCCGACCGGGAACGCACGGTGCTACTAGCGCAGGCGCGCGCCTCGGCCGAAAAGCTGCGCGGCGAGGGCGAGGCGGCGTCGATCGCGATCTACGCCGACGCGTTCGAGCGCGACAAGCCGTTCTTCAAGACATGGCGCACCTTGCAGGCCTATAAGGAGGCGTTCGGTGCCGGGAATTCGCGGCTGGTGATGACACCGGGCGACGACTTCCTCAATCTGCTGAGCCATCGTCCGACCGTGGCCGATGCGCCGGCCCCCGCCGAGCCGTCGTTTGCCGTGCCATTGCCGACGGTGCCGCCCAAATAGCGGCGGCACAACAGCCGGGGCGCGCCGCCCTGGCGGTTGTGTCGCCGGGCCGTTCGACCATCTAGTGGATTTCCAGGGAACAACCGCCCATGCCACCCGCAGACCGCCGTTCCAAGACGCTCCGTTCCGCCCGCACCATCGCGTTCGCCCTCGCCGCCGCGTTGGCGGTGCCGGCGGTGGTGGGCTACGTGCCCCCAGCGCAGGCCCGCCCGGCGCCGGACAGTTTCGCCGACCTCGCCGCCCGCCTGCTGCCGGGGGTGGTCAACATCTCCTCCAGCCAGACCGTGACCGCCGACAAGGGCGATCATCCCGGCGCCGGGCCGGACGTACCGCTGTTCCCCCCTGGCTCGCCGTTCGAGCAGTTCTTCAAGGACTTCATGGAACGGCAGCACCGGCAGGGCCACGGCGATTCGCCGCCGCGCAAAATGCAAAGCCTCGGCTCCGGCTTCATCATCGACGCCTCCGGCATCGTCGTGACCAACAACCATGTCATCGACGGCGCCGACGAGATCACCGTTACGCTGCACGACGGCACCACGCTGAAGGCCACGCTGATCGGCCGCGACCAGCGGACCGACATGGCGGTGCTGAAGGTCACGCCGGAGAAGCCGCTGCCGTTCGTCGAGTTCGGTGACTCGGACGCCTCGCGCGTTGGGGACTGGGTGCTGGCCATCGGCAACCCGTTCGGCCTCGGCGGCACCGTCACTGCCGGCATCGTCTCGGCGCGCGGCCGCGACATCCAGCAGGGGCCTTACGATAATTTCATCCAGACCGACGCGCCCATCAACAAAGGCAATTCCGGCGGTCCGCTGTTCAACATGGACGGGCAGGTCATCGGCATCAATACGGCGATCTACTCCCCGTCGGGTGGCTCCATCGGCATCGGCTTCTCGATCCCGGCGAACCTCGCGAAGACCGTGGTGGCGCAGTTGCGCGAATTCGGCCACGCCAAGCGCGGCTGGCTGGGCGTCAAAATCCAGCAGGTCACACCCGACATCGCCGAGAGTCTGGGTCTGAAAGACCCAAGCGGCGCGCTGGTGGCAGGAGTCGAAAGTCCGGGGCCGGCGGACAAGGCGAAGATCAAGAACGGCGATATCATCCTGAAGTTCAACGGCCAGGATGTGAAGGAAATGAAGACCCTGCCGCGCATCGTGGCGGAGACGGACATCAACAAGGAAGTCCCGGTCACGGTCTGGCGCGACGGCAAGGAAGTTGTGGTGCCGGTCACGGTCGGCGAACTGCCGGAGGAACAGCAGGCTGCCGCCACGCCTGCACCCGACAAGCCGGAACCGTCAAAGACGCTGGAATTGTCGGCCCTCGGCCTGACGCTGGCGCCGATCACGTCCGAGGAACGCGATAAATTCTCGATCGCGGCGGACCAGAAGGGTGTCGTCATCACCGACGTGGGCCAGGGCACCCCGGCGGCGGATCGCGGCCTGAAAGCCGGCGACGTGATCGTCGAGGTGCAGCAGGAAGAAGTTACGACACCGAACGACGTGCAGGACCGGGTCGAGAAGGTCAAAAAGTCCGGTAAAAGTTCGGTGCTGATGCTGGTGCAGAGCGGCGACGGCTTGCGCTGGGTGCCGCTGGCGGTGACGGGGGACAAGCGCGCGCCGGGGTGAGGCTCTCTCTCCGTCGGGGCTGCGGGGCGTGGGGGCCGCAAGTTCAGTGGGGAATTGGTCCTATGGAGGTTGCGTTGCTTTCGGAACGGCATGACTGCGATCCACCGGACTTACCGGCCGACCCGGAAATACGCGAAATTCGATTGTCTATGCTAAAGGCGATCGATGAAAGCGGCGAGTGGCTTAGGCGGTGGCTGACAGTTGCGTTCGTCGTGCAAACCGGCGTCCTGACCATAGTTTTGAAGCTAATCGCGGGCCACTAACGCTACCCGCCCACGATATCCCCAACCCGATAGCCCTGCGCGAACAGCAGCGCCCGCAGGTTGCCGTGATCGACCCGTGCCCGCGCTGCCGCCGCCACGATCGGTTTGGCGTGGTAGGCCACGCCCAGCCCCGCCTCCTGGATCATCGCCAGATCGTTGGCGCCGTCGCCCACCGCCAGCGTCGCCGACAGTTTCAGGTTTCGGGCGGCGGCCAGTTCGCGCAGCGTTGCCAGCTTGGCGTCGCGGTCCAGGATCGGCTCGCCGACTTCCCCCGTCAGTGCCGCCCCGTCGTCCAGCAGCGTGTTGGCGCGGTGCAGATGGAACCCCAGCATCTCCGCCACCCGCCCGGTGAAGAACGTGAACCCGCCGGAGACCAAAGCCGTCGTCGCATTGTGCTTACGCATCGTGGCGACCAGTTCCCGCGCCCCCGGCGTCAGCTTCGTTCGCGCCCAGGTTTTTTCCAGCGCCTCCAGCCCCAACCCTTTCAGCATGCCGACCCGCAACTGCAGCGCCTCGGCAAAATCCAGTTCGCCGTTCATGCTGCGCTTCGTGATGGAAGCGATCTTGTCCTTCAGCCCGGCATACCCCGCCAGTTCGTCCAGCGTCTCGCTGGTCACGATGGTACTGTCCATGTCGGCGACCAGAAGCCCCTTGCGGCGGTTGCGCGCCGGGGTGGCGATGGCGTCGATCGGCGCCCCCTCCAGCGCCCGTTCCACCACCGCCGGGTCGGGCACCACCCGGCACGGAATGTCGGTGGCCTCGCCGGGCGAGAGCATGTCCGGTGGCCCGCCGTCGATGGCGGTGCGCACGCGGGCGATCACGGCGGCGGAGAGCGTGGTGGCGGAGCGGTCTGCGATCAGGGTCAGGACGTGGGACATCGGCGCCGTATGCGGCGGCGGCCGTGCGGGCGCAAGCAATGGCTGATCTGCCGGGAGCGCTGATCGTCGCCGGGCCGACCGCCAGCGGCAAATCGGCCCTCGCGCTGGAGCTCGCCGAGCGCGTCGGCGGCGTCGTCATCAATGCCGATTCGATGCAGGTCTATGCGGAGTTGCGCATCCTGACCGCCCGACCGACGCCGGAGGAGGAGGCGCGGGTGCCCCATCGCCTATACGGCGTTCGCCCGGCGGCGCTCGCAGGCAGTGCCGCATGGTGGCGCGGCGCGGCGTTGGCCGAAATGGACGCGGCGCGCGGCGCCGGCAAACTGCCCATCCTGTGCGGCGGCACCGGCTTATATTTCGCAGCCCTCATCGACGGATTGGCGGACATCCCCGATTGCGGTGAGCCAGCGCGGGCCGAGGCGCGGCGCATGCTGGCCGAGGACGGTCCTGCCACCCTGCACGCTGCCCTCGCGCAGGCGGACCCCGCGCAAAGTGACCATAAAGGGCGCTACTCCGCGCAAAGAGACGAGGTAATCAATCTCGACGCGCTTCACCACCACATAGAGATCGGGATATTTTTCAGGAGAAAATTCCTTCGCGTCCATCAACTCATCGAACAAGGCCTGTTGCGCGCGTTCGACGAGCTGCGCCCGGACTGCGTGTTGATCGAAGGACCGCCCGAGTCCGACGACCTGCTGGCCTTCGTGCTCGAC
>CAJCJG010000221.1 GCA_903970625.1 Solirubrobacterales bacterium 70-9 | reverse complement strand
CCTCGCCCATCGCGGCGTGGGCGGCATCGCGCGGGCGCAGGGCGATGACGGGAAAGCCCGCGTGCAGCAATTGCAGCGGGCCGTGCATCACCTCGGCGCCGGAAAAACCTTCGGCGTGGAGGGTGGCGGTTTCCTTCAGTTTCAGCGCCGCTTCCATCGCCACCGGCAGCGCCGGGCCGCGACCGACGACGTAGGCGGACTCGGCTTGCGTCAGCATCGGCAGGGCCGCGGAAAAATCCGCATGTCTCGCGTGGCCAAGGACGCTGGGCAGATCGCGCAGGGCGGCGCGCAGCGCGTCGTCCTGCACCAGTTCGGCCACTAGGGCCGCGAGCGCGACGGTGGAGGAGAGGCAGCTTTTGGTGGCGGCGATGCTGAGTTCGGGGCCGGCGTGCAGCGGCAGCACCGCGTCCGCTTGCTGGGCCAAGGGCGAGGCGGCATCGTTGACCACCGCCACCGCGAACGCGCCGGCGGCGCGGGCGGCGGCCTGGAGCGCCACGATGTCCGGGCTTTGGCCCGACTGCGACACCGACACCAGCAGCGTGCCGCGCAGGCGCAGCGGCGCGTGGTAGATCGAGGCGACCGAAGGGCCGATGGAGGCGACCGGGATGCCGCCCAGGATCTCCAGCGCATAGGCGAAATAGCTGGCCGCATGGTCCGACGAGCCGCGCGCGCAGGTGACGGCCACGGGCGGCGCCAGAGTGCGCAATTTGGCCCCGAGTGTCCGGAGGTTGCCGTCCTCGCGGTCGAAGAAGCGGGCGACGGCGGCCGGCGCTTCGGCGATCTCGGCGGCCATTGCGGTCGGGTGCGTCATGGGATCGTGCCTTGTCGTGGCGTCGGCCGGGCTTACCACGCCCGCCCGGCTTTGCCATCGTAGCGCCGGACGATCCAGGCGACGGGAGATTTCGCGATGACCGGATTGCTGCTGACCAACGTTCGCCCGCTGGGCGGCGAAAGCGTGGATGTGCTGATCGCGGATGGGCGCATCGCGCGGATGGGCGCGGGGCTGGATGCGCCGGAGGGCGTTTCGGTGGAGGATGGCGCGGGCGCGCTGCTGCTGCCGGGGCTGGTCGAGGCGCATGTGCATCTCGACAAGAATGTTCTCGGCCTGCCGTGGCGGTCCAACTCGGCGGGGCCGACGATTCGGCAGACCATCGACAACGAGCGGCGGTTGCGGACGGAGTTGGGCATGGACCCGGCGCGGCAGTCGGCGCGGCTGGCCGCGCTGTGCGTGGCGAACGGCTCCACCCACATCCGCAGCCATATCGACGTGGATACGACGCACGGGCTGGCGGGCGTGGAAGGGGTGCTGGCGACGAAGGAGGCGTTTCGCGACGCGGTGGAGATTCAGACGGTGGCATTCCCGCAATCCGGGCTGCTGACGCGGCCGGGGACGCTGGAGTTGATGGCGGCGGCGCTGGAGATGGGCGTCGATGTCGTGGGCGGCATCGACCCGTGTACGATCGAGTTCGACCCGAAGGGACATGTCGATGCCGTGTTCGGGCTGGCGCAAAAATTCGGGCGGCCGGTGGACATCCATTTGCACGAGCCGAACGAACTCGGCCTGTTCTCGATGACGCTGATCGCGGAGCGCACGCGGGCGCTGGGGATGGCGGGCAAGGTTGCGATCGGCCATGCCTTTGCGCTCGGCATGCCAGACGGGGCGGCGGTGGAGGCGATGCTGGAGGTGTTGGCGGCGAGCGGCGTCGCGGTGATGACGACCGGGCCTGCGGGGCATCCGGCGCCGCCGGTCAAGCGGCTGCGGGCGGCGGGAGTCGATGTGTGCGCGGGGTCCGACAACATCCGCGATTTGTGGAGCCCGTACGGGAACGGCGACATGCTGGACCGGGCGAGGCTGGTCGGCATGCGCAACGGGCTGAGCACCGACGAGGATTTGCGGCTGGCGTTCGACCTGTGCAGCTTTGCCGGCGCGAAAATGATGGGGCTTTCCGGCTACGGGCTGGCGGTCGGCGATGTCGGCGACGGCGTGCTGGTGGAGGCCGGCAGCGTGGCGGAGGCGGTGGTGCTGGCGCCGGTGCGCAAGCTGGTGGTCAAGCGCGGGCGGGTGGTGGCGCGGGACGGCCGGCCGACGGCTTAATATTACGATATAGCAACATTATGGGCGTGCCAAAGTAGTTTCTCGGTGAAGGCCGAAAATTGGATTGGGCGGGCCGCAGGCCCGGGTGGCCAGTGCCGGGCGGGGCCACTGGGCTTGCGGGGTGTGTGGCGACTGGGCCGGGTACCCCGTTCGTTGGGCCGTTGCCGGCGGTTCTTCCGCTTCGGGGCACGCTGGCGGGACCCGCTCTGGTGCCGTCGCCGGCCGGAGCCGCGCAGTCCCGGAGGACCGGCCGGACCGCTTGGTCGCCGTTCTGGCCGGGCGGCGGGTGCCGTGGGGGGCGGAGGGCTGGAGCGGGATTTTGCCTTCCCGCATGAGCTTGGCGAGTTCGGCGAAGCTTTCCGCAATCTCCTTGATGAAGGCGACGATCATCGCGACCAGCCACCCCGGCAGCCGCCAGCCGACGGAGTCCGCCTCGACGGCTTGGGTGAGCCGGAGGCTGAACTCCTTCAATTTCTCGGACTGGGTTGCGGGTGCGATATGCATGGGTCGAAAGTTAGTATAAAAGACAACACAAGGCAAGACTAAATTTGCGGGGCGTGGTCGGTTTAATGTGCCTGCGCGATGGTGGCCGTCTTCGAACGACCCCATTCCGCATCAGGGGGCAGCGCCCTGCACGAAGGCGGCGGGAGCGACGATCGGGATGCCACGGAATGGATTCAGCACCAGGAGGTCTTTGTCGCCGCTCACGATGAGATCGGCGCGTCCGTTTACGGCCAATTCCAAAAACTTGTCGTCCGTGGGATCGCGACACGCCGCAATCCGCTGGGTGATTGCTACCAACTCAGCCGCTGCCATGATCAGCGTGAGCCAGTCGCGCGTCGCCGGGGCGATCAGCGGTGCGAGATAGGGCCTCGCTGTGACCTCGATGAACTGCGCTTCTGTCGCTGCCGATTTCAGCAGCACGCAGCGTTGCGCGGCTTGAGACAGAGCGATGTGGGGGAGCGATCCACGCTTGAGACCGGCGCTGACCAAAATGTTGGTATCGACGACAAGTCTCATCCAGGCAACAACGGTTCGACTTCCCGCTGCGCCTGCTTGATAAGCCGGTCGATATCGTCGTCGGTGAGACCGGCGACGATAACCCGAGCGCGCGACTCCCGACGACCCGGGATCAATTCCGGTTCGATTGTCACCGTCACGCGTTCGTCGGCATCGATGCCCTGGCGCTTCAACACCTCGGAAACGTCACCGGCTGCGACCTCGATCACGGTGGCTGCGGCCATTTTGTCTGTCCTTTCCGGAAACCGAGCATCGAGTTTAGAACTCCATCGGTTTCCGCGGCTACGCGGTGCAGCTACGTTTATGCGATCCATCAGACAGGTTCAAATATTCTGGCGAGCGCGAGGGTAAGGGCCGGTTGCATTGCGTTACGCGCGGCGAGGTTTGCGGGTTTTCGGCCATGTCTTCTGAAAGTCAAAAACCGTTGATTTTACTTGGATAGCTACGTGTTGCGGGCGCCTTGAGTTTTGGAAGGCATGAATGCGCAGTGCGATTTCACAATCTATGAGGTTCACGCAACAATCGGCGGAAGACCAAGAATTCAAGGACGTCATCTAGGTGGGTGAAGTAGGCAGGTAATGAGTGATCTCGCAGTAAATTTCTCAAGAAAATTTTCCAAGAATAAGCTACTTCAAGTCTCGACGCTGCGATATATGATATCCTCGACCGCATTCCAATGGCGGGATGCATAGCTCGTGAGACACCTCCGCGTGCCACATCATCCGTGAACGGTGCCGCGTGCAACAGCCGCGCGATCCCCAGGGCCTTTCACGACGCACGGAGCCGGGACGGGCTTGCGCCGCGACGCCGATTGCACCACGGTTGAGCCTCAACAACCGAAAGGAGGTGATCCAGTGTCTCATCGTTCGATGCCGACCCTTGTCGCGGCCTGGACGCACACCGCCGGAGTTTCCGGCTGAACCGACCGCGTCGATTGGTCGTCATGCAACGTGAAGGCTCCGGCGCAAGCCGGAGCCTTTTTGCTGCCGGTCAGGGCTTTGCGGCCGGCGGGGGATCGACGGGGCGCCAGGTGCGGTTGCCTTCGGCGGCGATCAGGGCGTCGGCTTCTTTCGGGCCATCGCTGCCGGCGTCGTAGTTGGGGAAGTCGGCGGTCTCGGCAGCCCAGGCGTCGAGCACCGGTTGAACCACGCGCCAGCCTTGCTCGATCATGTCCGCGCGCATGAACAGGGTCTGGTCGCCGATCATGATGTCGTGGATCAGGGTTTCGTAACCGACGTTGGGTTCTTTCGGGAACCAGTCGGCGTAGCGGAATTCCATTTTGACGGCGGCGAGATCGACCACCGGGCCGGGGCGCTTGACCTCGAATTGCAGCGAGATGCCCTCATCCGGCGCGATGCTCAGCACCAGCCAGTTGGGCGGCAGCGTGTGGACCGGCGTATCCTCGAACGCGCGGTTGGGGGCTTGCTTGAAGCGGATGGCGATTTCCGTCGTGCGGCGGGACATGTGCTTGCCGGTGCGGATGAAGAACGGCACCCCGGCCCATCGCCAATTGTCGATTTCGAGCCGCAGCGCCACGTAGGTCTCGGTGTTGGAGCCGCCGGCCACGTCCGGCTCCTCGCGATAGGCGACGGCCGGTTTGCCGAGGACGGTGCCGGCGGCGTACTGCCCGCGCACCGCCTGCGCCGGCGTCAGTGTCGGCATGGCGGCGAAGACTTCGGCCTTTTTCGAGCGGATGGCAGCAGCGTCGAACCCGGCCGGCGGCTCCATCGCGACCATCGACAGCAGGGTGAAGACATGGTTCGGCACCATGTCGCGCAGCGCGCCAGTGGCTTCGTAGAATTTTCCCCGCCGCTCGACGCCGACGGTCTCGGCCACTGTGATCTGCACGTGGTCGATCCGGTCGCGGTTCCAGATCGGCTCGAACAGGCCGTTGGCAAAGCGGAAGGACATGATGCTTTGCACCGTGTCCTTGCCGAGAAAATGGTCGATGCGGAAAATCTGGTCCTCGTGCAGCGTGCGCAGGATGCGGGCGTTCAGTTCGCGGGCGGAGTCCAGGCTGTGGCCGAAGGGCTTTTCCACCACGACGCGACGCCAGAAGGCGTGTTGGCCGTAATCGTCCTCGTTCTGATCGGTGAGTTTGGCGCCGCCGAGATGGTCGATGACGGTGCCGAAAAAGCGGTCGGCGATGGCGAGGTAGAAGATGACGTTGGCGCGCGGGGCGAGGGCTTCGCCGATCCGTTCGTAGAGGTCGGGCTGGGTCAGGTCGCCTTGCAGGTAGGACATTTTCGCCGCGAGGCGCTGCCATGCGTCGTCGTCGATATGGTCGATGTGCAGCGCGGCGGCCGGGTCGCCGACGAAGCTTTGCAGCATGTCGTGCAGGTGGCCCTGCCACGTCTCGGCCGTGCCGGCGGCCAGATCGACGCCGATCAGGGCGAAATCGTCCGGCAGCGCGTGGGTGCGGGACAGGTTGTAGAGCGCGGGCACCACCAGCCGCTTGGTCAGGTCGCCGCCGGCGCCGAAGATGACCATGGTGCAGGGCGGCGCGGCTTTGGCCTGCCGCCGAGGTGGCACGGCGACGACTTGCGCGGTCGGGCGGGCGGGAGCTTGGTCGTGCATGGCACCAGTCTGCGCCGATTTGGCGCGGCTTGCGACCGTTGCGTGTTTGCCGCCCCAGCCCCGCGCGCTTGATCTCCGTCCGTGGCGCGACTAATCTCGTTCCACAGTAAATGGTCGTGAATTGCGGCCCTGGTCTCGAACAGGAAAGGCTTTGCCATGCTCGATCGTCGCTCGCTGCTTGCCGGGGCCGCCGCCGTGGGTGTGGCGAGCTTCGCGCGTGCCGGCCGTGCCGCCGACGCGCCGGCCATCGTCGGCGTCAGCGGCCCGATCACCGGGCCGATGGCGCAGTACGGGGCGCAGTGGAAAGCCTCCTTCGATCTTGCGCTGGAGCAGAGCAAGGCGGCCGGCGGCCCGGCGGTGGATTACGTGTTCGAGGACAGCCAGGCGGACCCGCGCCAGTCCGTCGCCATCGCGCAAAAATTCGTCAACGACGACCGCATCTTCATCGAGATCGGCGATTTCTCCTCGACCGCCTCGATGGCCGCGTCGCCGATCTATCAGCGCGCCAAGCTGGTGCAGTTCGGCATGACCAACTCGCATCCGGACTTCACCAAGGGCGGCGACTATATGTGGAGCAGCTCCATCAGTCAGGCGGAGGAGCAGCCGAACCTTGCCGACTACGCGGTCAACGCGCTGGGGCTGAAGAAGCTGGCGGTGCTGCATCTGAACACCGACTGGGGCACGACCGCGAAAAACCTGTTCGTCAAGGCGGCGCAGGACAAGGGCGCGGACGTGGTCGCGACCGAGGCGTTTTTGCCGGGCGAGCACGATTTCCGCTCCACCCTCGTTCGCATCCGCGACGCCAACCCGACCGGGCTGGTGCTGGAGGCATATTACGCGGACGCGGCGGTGATCGCGCGGCAGGTGCGGGAATTGGGGCTGAAGCAGCCGATTGCGGCCGTCGGCTCCGTGTATTCGCCGAAGCTGCTGGAATTGGGCGGCGACGCGGTGAACGGGATGTTCACGCAATCGAATTTCTTCCCGGATGATCCGCGCCCGGAGGTGCAGGCGTTCGTGAAGGCGTTCCAGGCCAAATACGGCCGCGCGCCGGACGGGTTCAACGCCACCGCCTACGACACGATGAACCTCGTGATCGCGCTGGTGAAGCAGTTCAGCGCGACACGCGAGGGCATCCACGAGGGTCTGGCCAAGATCAAGGACGTGCCGAGCGTCGTCTATGGCAGTATGACGTTCGACCCGACGACGCGGCGCGTGGCCGGTGCGAAGTTCGAGCGGCTGACGGTGAAGGACGACAAGTTCGTGCTGTGGGACGGCACCAAGCCCAACCTCGGATGATGCTTGGTCCCTGGCTGGACTACACCGTCAACGGCCTGATCATCGGCAATATCTATGCGTTGCTGGCGGTCGGGCTGGCGCTGATTTTCGGTGTCGCCAATCTGATCAATTTCGCCCACGGCTCGGTGTACACCGTGGGCGCCTATATCGGCTGGGCGAGCATCACGTTCCTGCACACGCCGCTGCCGATAACGTTGCTGCTGGTGATCGTGGGGTGCGGGCTGCTGGGCATCGCCATCGAGCGGGTGGGGCTGCGCGCGCTGCACGGGCGCTCGCGGATCGCGCCGTTGCTGGCGACCATCGGCATCAGCCTCGTGCTGGACCAGTTGGTGCAACTGATCTGCTCGCCGGACCCGAGGGCGCTGCCGAACCAGTTGGGCGACCGGCGGTTCCAAATCGGCGGCGGCACCATCGGGACGCTGGACATCCTGATCGCCGGCATCGGCATCGGCAGCGCGGCACTGCTGTATCTGTTCCTGCGCTTCACGAAGCTCGGGTGGGCGGTTCGGGCGACGGCGCAGGACCAGGACGCGGCGCGGCAGATGGGGGTTGATACCGACCGGGTGAACATGACGGTTTTCGCCATCGCCTCGGCGCTCGGCGGCGTCGGCGGCGTGCTGGTCGGCATGTATTACAACGACATCGACCCGAACATGAGCTTCGACGCGACGTTGAAGGGCGTCGTCGCCATGATGATCGGGGGGCTGGGCAACGTGCCGGGCGCCATCGGCGGCGGGCTGCTGCTGGGGCTGACGGAGAGCTACGGGATTGCGCTGTTCGGCAGTTCGTATCGCAACCTGTTCGCGTTCGCGCTGCTGATCCTGATTCTGGTGGCCGCCCCGAATGGCCTCTTCCAGCGGCGGCGGGAGACGCCGCCGGAGCCGCTGACCGGCACGTTCGTCGCCCGCAGCCGGCCGGTGCGGCTGCCGCCGTGGCTGGTGGCGGGCGCCGTCGTGGTGGCGGCGCTGCTGCCGCTGACCAATCAGCCGTATTTGCTGCAAACGCTGACCAACGGGCTGCTGTCCGCACTGCTGGCGCTGAGCCTGACCCTGGTGGCGGGGACGGTGGGGCAGATTTCGCTGGGGCATGCGGCGTTGCTCGCTATCGGCGGCTATGCCTCCGGCCTGCTGGCGCTCGATCTCGGGTGGCCGGTCGATCTCGGCGTGCCGGCGGCGGGGCTGATCACGGCGGCGCTGGGGACGTTGCTGGTCTATCCGGCGCTGCGGATGCGCGGGCATTACGTCTCGATCGCGACGCTCGGCATCGGGCAGATCGTGGCGCTGGTGATCCTGAACTGGACCGGGCTGACGCGCGGGGCGATGGGGCTGACGGGCCTGCCGCCGCCGGAGATCGGCGGGTTCGACCTGACCTCGGTGCGCTCGGTCTATTGGCTGGTGCTGGCGCTGGTGGTCGGAATTGCGTTGTTGCAGGCGCGGCTGCTGTCGTCGCATCTGGGGCGTGCGTGGCGGGCGATCCGCGAGGACGATGTGGCGGCGCGGTCCTACGGCGTGGACGCCAACCGCTACAAGGCGATGGCGTTCGCCTTCGGCGGCTTTGGCGCGGGCGTGGGCGGGGCCATCACGGCGCATGTTTACTCGTACATCGACTACCAGACGTTTTCCGCCACGCTGTCGATCCTGGCGCTGACGATGGTGATTCTCGGCGGCCTCGGGAACATCGTCGGCGCGATCCTGGGGGCCGTGGTGCTGACGGCGTTGCCGGAGATGTTCCGGTTCGCGGCGGACTACCGGATGCTGGCATACGGGTTGGTGCTGCTGCTGCTGATCCGCTACCGCCCGCAAGGGCTGTTGGGCACCGTCTGATGTTGCAGGTGCGCGGCCTCGCGCGGCGGTTCGGCGGGGTGACGGCAGTCGCCGGCATCGACCTGGACGTGGCGGAAGGAGAATTCGTCAGCATCATTGGGCCGAACGGCGCCGGCAAATCGACGCTGTTCAACCTGATGAGCGGGCTGGATCGCCCGGATGCCGGCAGCGTGCGATTCGACGGCGTGGACGTGACCGGCGCCCGGCCGGAGCGGCTGGCGGCCCTTGGGCTGGCGCGGACGTTCCAGCACGGCCGCGTGTTCGGCAATCTGAGCGTTCTCGATAACGTTCTGGTCGGCGCCCACACGCGCCTGCGGGCGGCGCGACCGGCTGTTCCGGTGCTGGGGGCGTTGTTGGAACTGGCGCTGGCCGCGATCCTGCCCGGCAGCGTCCGAGCAGAGGAGCGGGCGCTGCGCGCGGATGCGGAGAAAATCCTGGCGATGTTCGGCGACCGGCTGCTGCCCCGCCGGGATCAACCGGCGTTCGGCCTCTCCTACGCCAACCGCCGCCGCGTGGAGATCGCGCGGGCGCTGGCGCTGCGGCCGCGCCTGCTCATGATGGACGAGCCGACCGCCGGCATGAACGAGACCGAGACGGCGGAGATGCAGGAATTGATCGCCGGGCTGAAGGCGCGCGGGCAGACGATTCTGCTGATCGAGCACAAGCTGGAGATGGTGATGCGACTGTCCGATCGCGTGCTGGCGATGGACGACGGGCGCCGCATCGCCGAGGGTCCGCCGGATGCGGTGCGGCACGATCCGGCGGTGATCGAGGCGTATCTGGGCCATGCGTCGATGGGGCAGGCCGAGGCGGCGGAATAGATGTCGGAGTTTCGCACCGAGATCATCGAGACATCCAAGACGCGGACCGAGTTTCTGAAATGGAAGCTGATCGGGGCGGCGGGCTTGGGTGCCGTCGGTTTGGGACTGACTGAGCATACCGGCACGGCAGGCGGCTATCTGGTGCTGGCCCTGATTCCGCTGGTGTGTTTCTACGTGGACGTGATCTGCCGGCATATTTCGCTGCGCATCCTCGTGGTCGGCCGTTTCCTACGGCTGCCGCAGGCGGGCGAGCAGGCCGCCTATGAGGAGTTCGCGCAACTCAGCCGCAACGAAGGCGTGTTCGGGTTCGAGGATTTGGCGCTGGTCTGGTCCACCGCGCTGCTGTCGGGGCTGGTGTTCCTGCTTGGCTTGGTCGGCGCGGTGCCCACGCAAGGCGACTCCTCGGAATCGCTGACGATTTCGGTCCTTGGCAGTTCGGTTTGCCTGTCCGATGTGGCACCGCCGTTGTTTATGATCTCGGGTGTGGTGGGGGCGGCGCTGACCACGGTGAATCATCTGACCTACAAGCGCCATATCCGCCAGTTGGACGCACTGGCCGCCGATGCCGGCGCGATGGCTCCGATCGTGGCAATGGCGCACAAGCCCTTTCCGCCATCGGCGCCCAAATGACGCCCCTGCTGGAGCTGGACAAGATCAACAGTTTTTACGGCCCGGTGCAGGTGCATTTCGAACTGTCGCTGTCGGTGCCGGAGGGGAAGATTGTATGCCTGCTTGGCGGCAACGCCAGCGGCAAATCGACCACCATGAAGATCATCCTGGGGCTGCTGAAGCCGCGTTCCGGCACCGTGCGGTTTGCCGGCGAGGTCATCACGGGCGAGGCGACGCCGCGGATCATTCGACGCGGCATCGCCTCGGTGCCGGAGGCGCGACGGCTGTTTGCGGCGATGACGGTGCGCGAAAATCTGCTGATGGGCGCATACGTGCGCGCCGACCGGCAGGCGGTGGCCGGCGACCTGGATCGGGTGCTGACCCTGTTCCCGCGCCTCGCCGAGCGGCTGACGCAGCGGGCGGGCACGCTCTCCGGCGGCGAACAGCAGATGGTGGCGATGGCGCGGGCGCTGATGGGGCGGCCGAAGCTGATCTGCATGGACGAGCCAACGATGGGCCTGTCGCCGCTGTTCGTGGACCGGGTGCTGGAGCTGATCGCGGCGATCAATCGCGAGGGCGTGTCGGTGTTCATGGTCGAGCAGAACGCGAGCCTCGCGCTGGCCATCGCGCACGAGGGCTACGTGTTGCAGGCGGGGCGCATCGTGCTGTCCGGCCCGGCGGCGAGTCTCCTGCGCGATCCGCGCATCCGCGACGCCTATCTGGGCGGCGCGGCGGCGGCGTGAGCTAGCGCGGCGGCTGCATCGTGGCCGGGTCGATCCCCATGGCCTGGACGGTGGCTTTGTTGAGGCGCCCATCGGCGGGCAGATTGTGGGCGGCCTGGAAATTTTGCAGACCGGCCTGCGAGCCGCCGCCCCAGGCGCCGTCGATGCCGCCGCTGTAGAAGCCCAGTTGGCTCAGACGCGCCTGGATGATGCGGATGGAATCGCCGCTGAGCGCGAAGGCGGGCGCGGGGGCAGGGGCGGCCGGCGGTGGTGCCAGCGGCGGCAGGGCGGCA
>CAJCJG010000220.1 GCA_903970625.1 Solirubrobacterales bacterium 70-9 | reverse complement strand
ACATCGTCGACCATTGCTGCGATACCTGGAACAGGCTGATCGCACAGCCGTGGCGCATCATGTCGATCGGATTGCGCGATTGGGCACATCGGTTCTGATCACAGGGATTTGGTATTAGTTTGGCGACCAGAGCAGCGCCGCCGGCGCCGTCACGGCGAATGGCCAGGAGGCCAGTAATGCAGCGCAGCGAACAGCACGCCTCCGACCACGACCATCAACCCGCCAAGCCGCGTCAGCAGCCTGTGCTCGATCAGGTCATCATTGGCACGCAGGGCCGCAATATCGGCCTTTAGCGCAATCTCGGTCCGGCGAAGATCGGCGCTGACACCCGTGATCGCAGCCGTCAATTCGGTCCTCGTGGCGGCGATATCGGCCTTCAGCGCAAGCTCGGCGCGGCGAAGATCGGCGCCGGTCGCAGCGATGTCCCCCTTCAGTTCAAGCTCCACCGCCTGGAGATCGGCCTTGGTCGCGACTTCGTCGTGGATCAGGTCCACGATCACGCTGGCGACGCGCTCGGCCTTATCGCGGTCGATGCCGGCATCTTCGATGGCGCGGGTCAGGGTCAATCGGTCGCTCACGCGACCATATTAACAGGCCGTCCCCGGGTTCCGCCAAGCGACACTTCGCACGATTCGCCCATTAAACGAACTGCCCACGCAAAAACCCCAACGCCGGCAGCGGTGTCCACTTTCTCGGCAGGTCGGCTCGGCGGATCGGGGCCACGCTGTAGTGCGGCACTGGCTGGCGGGAGGAGCGCAAAAACGCCTCGTAGGCGCGCACTTCCTGTTCCCGCCACGTCTTGTCGGCGAGTGCGGCGATGCGATTGGCGAACACTTCGGCGACCCGGTGCGTCTTGCCCACCGTCGCCACCACGGCCCACAGCGTGTCGGGGGAGTCGTCGCCGGCGCGGGGAAAGCGGGCGACGTCCCCCATCAGCGCGATCCTGCGATCACACCGGCACGCGCCCGGGGCCTGCCCCCGGCGAACGCCATCACGCCCGCGTCGCGTTTGGTCCGCATCATTACTCTCATCATAGGGCAGGAACCGGGCGCCGGCCAACCATGCGCCGCCGGTTTCTTGACAATCCCCGGCCCCCGCGCCCATAAGCCCGGCTTTCCCGCCGGTCCGCGAGTGTTCGCGCGCCGGCGCGCAACCGCTTGAACGGATCCTGGCCGTGTTCGACGCGCTCTCCAACAAGCTCTCCGGCGTCTTCGATGGGCTGCGCCGCCGTGGCGCGCTCAACGAGACCGACGTGATGGAGGCGCTGCGCGAGGTCCGCCTCGCGCTGCTGGACGCCGACGTGGCGTTGCCGGTGGTCAAGGATTTTATCAACAAGGTTCGCGAACGCGCTGTCGGCATTGAAGTCCTGGACAGCGTCAGCCCCGGCCAGCAGGTCGTGAAAATCGTCAACGACGTGATGATCGAGGCGCTGGGCGGCGCCGGGGCGGTGGCCCTGAACCTGAACGCGGTTGCGCCGATCCCGATCCTGATGGTCGGGTTGCAAGGCTCGGGCAAGACCACGACCTCGGGCAAGCTGGGCCTGCGCCTGTCGCAACGGCTGCGCAAGAAGGTGCTGCTGGCGAGCCTGGACGTGCAGCGGCCGGCCGCGCAGTTGCAGTTGCAGCAATTGGCAGAGCGCGCGGGCGTGGCCAGCCTGCCGATCGTGCCCGGCGAGACGCCGTTGCAGATCGCCCGCCGCGCGATGGACACCGGGCGGCGCGAGGTGTTCGACATCGTGGTGCTGGACACCGCCGGCCGCCTTTCGATCAATCAGGAATTGATGGACGAGGTGCGGGACATCCGCGCCGCGACCAATCCCGCCGAGGTGCTGCTGGTCGTCGATGCGATGACGGGGCAGGACGCCGTCAACACTGCCAAAGCCTTCAACGACGCGGTCGGCGTGACCGGCATCGTGCTGACGCGGATGGACGGCGACGCGCGCGGCGGTGCCGCGCTGTCGATGCGCGCCGTCACCGGCGCGCCGATCAAGCTGACCGGCTCGGGCGAAAAGCTGGACGCGCTGGAGGATTTTCACCCGGAGCGCGTCGCGGGCCGCATCCTGGGCATGGGCGACGTCGTCGGGCTGGTCGAGAAGGCGGCGGAAACGCTGGACCAGGAAGAAGCCGAAAAACTCGCCAAGAGGATGGCGCGCGGCCAGTTCGACCTGGAGGATTACGCCGCGCAGCTCCGCCAGATCACCAAGATGGGCAGCATCTCGTCCATCATCGGAATGCTGCCCGGCGCCGGGAAAATCCAGCAGCAGTTGGAGCAGGCGGGCGGCGCCAATATCGACAAGACGATGCTGGGCCGGCAGGCCGCGATCATCGGCTCGATGACGCGCAAGGAGCGGAAGACCCCGGACATCATCAAGGCGAGCCGCAAGAAGCGCATCGCCGCTGGGTCCGGCACCAGCGTGCAGGAAGTCAACAAGCTGCTGAAGCAGTTCGACGACATGTCCGCGATGATGAAGCGGATGAACAAGCTCGGGCAGAAAGGGCTGATGCGGCATGGCCTGTCCGCCCTGATGCCGAAGGGAATGATGGGCGGCGGTGGCCGCCCGTTCCGATAATGACCGATCACGGAGAGAGAACAATTCGATGGGCCTGAAAATCCGCCTTGCCCGCGCTGGCGCCAAGAAGCGTCCGTATTACCACATCGTCGTGGCCGACAGCCGCTCGCCGCGCGACGGCCGCTTCATCGAGAAGGTGGGTAGCTACAACCCGATGCTGCCGGCCGAGCACGCCGAGCGCATCCGCCTCGTCAACGAGCGTATCACGCATTGGCTGGCCGTGGGCGCGGTGGCGACCGACCGGGTGGCCCGCTTCCTCGGCAAAGCCGGGCTGGCGCCGATGCCAACGTGGCAGGAGCAGCCGATCCAGGCGGCGCCGAAGAAGAAGGCGCAGGAGCGCGCCAAGGCCAACGCCGCGGCCGTAGCGTAACGACGCATGTCGCGCGTGCCGGATCATATCCTGATGGCGGTGGTGGGGCGGCCGCATGGCGTGCGTGGGCTGGTGCGCGTGCAATGCCATGCCGAAAACCCGGCCAAATTGCCGCGGTACAGCCCGTTGCTGGACGACCGCGGCCGGGCATTCCGGCTGCGCTGGCAGGGCGCGGGCATCGCGGAATTGGCCGAAATTGTGGACGGCAAGCCGCTCAAACTGGCCGACCGCGCGGCGGCCGAGCGGCTGGTGAACTTAAAACTGTATGTCGAGCGTTCGCGACTGCCGACGCCGGATCCGGACGAGTTCTACCTCGCCGACCTGGTGGGGCTGGCGGCGGTGGCGGACGATGGGCGCGAGTTGGGGCGGGTCGAAGCGGTGCACGATCACGGCGCCGGCACGTTTTTGGAAATCGGCCGGTTGCTGGTGCCGTTCACGCGCGCGGCCGTCCCGGACGTGGACATCGCGGCCGGCCGCGTGACGGTGGTGCTGCCGTCGGAAGTGCTCGGCGAAAAACCGGCCGAGGCAGCGGCATGAGTTTTCGCGCCTCCGTCCTGACCCTGTTTCCGGAAATGTTTCCGGGGCCGCTGGGCTGCTCCCTCGCCGGACGGGCGCTGGACCGTAGGCTGTGGCGGCTGGACGCCCACGACATCCGCGCCCATGCCACCGACAAGCACCGCACGGTGGACGACACGCCGTTCGGCGGCGGCGCCGGCATGGTGATGCGGCCCGACATTCTGGACGCCGCATTGTCCACCGTCGCCGACGACCGGCCTGCGCTGTATCTGACGCCGCGCGGAAAACCGCTGACGCAGGCGACCGTCCGCCGCCTCGCGTCCGGCCCCGGCGTGGTGCTGCTGTGCGGGCGCTACGAAGGCATCGACGAACGGGTGATCGCGGCCCGCGCGTTGGAAGAAATCAGCGTCGGCGACTACGTGCTGTCCGGCGGCGAGCCGGCGGCGCTGGTGCTGCTGGACGCATGCGTGCGGCTGCTGCCCGGCGTGATGGGCGCCGCCGACAGCGCGGACGAGGAAAGTTTTTCCGCCGGCCTGCTGGAATACCCGCACTACACCCGCCCCGCCGACTGGCAGGGGCAGCGCGTGCCGGACGTGCTGCTGTCCGGCCACCATGCCGAGGTGGCCGCGTGGCGCAGGCGCGAGGCGGAACGGATCACGCGCGAGCGGCGGCCCGACCTATGGGCTGCCTACCTCGCAGGCATGCACGCCGGAGCCGTTGCCACGGCCCCCGGCGCCCCCTAATCGAACGACAAAGGACACTACGATGGCAAACATCATCCAGGCCTACGAGGCCGAGCAGGTCGCCAAGCTGAGCGCCGCCCGCGCCGTGCCGGAGTTCGCGCCCGGCGACACGCTGCGCGTGGCCGTGAAAGTGGTGGAAGGCGAGCGCACCCGCACCCAGGCGTTCGAGGGCGTATGCATCGCGCGCTCCAACAAGGGCCTGAACAGCAATTTCACCGTCCGCAAGATCAGCTACGGCGAGGGCGTGGAGCGCGTGTTCCCGCTGTATTCGCCGACCATTGCCGAGATCGCCGTGATCCGCCGGGGCGACGTGCGGCGCGCCAAGCTGTATTATCTTCGCGGCCGTCGCGGCAAGCCCGCCCGCATCGCCGAGCGCGCCCGCGACACCAACGAGGCGACGACGCCGCAAGCCGCCGAGTAACACGGGACCAGAACGGGAGATCAGGCCATGGCAGGCACGCCACCGCGCACGCTGTTCGACAAGGTGTGGGACAGCCACGTCGTCGAGACGCTGCCGGACGGCACCTGCCTGCTCTACATCGACCGTCATCTCGTCCATGAAGTGACCAGCCCGCAGGCGTTCGAGGGGCTGCGGATGGCCGGCCGCAAGGTGCGACGGCCGGACGCGACGCTGGCGGTGGTGGATCATAACATCGCCACTTCCTCCGACCGCGCCGCCGGCATTGCCGAGCCGGAAAGCCGGTTGCAGGTGGAGACGCTGGAACAGAACGTCGCGGCGTTCGGCGTGCCGTATTTCCCGATCCTGGATGCGCGCCAGGGCATCGTCCACATCATCGGGCCGGAACAGGGCATCAGCCTGCCGGCCACGACGATCGTGTGCGGCGACAGCCATACGTCCACGCACGGCGCGCTGGGGGCATTGGCGTTCGGCATCGGCACGTCCGAGGTGGAGCATGTGCTGGCCACGCAGACGCTGTTGCAGAAGCCGGCGAAGAACATGCTGGTGCGGGTGGACGGCAAACTGCCGCTCGGCTGCACAGCGAAAGACATCGTGCTGGCCATCATCGGCACCATCGGCACCGCCGGCGGCACCGGGCATGTGATCGAATATGCCGGCGAGGCGATTCGTGCGCTCGACATGGCCGGGCGGATGACCGTTTGCAACATGAGCATCGAGGCCGGTGCCCGCGCCGGCATGATCGCGCCGGACGAGACCACGTTCGCCTACGTGCGCGGCAAGCCGTACGCGCCGAAGGGCGAGGCGCTGGAGCGAGCCATCGCCTATTGGCGCACGCTGCCGTCGGATGAAGGCGCCCACTACGACAAAACCGTCATCATCGACGCGGCGGCGATTGCGCCGATGGTGACGTGGGGCACCAACCCGGAAGCGGTGCTGCCGATCACCGCCACGGTGCCGGACCCGGCGGCCGAGCCGGACGTGGAAAAGCGCGCGCGGATGCAGCGCATGCTGGACTACATGGCGCTGACGCCCGGCCAGAAACTGTCGGACGTGCCCATCGACGTGGTGTTCATCGGCTCCTGCACCAACGGCCGCATCGAGGACATTCGGGCGGCTGCGAAAGTGGCGCAGGGGCGGCATGTGGCGGACGGGGTGCGGGCGCTGGTCGTGCCCGGCTCCGGCATCGTCAAGCAGCAGGCCGAGGCGGAGGGGCTGGATCGCATCCTGCTCGACGCGGGCTTCGAGTGGCGCGAGGCCGGCTGTTCGATGTGCCTCGGCATGAACCCGGACAAGCTGACGCCGGGGCAACGCTGCGCCAGCACGTCCAACCGCAATTTCGAGGGGCGGCAGGGGCCGGGCGGGCGGACGCATCTGCTGTCCCCGGCCATGGCCGCCGCCGCCGCCGTGAGCGGACATCTGGCCGACGTGCGGGAGTTTGCGTGATGCAACCATTCACCACGCTGACAGGCATTGCCGCACCGCTGCCGCTCGCGAACGTCGATACGGATAAAATCATTCCGGCGCGGTTCCTGAAGACGATCAAGCGCACCGGACTTGGCGTCCACCTGTTCGACACGCTTCGCTACGACGAGACCGGCGCCGAGCGGCCCGAGTTCGTGCTGAATCGGGAGCCGTATCGCCACGCGGAAATCCTGATCGCGCACGAGAATTTTGGGTGCGGGTCGTCGCGCGAACATGCGCCGTGGGCGCTGCTGGATTTCGGCATCCGCTGCGTCATCGCGCCGGACTTCGCCGACATCTTTCACGGCAACTGCTTCAAGAACGGCATCCTGCCGATCCGTCTGCCGCGCGAAATCTGCGACGCGCTGATCGAAGATGCGCGTCTCGGCGGCAACGCGCGGATCACCGTCGATCTGCAACGCCAGGTCGTCGTTCGCCCCAGCGGCGAGGAAATTCCTTTCCAGATCGACGATTTTCGCCGTCACTCGCTGCTGGAAGGTCTGGACGATATCGGCCAGACGCTGCAACACGCGCCCTCCATCGACGCTTACGAACAACGCCAGACGGCGGACCATAGCTGGGTGCCTGCCATCGTGTGACGATCAATGCCCCCTCCCGTCATTCCCGCGAAGGCGGGAATCCAGGCCCCCGGCAAGGAGTTCGGGGCTGGCATGGACCCCCGCCTTCGCGGGGGTGACGGTGGGGGCGGTAACAGCGGGGAACAAGAACCATGCCCTCCAACAAACGACTGCTGGTGTTGCCGGGCGACGGCATCGGGCCGGAGGTGATGGGCGAGGTTCGCCGCGTGATCGACTGGATGGACCGCCGGCGCTCCGTCTCGTTCGACCTTGAGGAAGACCTTGTCGGCGGCGCCAGCATCGACGCGCGCGGCACGGCGATCAGCGAGGCGACCGTCGGGCGCGCCAAGGCCGCCGACGCAGTGCTGTTCGGCGCCGTCGGCGGCCCGAAATGGGACGTTCTGGGCTTCGACAAGCGGCCGGAACTCGCGATCCTGACCTTGCGCAAGGAACTCGGCCTGTTCGCCAATCTGCGGCCGGCCATCGTGCTCGATCCGCTGATCAACGCCAGCACGCTGAAGCCCGAGGTGATCAAGGGCCTCGACATCATGATCGTGCGCGAAAGCACCGGCGGCATCTATTTCGGCGAGCCGCGTGGCGTGGAAACACTGCCGGACGGCAGCAAGCGCGGCATCAACACCGAAGTCTACAGCACGCACGAAATCGAGCGCGTGGCGCGCGTGGCGTTCGACCTCGCACGCAAGCGACAGAACCGCGTGTGCAGCGTCGAAAAAGCCAACGTGATGGAAAGCGGCCTGCTGTGGCGCCAGACCGTCGCCGCGCTGCACGCGCGCGACTATGCCGACGTCGAACTGAGCCACATGTATGCGGACAATTGCGCGATGCAGTTGGTGCGCAATCCGCGGCAGTTCGATGTGATCGTGACGACCAATCTGTTCGGCGATCTCCTCTCCGATCTCGCCTCGATGCTGACCGGCAGCCTCGGCATGCTGCCATCGGCCACGCTGGGGGC
>CAJCJG010000219.1 GCA_903970625.1 Solirubrobacterales bacterium 70-9 | reverse complement strand
CCCGCCCGCCCGACGAAGCGCGCGCCACAGGCCGCCAGCGGGTCAGTGACGCGCCGCATCGGACGCTTCCTTAGGCTCGCGTCGCCGGTCATCACCGAGAAAAACGGGTGGCTGGCCAGGATCCCCGCCAGCAGCCGGGCGGCGGTGCCCGAATTGCCCATGTCCAGCACGTCCGCCGGCTCCGCCAGTCCGCCCACGCCGCGCCCCGCCACGCGCCATATGTCGTTGGCATCGCGAACCACCTCCGCCCCCAGCGCGCGCATCGCGGCGGCGGTGCGCAGCACGTCCTCCCCCTCCAGCAGCCCGGAAATCCGTGTTTCGCCGACCGCGAGCGCACCGAACATCAGCGCGCGGTGGGAGATCGACTTGTCGCCGGGCACGCGCAGTGTGCCGAGAAGCGGGGCGGAAGGGCGGCGGGAGAGCATCGGCCGTGCATCTGAACTGGTCATAGCGCCGCCGCTTAGCAGGATTCTCCGGCTTTGCCAGTCTCCCCCCGCAGGCGGCGTTTGACAGCCGGGCGATCCGATGGCATGGGGCGCGCCCTTCGATACCGACCCATCCTGCGCTTGCAGCGACCACCACGGAGTCCCCGATGGCCAAGCCCGAACTCGGCACCAAGCGGGTGTGCGTCTCCTGCGGCACCCGCTTCTACGACCTGACCAAGCAGCCGGCGACCTGCCCCAAATGCGGCACCGAACAGCCTGCCGAGCAACCCCGCGCCCGCCGCACCGGCGGCAACGTGGTGGAGGAAAAACGCCGCGCCAAGCCGGTCCCGGTGCCGGGCCTGGAGGATGCGGACGTGGAAGTGGTGGAAGTGGAGGAGGAGGTCGAGGAGGACGTGCTGGAGGACACCTCGGACCTCGAAGACGGTGCCGAGACCATCGACGTCGAGGTGGAACCGGACGCGGGCGAGGAGGAGCGTTAGCTTTCGGGGCGCATGACGAAACTGCCGCCGCCCCCCAGCAGTGCCCTCAATTGCCGCGCTAATGGCGGGATCTTGGTGACGGCGATGTCCCACGCGACAGCATCGTCGAGCGTGAAGTAGGCATGAACAAGAATATTCCGGAACCCGACCGCTTGCGATAAATCGTCGATTTGCGACGCGACATCGGGGGCGGTTCGACGAAAGACGGTCAACGCCTCGGCCGCCGGCATCGCTAGGCCTCCATTTCCACGCAAACCGGGACATGATCCGACGTTTGTGGCCAGTCCCGCGCATCCGTCAGAATCGTTTGGCCGACCAAACCATCCTGTAGGTCGGGGCTGACCCAGATATGGTCAAGCCGTCGGCCCCGGTTGGACGCGCGCCAGTCGCGGTTGCGGTACGACCACCACGTATAAAGCTTTTCGTCTGCCGGCACGAAATGTCGCACCGCATCGACGAAGCGGGTTTGTTGCCACGCCAGCAATCCGGCCGTTTCCGGCGGCGTGTGGCTGACGACATCCAGCAACTGCTTGTGGCTCCAGACATCGTGCTCCAGCGGCGCGATGTTCAGGTCGCCGACAAGGACCGCACGCGTCAGCGGCGGGCGGGCAGCGAACCACAGCGTCGCTTCGGACACGAAGTCCAGCTTGTGGGCGAACTTGGCGTTCTGCGTGCGGTCGGGAATGTCGCCGCCGGCCGGTACGTAGAAATTGTGCAGTTCGACCGGGCCGGAGGGCACATCCAGCATGACCGAGATATGCCGGCAATCGCCCTTGCCGCACCAGTCCGGCGCGGTCGTCAGCGGCGAAAGCGGCACCCGCGACAAAATCGCGACACCATTGTACGATTTCATCCCGCGAAAGGCGACGTGATTGAAGCCGAATTCCGCCGGCGCGTCGGCCGGAAACAACTCGTCCGGTACTTTCGTCTCCTGAAGACAGATCACGTCGGGATCGAGCGCCTCGACCAACCGCCCGAGCAGGGCGCGACGTAGGCGGAGGGAATTGATGTTCCAGGTGGCGATTCGCAGGCGCTGGGTCATGGCGGCTGCATCGCAGGGCGGCCGAGCGGGCGCAAGGGCGGGCTATCCGGGCGCGGCCGGCTCCCTTTGCCGCAGCGGCAATCGAATGGCAACGACAGTCCCCACTCCTAGCGTGCTATCGACCCGAACGGTTGCGGCAAGCTGCGCCGAGAGCGAGCGGATGATGCGCGACCCCAGCCCCGTGCGCCCCGACGGCACCGCCATGCCCACCCCATCGTCGCCGACGCGCACGATCAGGTCGGCCCCGTCGCGCATGGCATCGACGGTCACGGTGCCCGCCGCGCGCCCGGCGAAGGCATGGCGCAAGGCGTTGGTCAGCACCTCGCTCACCGCCAGTCCCAGCGGAATGGCGCGGTCGGCGTCCAGCCGCAGCCCCTCGGCGGCGCGGCACTCGATCGCGATGGCCGGGTGCAACTCGCCGAAATGCCCACACAATTCCTTCAGCGTGACGCCCAGATCGACCGATTTCAGATCCTCGCTGCCTTGCAGCGCCAGATGGCTTGCGGCGATGGCACCCACCCGCGCGATGGCGCCGCGCAACGCCGCCACCGCCGCCGGATCCTCGATCCCGCGCACCTGCACCGTCAGCAGCGACACCACCAGTTGCAGCGAATTCTTGATCCGGTGATCCGCCTCGCGCACCAGCAGTTCCCGCGCCTCCGCCAGTTCCCGCAAATCGTCCTCGCGCCGCCTTCGGTCGGTGACGTCCTGAATGATGCCGACCAGCCGGCCCGGCTCGGATGGCAGGTGCCCCTGGACCAGAATGCCCCGGGACACGAGCCAGCGAACCTCGCCCGCCGGCGTCACGATGCGATATTCGATGTGATAGTCGCGCCCGCTGGCGATGATCGCCTCGTGCTCGGCGGCCACGCGCGCCAAATCCTCGGGATGGATGCGCTGGCCGATCTGCTCCCGGGTGACGGTTTCGACCTCCGGGCCGAAGCCCAGTTGCGCCGAGTAGCGGGAGTCGATCGTGATCTCGCCCTTGCCGTGGTCGTAGTCCCACACCGCGAGGGAACCGGCCGCCAGCGCAAGCCGCAGCCGTTCCCGCTCCCGGCGCAATTCCTCCTGCACCCGGACCTGCTCGGTGATGTCCACCAGGGCGCAGAGCAAGCGCCGTACGCCGCCGGACGACACCACGCGACCGCGCGCGGTGATCCAGCGTGGGGCGTCCGCCCCTTTGAATATGCGGTAGGTGTAGGACGCGAGCGACCCATCCGCCACGGCCGCTTGCAAGACGGTACGGGCGGTCGCCGCGTCGTCCGGATGGACGCCGCGCAGCCAGTCCTCCGCCGTGGTCCGGCGCCCGTCGTCGGGCAAGCCGTGCAGCGCCAGCGCGGTGCCGGAGGCGCCGATGAGCCGGGTTCGCAGATCGATCTCCCAGATGCCGACGCCTCCGGCCGCGAGCCCCAGATCGAGCGCAGATTTGGCCACGCTCGCTGAGGCGAGCCGCGCGCGCAGGACAGCGGTGGCCCACAACAGGCCCACGGACGCCACCACGAACACCGCGACGGCGACCCGATCGCTCAGGCCGGGCAACACAAAACTCAGTCTCGGGGGCACCCAAAGGAACACCGCCGCCGCCACGCCAAGCAGGGCCGCGATGCCGCCGGCCCATGGCCCGCACATCAGTCCGGCGAATGCAACGGCCGGATACAAGGTGATGAAGGGCGGCAGTCCCGGCAGGCCAAGGTCCAGCGCCGCCCGAACCGCCACCGCCGCGACCATGATCGCACCGGCGACGGCAAACGATCGAACGCTAAGGTCCTTCGACATCGGATACCGGAGGCGGAGCGGGCAGCACGCACTTGGCACGATGCAACCGAGAAGTCCGCAACAAGTCTGACGTCATTCGCCGCTCAATTCCGAGGACCCCATGCGAGTGGCCAAATCATAGGCGCGAAGCATACGGCGCGCGAGGGCGAAGCCCGACACGATCGCGAAACCCATCCTGGACGCGGCCGGACAGACATAGGTGACAGTCGCTCCTGCCCGAGGAGATGATGGCAGCCGGTCCCTGCGGGTCCGAACCAGACATCAAACCAGAGGCACAGCTTCATGCTCACCATCCACCACCTTGGAAAATCGCAATCGGAGCGGATCGTCTGGCTTTGCGAGAAACTTGGCCTGCCCTACGAATTGAAGTGCTATGCACGCGATCCGGTGACGATCCTGGCGCCGCCCGAATACAAGGCGCTGCATCCGGCGGGCACCGCGCCGGTGATCGCCGACGGCGACGTGGTGCTGGCCGAGTCCGGCGCCGTCGTGGAATACATCCTGGCCAAATATGGCGCCGGTCGGCTGGCACTGGGGCCGGAGCACCCGGACTTTGCCACCTATTTGTACTGGTTCCATTTCTCCAACGGCAACCTGCAACCCAACATGGGGCGGAACATGGTGTTGCGCCGGCTCGACCTGGCCCCCGACAACGCGGTGGTGCGGGCGATGAAGGGGCGGCTGGATCATGCGCTCGCCATGCTTGAAACTCGTCTGGGCGAAGCCGAGTATTTGGCCGGCCCGTTCACGGCGGCGGACGTGATGACGGTGTTCTCGCTGACGACGATGCGCATTTTTATGCCGCTGGACTTGGCCCCCTACCCCAACATCCTGGCCTATCTGCAACGCATCGGCGGGCGGGAGGGGTATCGCCGGGCGATGGCGAAGGGCGACCCAGATCTGGTGCCGTTGCTGACCTGACCGGGTGCGGCGCACGGGCTTGCGCAACGCGGCCCTGTTCTCCATGACAGTGGCGCTTCGCCGCTGGGGAGGACCAAGGATGTTGCGCCGCCGCATCGCACTGGCTGCTGCCGTTCTGGCGATGCTCGCCGTGCCCGCCCACGCGGGCGACCCGGTGCCGGTCGGCGCGGTCGAAATCCTCTCCGGCCCGAACGCTGCCTACGGCATAGCGATCAAGGCCGGGCTGGACCTCGCGTTGGAGGCGGTCAATGCCAAGGGGGTGCTCGGCGGCCGGCCGCTGTCGCTGACGGTGGAGGATTCGGGCGGCACCAAGGACGGCGCGATCAACGCGGTGCGCAAGTTGATCGGCCGCGACAAGGTCGCGGCTATCATCGGCCCGACCCTGTCCAACGAAATGTTCGCCGCCGGCCCGGTCGCCAACGGGCGCGGCGTGCCGATCATCGGCACCTCGACCACGGCCAAGGGCATCACCGATATCGGGCCGTTCGTTTTCCGCACGTCGCTGCCGGAAGCCGACGTGATTCCGGTGACGCTCAAAAAGGCCATCGCGCGCGGCGTCAAGACGATTGCGCTGCTCTATGCCAACGACGATGCGTTCTCCAAATCCGGCTTCGACTCGATGAAGGCGGCGGCGGAGGCGGCGGGATTGTCCATCGTCGCCATCGACAGTTTCGGCAGCAAGGACACGGACTTTTCCGCCCAACTGACGAAGATAAAATCCCTGAAGCCGGACGCGGTAGCGATCTCCGCGCTGGTGGAGCCGGTGTCCGGCGTGCTGTTGCAGGCGCGGCAACTTGGCTTTGGGAAGGAGACGCTGTTCATCGGTGGCAACGGCTCCAACTCGCCGAAACTCGGCCAGATTGCGGGGGCGGCGGCGGACGGGCTGATCGTCGGCAGCCCGTGGTTCGTGGCCAAGCCGGACAAGTTGAACACCGCGTTCGTGGCCGCCTTCCGCGCGAAATATGGCAAAGACCCGGACCAGTTCGCGGCCCAGGCCTACGACACGCTCCTGATCCTGGCCGAAGCCATCGACCGCGCGGGTGACGCGGACCCGACGAAAATCCGCGATGCGCTGCTGAAGACCGATCACACCGGCCCGCTCGGCCCGTTCCGCTTCACCGATCACCGCGACCCCGCCTCGACGGAGGGCGTGGTGGTGTTGGAAATGCGTGGCGGCGCCTTCGGGATCGCGCAATAGCGGTGCTCGCTCAGCAACTCGTCAACGGCATCCTGCTCGGCGCGACCTACGCGCTGTTCGCGCTCGGTTTTACCCTCATGTTCGGTGTGCTGCGCGTCATCAACCTCGTGTACGGCTTCTACTTCACCGCCGGCGCGTTCGTGGCGCTGTGGCTGACGCAGGCCGGTTTTCCACTGGTGCTCGCGCTCCCGGCCGCCGCCGTCGGTGCCGGAGCGATCGCGGTGGTGCTGGACGCGGTTTTGCTGACGCGCCTGCGCCGGACCAAGGCGGACGAACTCTCGTCGCTGATGGTCACGCTCGGCGCCGTGCTGGCGCTGTATGCGGGCATGGCGGCGTGGCTGGGGCCGGACATCCGCCGGCTGCGACCCGGCCTCGTCGGTTCCGGGGCGCTCGATCTGTGGGGCTTGCGCGTCACGGTGGCGCAACTGCTGATCCTGGCTGCTTCTGGCGTGCTGGTCGGCGCCCTGCTGTGGCTGGTGCGCGGGACGCGGTTGGGGCTGGCGATCCGGGCGATGGCGGAGAAGCCGGATGCGGCGGCGCTGATGGGGATTAACACGGCGGGGCTGGCGGCCACGGTCTCGTTTATCTCCGGCGCGCTCGCCGGTGCGGGCGGCGTGCTGATCGGGCTGAATTTCAACGCGATCCATCCGTATATGGGCGAGCAGATGATGCTGCGCGGCTTCGTCGTCGTCATCGTCGGCGGCCTCGGCGACATTTTTGGCGCGCTGCTGGCCGGGCTACTGCTGGGTGTGGTGGAGGTGCTGACGGCCGGCTATCTGGCGTCCGGGCTGAAGGAGGCGGTCGGCTTCGCCATTTTGGTCGCCGTGCTGTGGACCCGGCCGGCCGGCCTGTTCGGGCGCACCGACGTGCGGCGGGCCTGATGGCGGCGTGGCTCGGCGATCTCTACTGGACCTATCAGAACGTCGTCGTGGCGCTCGGCGTCAACGGTCTGCTCGCGCTGTCGATGTATGTCGTGCTGGCCGCCGGGCAGTTGTCGCTGGGGCAGGCGGCGTTCATGGGGCTGGGCGCCTATTCGTCGGCGCTGATGACGCTCACGCTCGGGTGGCCGTTCTGGATCGTGCTGCCGGCTTCCTGCGTGGCGCCGGTGGCGTTTGCACTGGCGGTCGGCGGGCCGACGCTTCGGCTGTCGGGCGTGTATCTGGCCATCGCCACCATCGGGTTGGGCGAGGTTTTGCGCGCCGTCTATCTGAACGTTGATGCGCTGGGTGGCGCCCTCGGCCTGTCCGGCATCCCGGAGCAGGCATCGCCGGGGGTGATCTTTGCCGTGCTCGCGGCGGCGCTGGCGGTGCTGTGGCTGGTCGGGCGCTCTGGCACCGGCCGCGCGATGGAGGCGCTGCGGGAGGACGCGACGGCGGCCCAGGCAATGGGGATCGATGTCGGGCGCGTGCGGCTGGCGGTGCTGGTCGCCTCCGCCGTGCTGGCGGGGCTGGCGGGGGCGCTGTCCGCCCACGCGACCGACTTCATCGGGCCGAACGATTTCGGGTTCGAGCCGGCGGTGACGATTTTGTCCTTCGCGCTGCTGGGCGGCATCGGCTCGCCGTTCGGGCCGGTGCTGGGGGCGTGGGTGCTGACGCTGCTGCCGGAGGTGTTTCGCGGGTTTGCCGATCTGCGACTGGTGTTGGACGGCCTCGTGATCGTGCTGGCGGTGCTGTTCCTGCCGCGCGGCCTGCTGGCATGGCGGATGCCGAGGAAGGCCGCGTGACGCTGCTGGCGACAAGCGGCCTCATCCGCCGCTATGCCGGTCTGCTCGCGGTCGATGGCGTCGATCTGGCGGTGCCCGAGGGCGGCGTCCATGCGGTGATCGGCCCGAACGGCGCGGGCAAGACAACGCTGTTCAACCTCGTCTCGGGTCTGGTGGCGCCGAGTGCCGGGACAATCATGTTCGCGGGTGCGGACGTGACGCGGCTGGCGGCGGATCGGCGCGCGCGGCTGGGGATCGCCCGCACCTTTCAGAACATCCGCGTGTTCGGGGCGATGACGCTGCTGGAGAACGCGCTGACCGGGCTGCACCCGCTGCTCACATCGT
Organism: Solirubrobacterales bacterium 70-9; assembly: GCA_903970625.1. GTDB lineage: Bacteria > Pseudomonadota > Alphaproteobacteria > Acetobacterales > Acetobacteraceae > CAJCJG01. The sequence goes on along the minus strand of CAJCJG010000219.1, from coordinate 7,923 downwards.
CTCTGGTCGGCATCGTCGCTCGCCTGCCGCGCTTCCGGCGGGAGGAACGGCAGGCCGTCGCGCGGGCGCGGGAGGCGCTGGCGCTGGTGGGCTTGCAGGCACGGGAGGGCGAGCGGGCCGCCGCCCTGTCCTACGGCGACCAGCGGCGGCTGGAGATCGCGCGGGCGATGGCGGGCGGCCCGCGTCTGCTGCTGCTGGACGAGCCGGCCGCCGGCATGAACCCGGCCGAGACGGTGGGGCTCGGGGCGCTGATCCGCCGCATCGTCGATGCCGGGACGACGGTGCTGGTGGTCGAGCACGACATGCGGTTCGTCATGGCGCTGTCCGACAGCGTGACGGTGCTGAATTTCGGCCGCCGGATCTTTTCCGGCCCACCGGCCGAGGCACGGGCCGATCCCGGCGTGATCGAGGCGTATCTTGGCGCAAAAGTCGCGGCCCGGCTGGCGGCACGATGAGCACGCTGACAATCTCCGGCCTGCACGTCGCTTATGGCCGGACGGAGGCGGTGCGCGGCATCGACCTGACGGTGGCCGAGGGGCAAGTCGTGACGCTGATCGGCGCCAACGGCGCCGGCAAGACCACGATTCTCCGGACTCTCTCCGGCCTGATCCGGCCGCGTGCCGGACAGATCCTGTTCGACGGCCGCGATGTTGCCGGCATGGCCCCGCACCTGATCGCCGGCCTCGGCATCGTGCAGGTGCCGGAAGGGCGGCAGGTTTTTGCGGATTTGACGGTGGGGGAAAATCTTGCGCTCGGCGCGTGGCTGGTGCGGGACGCGCGGGCCACGCAGCAACGCCACGAAACCATCCTGGCCCGCTTTCCCCGCCTGCGCGAACGGCTGGGCCAGCCGGCGGGCGCCTTGTCCGGCGGCGAGCAGCAGATGCTGGCCATGGGCCGCGCCCTGATGGCCGCGCCCCGCCTGCTGCTGCTGGACGAGCCTTCGATGGGTCTCGCACCGCTGGTCGTGGAGGAGATTTTTGCCCTGATCGCCGAACTGAAGGCGGCGGGCACCACCATCCTGCTCGTCGAACAGAACGCCTCGGCGGCATTGGAGGTGGCGGATGTCGCCTACGTGCTGGAAGTCGGCCGCATCACCCTGTCCGGGCCGGCAGCGCAGGTCGCGCGCAATCCGGCGGTGGTGGCGGCGTATCTGGGGGGTTGAACGAGCTACGCTGTAAGCGTATATCATGAAAACCGCTGTGGAGATCGAATTCGACCCCAACAAGGACGCGGCCAATCAGGCCAAGCATGGCATTTCCCTGGCGGCGGGAGCGCAAGTCATTGCGCGTGCCGTAGCAAAGATCACCGATACGCGATTCGACTATGGCGAGGAACGGTTTATCGCATTCGGCTATATAGATTGTCGGCTCTATGTATGTGTTTTTACCGCGCGAGGTGAGACGACCCGGATCATTTCCGTGCGGAAGGCCAGCAAACACGAAAGAATTGTCCATGGATGACGACGACGACGACGAATCCGTCTATGACGAGGACAACCCCGAATGGACTGAGCAGAACACACGGCCGCTCGACGATGTCGAGCGTCTGCTTGTGGCCCGTGTCCAGCTAGGCCTGACCCAAGCGGCGATGGCCTCATTGCTGCGCGTTCCGGTCGCCTCCATCCGTAACTGGGAGCAGCGCCGCACCAAGCCAGACGGACCGGCCCGCACCCTGATCGCCCTGCTGCATCACGACCCGCACGGCACGCGCGCGGCCCTGGAACGGGCGGCGGCGTGAAATCCTGCTGACACCACGCTGTCAGCAGCACCGTGCTACACGGCCGCTCCATCGCGAGGGGGGAGCGGCTTGACCGACGATCGGCAGACTTACCGACTTGGGCTGGCGCTCGTGTTGTTTTCGACAATCTCGTGGAGCACGGCCGGATACTTCGTCCGGCTAATCGAGCTCGATTCCTGGACGCTGCTGTTCTGGCGCGGCGTCTTCGGCGCGCTCACGGCCCTGCTGTTTGCGCTGATCCAGCAACGCGGGCGGATCGTGCAAACGTTCCGCGACCTCGGCGCGCCGGGCCTGTGCTTCAGCCTGTCATCCGGCCTCGGCATGACGGCCTATCTGTCGGCGCTGAGCCTCACGTCGGTGGCACACGTCGCGATCATCTACGCAGCGCTGCCGTTCGTGGCCGCCGTCACCGCCGCCATCGTGCTGCGGGAGCGCACCAGCGCAGGCACACTTGCGGCCAGCGCCGCCGCGTTCACGGGCATCGTCGTCGTCATGGCGGGGGGCGCCGGCGAGGGCGCGCTGTCCGGCGATCTGGTGGCCGTCGCGATGACGCTGCTGATGGCGGTGATGATCGTGATTTCCCGGCGCTATCGCGGCATCCCGATGGTGCCGGCCGGGTGCCTCTCGGCCGTGATCGCGGCGCTGATCGCGCTGCCGTTCGCGCATCCGCTTGCCGTCAGTGGCCGCGATGTGGCCTTGCTGGCCGTATTCGGCGCCACCAACATGGGCCTCGGCCTGATCCTGTTCACCATCGGCAGCAAATACTTGCCCGCCGCCGAGACTGCGCTGATCAGCGCGTTGGAGGCGCCGCTGGGGCCGTTCTGGGTCTGGCTCGCGTTCGGCGAGACTCCTCTGCCGGCGACCATTGCGGGCGGCGCGCTGGTGATGGCGGCCGTCGTGGCCCACGTTCTGGTCGGCGCACGCCGCCAGCCGGTGCCCGTGCTACCGTAGTCAGGCGATTCGCACCCGCACCGTGCCCACCCCCTCGACAAACCCTTCCAGCAGGTCGCCCCGCACCACGGCGCCGACGCCCGCCGGCGTGCCGGAGAAAATCAGGTCGCCGGGCGCCAGCACGACGAGGCCCGACAGGTACGAGATCGTCTCGGCCACGCTCCAGATCATCTGCGACAGGTCCGAGGTCTGGCGGACCGCGCCGTTCACCTTCAACTCGATCTTGCCGTGCGTCGGGTCCGGCAGCGCGGCGGCGGGCACGATGTCCCCGATGGGGGCGGAATGGTCGAACCCCTTGCTCATGTCCCACGGGCGCCGCGCTGCCTTCGCCTCGTTCTGCAAATCGCGGCGGGTCATATCCAGGCCGGCCGCGTAGCCGAACACATGGTCCAGCGCCGAGGCGACGGGAATGTCGGCGCCGCCGGTGCCGATCGCGACGACCAGTTCCATTTCGTGGTGCAAGCTTTCCGACTTGGTCGGATACGGCATGTCCGCACCCCCCGTCACCACCGCGTCCGCTGGCTTGGTGAAGAAGAACGGCGGCTCCCGCTCCGGATTGCCGCCCATTTCGAGGGCGTGCTCGGCGTAGTTGCGGCCGACGCAGAAAATCCGGCGAACCGGAAACAGGCCGCCGCCGACGACCGGGACGGACGCTTGCGGGGGCGGGGCGAACACATACTCCATCGGGGCGGTCCTGCTGCGGGTGGGTGGTAGGACGATACAGGCCGAATCCCCCGGCGCCAACCGATTGCCCGGCAACGCAGCCGGGTGCTTAATGACCATCCGAGAACCATCGGGGGAAACGACGTGGCCAGCGCCCGTGCGTCGAAGTCGCTGTACATCCAGGTGCTGATCGCGATCCTGCTCGGCGTCGTCATTGGCCATTTCTTTCCGGACATCGCCATCCAGATGCAGCCGTTCGGCGACGGCTTCGTCAAGCTGGTCAAAATGATGATCGCGCCGATCATCTTCATCACCGTCGTGGTCGGCATCGGCAAGCTGACCGACACGGGCGAGGTCGGCCGGATCGGTCTGAAAGCCATCCTGTATTTCGAGGCGATGACCACGCTGGCCATGCTGATCGGCCTCGTGGTCGGCCACATTGTCCAGCCGGGCGCGGGGTTGAACATCGATCCGGCGACGCTGGATGCCAAGGCGGTCGCGAAATACACCTCCGCCCCGCACCTGGGCGTGGGCGAGTTCCTGCTGAACGTCATCCCCGACACCATCGTCGGCGCGTTCGCCAAGGGCGACATCCTGCCGGTGCTGTTCTTCGCCGTGCTGTTCGGCGTCGGCGTCGCCAACATCGGCGAACGCGGCAAAATGATGCTGCATGTGCTGGAGGAGGTGAACCACGTGCTGTTCGCCGTCATCTCGATCATCATGCGCGTGGCACCGCTCGGGGCGTTCGGCGCCATGAGTTTCACCGTCGGCAAATACGGCATCGGCGCGTTGGCCAATCTCGGCATCCTGATGGCGTGCTTCTACGTCACCTGTGCGCTGTTCATTTTCGTCGTGATGGCTGGCGTCATGCGGCTGGCCGGCCTGCGCCTGTGGCCGCTGCTCCGCTACTTGAAGGAAGAGTTTTTCATCGTCCTCGGCACCAGTTCCTCGGAAGCTGCGCTGCCCTCGGTGATGGCGAAGCTGGAGGCACTGGGCTGCGCGCGCCCGCTGGTCGGCCTCGTCGTGCCACTGGGCTATGCGTTCAATCTGGACGGCACGTCGATCTACTTCACAATGGCGATTGCGTTCATCGCCCAGGCGCTGAACATCCCGCTGAGTTGGGGCGACTACCTGCTGATCTGCGGCGTGCTCCTGCTGACTTCGAAGGGCGCCGCGGCCGTCACCGGCGGCGGCTTCATCACGCTGGCAGCAACGCTCTCCACGCTCGACGGCAAGGTGCCAGTCACGGGCATCGTGCTGGTCCTGGCCATCGACCGTTTTATGAGCGAGGCGCGCGCGATCACCAACCTGTTCGGCAATTCGGTGGCGACGATCGTCATTGCGCGTTGGGAGGGGCAACTCGACATGGAGCGGGCGCGTCGCGTGCTGGCGGGGCAGGTCGTGCCGGCGCAGGCCGAAATGGCGGCCTGAGCAATCGCCCGTCGATGGCGGCAAGCCCTGCGGCAATCAGTCCCATACCGGCCACCGCGTTCCAGGCAATCGGTTCGTCCAATACGACCGCGCCAAGCAACTCGGCGGAGACCGGAACCAGCAGCGTGACGAGCGCGGTGTTGTTGCCTCCGGTGCGGGCAACCAGATCGAAGAACATCAAATACGCCAATGCCGTACACGGCACTGCGAGTCCGATGAGAGCCAGCCAGCCGAGAGAGGTCGGCGTTGGCAAGGTCCAGGGCTGGTCAACCACGACCATCAGCGGCAGCAGCATCAGCGTCGATGCGGTCAACTGACCGAGGGCAATGTTGGGCGGTGTGACATTTGCGATACGGCGCACAAAATGCGCGCTGAACCCGTAGCTGAGGGCCGCCAGCAGGCACGCCGCCTGTCCGAGATAATCCTGCCCGACCAGGGCACCGGGCCCGATCAGCACGACAACGCCCGCTATGCCGCAGATAACGCCAGCCAGCTTCGTGCGTGTCACGGGAAGGCGCCACACGAGCGCACCGACGACGACCGCGAACATCGGCGTCATCGCGTTCAGGATCGCCGCCGTTCCGCCAGTGACCCGTGTTTCGCCCCAGGCAAACAGGGTGAAGGGAAGCACATTGTTCATCGCCGCCAGCAGAAGAAACCGGCCCCATTGCGCGCGCGGCACGCGAATCGTCGTCGCGCGCGGCGCCAGAATTGCGAACAGCACGGCGGCGCCGATGGCGACCCTGCCAAACACCGTCGTCAGCGGCGGCAGCTCGGTCGCCAGCATGCGGTAAAACAAGAAGGAACCGCCCCACAGAAGCGACAGGCCAATCAACCGCGCCCAGTCGCCCCCGTTCATTGTCTGACGCATTTCACCCTCAGTCTTGGCGACGGGACCATGCCATCCGGGTCGCAGGGCGTCGATATCCGGCGCTTGCCACGGCAATAGGGACAAACGCCTTGCCTGGTCGGGTCGTAGCGCCATTCGGGTGTCATTCGGCGGAGGCCGCACGCGGCGCCATGGATTTCGGCAATTTTTCTCTTGCCCAGTCATCGCCATTCATACTAACATATCGCTATGTCCAACACCCCACCCTTTCCCCCGGCCGAGCGCTTCGGTGCCGCTTTGATGGCACTGATCCACGCGATTGCGGCCCGCTACGGGTGGTGCATCCCGAAATGGCTGATCGCCTGGATGGAGGATGAGGTTCGCGGCCTCGTGGACGCCCTGTCCCAACTCGCCGCGCTGGCCCGGGAAGGCAAACTTGCCCCGCTCCAGGTCACCCAACAGGCTCCGGCAAAAGCCCGCCGGACTTGCGGACACGCGCGCGCGAAAATTCCGACGAAGCGCCGGTGCCTGCAACGGTCCCGCCCGAAAGCGGCACCCCAGACTGCTAAAATGTCAATGAGACCGGCGGGAGCGCCTAAGCCCCGGCCACCCCAACCCTGCATCCAGTTTGGCCCCTGGCTGCACCTGACACTAACCCGACGACGAAAAACGGCCCGATCCAAGCTTGCGCCTTGGCACGCCCATAACGTTGCATTATCGTAATTAATGCCCTGCAAGGCCGGTCATTGTCGCCGCCTTGTCCGACGCCGTATATGACATCGACCATGTCGTCAGCCCCGCACCGTCTGAAGGCCGAGCGCCGTCCCCTGCTGCGCCGCCCGGCGGAGCCGGCGGAAGAAGGCTGGAACGCGCTGACGCTGCCGGCCAATCGCATCCTGGTGCGGCGGATTCGGGTGATTTCGCGTGGCATCGCGATCCTGCTGTGGACGCTGGTGTCGCTTGTCGTCCAATCGGCGATGATAGTGTTGCCGGGCCGGGGCAAGATCGTGTTTGCCCGCATCTACTGGTCGCTGATGTCCCGGCTGGTGGGCGTGCGGGTGCGGCTGATCGGACACCGCCCGCTGGCGCGCGGCGCCGGGGGACGGCCGGTGGTCTATGTGTCGAACCACTCCTCTTGGCTCGACATCCTGGTGCTCGGCGGGCGGCTGGAAGCCTGCTTCATCGCCAAGGAAGATGTGGCCGGCTGGCCGGTGATCGGCTGGGTCGCGAAGCTCGGCCGCACGGTCTATGTCCGCCGCAAGCGGACATCGACAGTGCGCGAGCGCGACGACATGCGCGCACGTCTGGCCGGCGGCGACAATCTGATCCTGTTCCCCGAAGGCACGACCTCGGACGGGTCGCGGGTGATGCCGTTCCGCTCCGCGTTCCTGTCCGTCGCGGAGTTGCCGGCCACGCCGGACGGCAGGCCACCGCTCGTGCAGCCGGTCTCGGTGGTGTACGACCGTCTCGGCTATCTGCCGGCCGGGCGGAACACCCGCGCCCTGTTCTCCTGGTACGGCGACATGGATATCGGCTCGCATTTCTGGCGCATCGCCCAGTATCGCGGCATGCGCGCGACTGTCCTGCTGCACGCGCCGCTCGACCCGGCCGACTTTCCGAGTCGCAAGGCGCTGGCGCATGCGACGTGGAATGCAGTGGCCGAGGGTGCGGCGATGCTGCGCCAGAACCGGCCGCCGCCCGTGGCCTCGCCGGCTTTTGCGTGACGGATCGGCGAAATCTTTGCCGGTTTGCTTGACACGGCCACCCCGATTGCTGCGACATTGTCTCGTTTTGTGGCTGCCGGCATGGAGGCTGATTCGCGCCCTTGCGCTTGACCCGCGCCCCACGGACGACCATTGCTCCCCGCCTTCCAGGCCGGGCGGTTCCGGCCGACCCGAGGGCGTTGTCTTGACCCAAAAAAACCGTCGCCTGCACGTCGTCACCTGGGGTTGCCAGATGAACGTGTACGACAGCAATCGGATGGCGGACGTGCTGGCGCCGCTCGGCTACGCGCCGGCCCCGGCGCCCGACGGCGCCGACATGGTGATCCTCAACACTTGCCACATCCGCGACCGCGCCTCGGAAAAAGTGTTTTCCGAGCTTGGGCGGCTGCGCCTGCTGAAACAGGCGCGGGAGGCAGAGGGCGGGCGCATGATCATCGCCGTCGCCGGGTGCGTGGCACAGGCCGAGGGGGCGGAGATCGTCGCCCGCGCGCCCTACGTGGATATCGTGCTGGGACCGCAGACCTATCACCGGCTGCCGGAGCTGGTGGCGCGCGCGGCCCGGGCCGGCGGCGGCGGGGTGCTCGACAC
>CAJCJG010000218.1 GCA_903970625.1 Solirubrobacterales bacterium 70-9 | reverse complement strand
TTCCACAGGACGCCCAGGCACCCGAAACCCTGATCGACCACGCCGTCGCCGCGCTCGCGCTGGTCAGGGATGACATGCGTGTCACCTTCCATTCTCCCGCCACACGGCAAGCCGCCGTTGAGCGCCGCAGGCTGGAGCAGGATCTTCGCCGCGCCCTCGCCCACGACGAATTCGCGCTGCACTACCAGCCGGTCATCGACCTCTCTCTCGGCCGCGTCGTCGGTGTCGAGGCGCTGATCCGCTGGCAGCATCCCGTCCATGGCTTGCTGCCCCCCGGCCGCTTCATTGGCGCCGCCGAGGCGTGTGGCCTGATGGACCCGATTGGGGTATGGGTACTGCGCCGCGCCTGCACCCAACTCGGCGACTGGAATCGGGCCGGCCTCGCGGGCCTCAAGGTCGCCGTCAACCTATCCGCAGGGCAATTCCTCGACCGCAACCTGCTCTCCTTCGTCAGGGAGGCGTTGCGCACCTCCGGCATCGCCCCCGACCAGTTGGAAATCGAACTGACCGAGACAGCCGCGATGGCCGACCACGACCGGACACGAGCCGTTTTCGGCGGTCTGCGCGATCTCGGGGTCGGCATCGCCATCGACGATTTCGGCACCGGCCATGCCGGCCTGAGCTATGTCCGCAAACTCCCGTTCGACAAACTCAAAATCGACCGCGAATTCATCGTCGGCGTCCACCGTGCGCCCGACAGTCAGGCGATCTGCGCAGCGCTGGTCGCTCTCGCCCACGGCCTCGGCCTGCGCGCCTTGGCCGAGGGCACCGAGACGGAGGACGAGGTCGGCTTCCTGCACGCGCTCGGCTGCGAATTGTACCAGGGCTACTGCTTCTCCTGTCCGCTGCCTGCCGCCGATTTCCCCATCGCGCTGCCGGCCTTGTCCCGCAACGCGCAGACGATGGCCGAGCGCCTGACGCCCCCGAAATCGCCATCCGGCTACGTGCTGGCGACGAGGCCGTAGCTGGTCAAAGGTTGGCGTTCAGGCACGCAAGCTCAGTCCGGCCGCAATATCACCCGTGCGCCGTGCGCGGGCGTCGTGCCCTCGACGGCGAGGACCGACAGACTACCCTGCGGCACCTCAATGCGGCTACCGACGGTTGCCCGGATGCTGTGGACCGACGCCGGATCGGCGTAGGCGCGCACATCGTCGCTGGGCCACCACTCGATCGTCACGGCAGCCGGCGCCGCCTCGCTCGGCTCCCACGCCGTGACGATCATCGACGTCGTGTGCGCCCGGTCGCCGAACCGCATGCCCCCGGCGTGGGAGCCGTCGCCGGCCGCCAGCACCATTGCGTCGGCCGATGCCGCGACCCCCGGCGGCGTGTCGCCGGCCGGCGTGAACACGACCTTGGCGCGATGGCCGCCCTGCGCGCCCACAATCGCGCTGACGCGGAACACCTGGCCGGGTGTGGGCACCAGGCTGCCTTCGCGCAACACCAACGAACTGCTCCAGCCGATGCCCTTCGCCCGCCAGCCGAGCGACAGCCGCGCCTCGCGCGCGTCGCGCGCAATGCCCATCACCCCGATCGACGCGGCCCCGAGTTCGCCGGGGATGCTCTCGCCCAGTTCCACCTGACCGCTCGCTGCGGTCTCCGCCACGCCATCCGGCATCTTCATCACTCCTGACAGGGCCACCACCACGACAGCGACGAGCAAACGGTATGATTGCTTCACGGGGGCGCGCTCGGCTGTGCCGGCGGCGGCGGCGGTTTGGGCAGTGCGCCGCCGATGTCCACCGAGGTGATCCCCTTGGAGAGGTCCTCGAACTTGATCTTGATCAGCGGATTGGCGTTGCCCGGATTATCGCCCCACGGATTGCGCAGCGTCACCATCGCCTTGCCGTCGGTACCGACCACGATGTCTTCCAGCATGTAGGCGTGCGGGCCGACCAGATTGAACGGCAGATTGTCCTTCTTCGGCGTATTCAGCACCACCGGCTTGCCGGCCTGGAACGCCTTGACCAGATCGTCCTGGGAGACGCCGCCGATCCCCAGGAAGCCCGTCATCGAGGACTCGCTCGCGTCCTGCCCCGTCAAAGCCGTCATCGCGTCCGACGCATGGCCACCGGAAATCTCCTTGTAGCCGCCGTTCAGCTTGGCATACGCCTTCTCGATGACCTGCACCCAAATCTCTTTCTTGCTGCCGACTTTGTCCTGATCGGCGCCCTGGTTGGCCGAGCCTTTGTCCTCGTCGGTGCCGGTCGGGAAATTGCCGTCCACCGTGATCTTCACTGGCTCCATGGCCGGGTGGCCGGTCAACGCGCCCGCGATGAAATGGCCGGCGCCGCTTTTGCGCTTGTACAGCGTCACCGTGTACGTCCCGTCGCCGTTGTCCTTGACCATCTGCCGGATGACCGCGGGATTGATGCGGGCGATCTCGCCAAGCGAGGACAGCAGATAGCAGTCGCCCAGTCGGCCCTGATGGATGTCGTCGTCGCTGATGTCCTGGGCGTCGCCGGGCTCCTTCAGGAACAGTTCCTGGTTGGGGTCCTTGGTATGTTGCGGCGTCTGCTGCGACAGGTCGGGCTGCTTGCTCGTCCGCCCGTCGTCGTCCGCGCCCGCCCCCGCCGGCGAGACGCTCACGCGGCAGAATTTCTCGGCCCAGTCGTAGTGTGCGTCGGTCAGCCCATCCGCCATGTCGTCGATCCTCCGGCCCCGCGTCCCCGCATTGTGACGAATTATATCCGTGCCGCCGCGAAATGCACGCGCGTCGTTCCCGCTTCACGCAGGAAGTGTGCCGGCTGCCCGCTCGGGCGTGCGGATGAAATAGACCCAGCCGGCAAACGTCCCGCACGCCGTCAGCGCGATCGCCACCGCCATCGGCCGCGCCGTGCCGTCCGCGAACAACCCCATCACCAGCGTCGTCACCGAGCTGCACGTGAACTCCATCCCCGCCCCGATCGCCGCCGCTGCCCCGGCCACCGACCCGAACGGCTCCATTGCCGCCAAAAACGCCGGCGCCAGGATCTGGCTGAGGCTCAGGAAGATCGCCAGCGTGCAGGCGATCAGCGGCCACAGCGCCGTGCTGCCGCTGAAAATCATCGCCGCGAACGTCAACGCCGCCAGGCTGACCACGACGGCCGCCGCCCCGATCAGCTTCTGCGTCCCGAACCGCCGCAGCAGCGGCGCGTTGAACTGGCTGGCGCCAATGATGCAGATCGCGTGCGCCGCGAACAGCAGCCCGAACACTGTCGGCGGCAGTTGGTGCAGCGAGACAAAAAGGAACGGCGCGCCGGAGATGAACACGAACAGCACCGCCTGCGCGAAGGATGCGATCAGGATCGGCGCCAGGAACCGTCGCGTCACCAGCAGCCGCCGGTAGGTCAGCAGGATGCCGACGAAGCGGAACGCCGCCCGCCGCTCCGGCGGCAGCGTCTCCGGCAGGAAGCGCGCCACCATCGCCACCACTGCGACGCCAATCGCGATCAGCACCACGAAGATCAGCCGCCAGGACGTGTATTGCACCAGCAGCCCGCCGAACACCGGCGCGAGGATCGGCGACACGCTCAGCGAGGCCATCGCCAGCGACAGCAGCCGCGCCGCCTCCGGCCCCGTGTGCTGGTCGCGGATCACCGCCATCGGTACCACGGCGGTCGCCGCCGCCCCCAGCCCCTGCACAAAGCGGGCGGCGATCAGCGTGCCGATGGAGGGCGCGAACGCCGCCGCGGCACTCGCCACCAGGAACAGCCCCAGCCCGGCAAAGATCGGCCGCCGCCGCCCCATCGCGTCCGACACCGGCCCATAGACGATCTGCCCGAACGCGAGTGCGGCGAAAAAACTGGTCATGCTGAGCTGCACGGTGCCCGGATCGGTATGCAGGTCTTGCGCGATGGCGGCGAACCCCGGCACGTACATGTCGATGGCAAACGCGCCCACCGCGATCAGCAGGCCCAGCACGACGGCCCGGCGGTAGATGGAGTCGGTCATGGAAAAGCCTTGGCGGTGCGGGGGACCCGCCTAACACGATTTACCGCCCGCCGCCCCGCGCTTCGCACATGCCCGCCCGGCCTGTGCCGGGCGCAGCATCCGCCAACTCCAGGCCGCCGTCAGTTGCCCAGCAGCACTTTCAGGTCGATGGACTCTGCCATCGCCCGATACCCGCCATCCTCCGGATGCAGATGATCGCCGGAATCGTATTTGGCCAGAATGTGCTTCGGGTCCGCCGGGTCGCGCGTTGCCGCGTCGAAGTCGATCACGCCGTCGAACGCGCCGCTGCGGATGAACGCATTGACGGCCTCGCGCTTGGCCTCCTTCGTCTCGTCGTAGTAGCCGAACAGCGGCGTGCCGTGGAACGTGTCCTCGAACGGCGTCAGCGTGGCCCCGACGATCCGCACGCCGTGCAGATGCGCCCGCGCGATCAATTGCTTGTAGCCGTCGATGATCGCGTCGGCCGTCGGCGCAACCTCGGTCGGTGCCAGCGCGCAGCCGGGCCAGCCGATGTCGTTGATGCCCATCATCAGCACCACGGTGCTCAGATGCGGCTGCGCCAGCACGTCGCGGTCGAAGCGCGCCAGCGCGTTGTCGCCCATCCGGTCGGCCAGCACGCGCGCCCCGGAAATGCCCTCGTTGACGACCGAGACGTGTCCCGCCCCCTCCTTTTGCAGCCGCTCGGCCAGCACGTCCGGCCAGCGATGGTTCGTGTCGGGCTTGGAGTTGGCGCCGTCGGTGATCGAATCGCCGAACGTCACCACCGCGCGGCTGTCCGGCTGCGCATCGACCAGGATTTCGGACAAAAACGCCCGCCCCTTCATCGTCGCGTCCGGCTTGATGTCGGCGTCGCCCGTGTGGTTGCCGCCGACGAAGTAGGCCGTCTGCACGCCCTCCGAGTGCGCCGTCGAAATCGGCGTCGTCTCCGGCAGGAACAGACTGACGGCGAGGGCTGCCCAGCGGCGCCACCGCCAACTCCACCGGATCGCTGACCACCGGCGCCCCCGGCGGCACCGTGACGGAGGCTTTGCCCCCGAACGTCACCGCCCGGTCGGACCCGCCGGCAATCGCCGCCCCGTCGCCCGCCAGCGCCACATGCGCCGCCCCAATCACCAGCGGCCGATTGCCATATTCGTTCGACAGCACGATGCGCACCCGCGCGCCGCCGACGGACACGCGCGCGATTTGCCGCACCGTCTGGTTCCACATATTGCGCGGCAGGTTCCACGGCGCCGGGAACTCCGCCGTCCACACCGGCTGCGGGCTGGCCGCCCACGTCCCCACCCAATCCCCGCCCGGCGTTGCCGCCCGCACCGGGCTGCTCCAGGCGGCCAGGGCGGCGGCGAGGGCGCAAGCTGCCATTTTCTTGTTCATTTTGTTTCCTCCTTGTAAGCAACAGCAACGATTGCGGCAGGTCGCCCCGCCCAAGTCAAGCCGCGCGCAGACGATGGCGTGAGAGCAGGCATTGCCGTCGCAACCGCAGCCGTGAAGCTGCCGCCGCCGCTTCTCCCTCTCCTCTTGTGGGCAGGGCAATCGCATTTGCCCGAATCATATCTATAATGTCATGGCCGGGCTTGACCCGGCCATCCACGCCGCCCCACCCGGAGGTGTTGGAACCTCGGAAAACAGGCTCCAAGTTCGGCGGCAGCCTCACCCCGTGGATGGCCGGGTCATCCCCCGCCGTTCCCACCTTGTGCCCGTCATGCCCGCGAAGGCGGGCATCCACGCGCGCGCAGCCTTGGTGTCGGGGGTCATCAGCAGCGATTTGCGCGCCCGTGGACCCCCGCCTTCGCGGGGGTGACGAGTACAAATGGGCAGTTCGGCTTAACCTAGCGCCTATGACCCCGGCCCTCTCCCCCCGCGAAGAGCGGGCGGAGAGGGAGAAGAAAGCGCCTATGTCAGCGCCCATGGGCGGAGGCCGGAATCCAGAGGCCGTGCGCTCCGACTTTCGCGCGGGCTTGAACCCGGCCTTCGCCCGGGTGACGCGGTTAGTCGGGGCGGGACGGGCGAAAAAGGCTCACCCGTGGGTCGCGACCAGCAGCGCGCGGGCTTCGGCCGGGGTGGCGGCGGCGCGCAGGGCGTCTGCGACGGGGCGTTCGCGCAGCCTTCGCGTTCCGGCGGCAAGGAGGGAAAGATGTTCGGCGCGGGCCTGCGGCGGACCTAGCAGCATGAACAGCAGATCGACCGGCTTGCCGTCGATGGAGGCGAAATCGACCGGGCGGTCCAGATGCACGAAGAACGCGGCGGTGGCGGCGAGCGCCGGCAGTTGCGCGTGCGGCACGGCGATGCCGCCGCCGACGCCGGTGGAGCCCAACGCCTCCCGCGCCGCCAAGGCCGCCGCGATCTCCGGCGCCGGGATGCCCAGTACCGCACCGGCGCGGCGAGCCAGTTCCTGCAACAGACGCGGCTTGTCCTGGGCGCGCAGGCGCAGGAATATTCGGTCTTCGCCGATGGCGTCGGCCAAGGTGGTGGGCGTCGTCAAGCGGTCACTCCTGCACGGCCAGTCGGTAGCCGACCCCGGTTTCGGTGAGAATGTGGCGCGGCTGCTCCGGGTCCGCCTCGATTTTCTGCCGGACCTGCCGGACATACACGCGGAGTTGCTGCACGTCACCGCTGGCCCCCCACAACTGGCCGAGAATGTGGCGGTGGGTGAGGACCTTGCCCGCGTGCTTCACCAGCAGCGCCAGGATGTCGTATTCGCGCGGCGACAGATGGACGGAGGCGGCGCCGACGGTGACGATCCGGCGCACCAGATCGACCGAGAGGTCGCCGCTGCGGAACACCGGGGCCGCCCCCTCCTGCTGCAAGCGGTGGCGGACGGCGGCGCGCAGGCGGGCCATCAGCTCGGCCATGCCGAACGGTTTGGTCACGTAGTCGTCGGCGCCGAGGTCGAGGGCGGCCACCTTCGTGCGCTCGTCCTCCCGCGAGGTCAGCACGACGATGGGGACGGCGGAGGCGGCGCGCAGGCGGCGGATGATCTCCATGCCGTCCATGTCCGGCAGGCCGAGATCCAACAGCACCACGTCCACCGGCTCCCGCCCCTCCCCCAGCGAAGCGCCGAGGGCGGCGAGCGCCTCGGCGCCGGTGGACGCCTCCATCGTGCGGTAGCCTTGCGCCATGAGGCTGGTGCGGAGCAGGCGGCGGATGGCCGGCTCGTCATCGACGATCAGAACGGCGGGGATCGAGGTCATCTTGCGGGAACCGGCAGGACGAAGGTGAACACGGCGCCGGAGCGGTCGGTGCGGTTGGCGGCCTCCACCCGGCCACCCATCGCTTCCACGAAGCCGCGGGCGATGGCCAATCCGAGACCGGTGCCGGGGCGCTGCCGATCCGTGTTCTGCACGCGATAGAATTTCTCGAACAGATGCGGCAGTTCGCTTTGCGGCATCCCGGGGCCTTCGTCGATCACCTGCAAGCGCAGTTCCCCCGCCGCCGGCTCGTGCCACACGCGCACCTGAACCAAGGAATCGTGCGGCGCGTATTTGGCGGCGTTGTCCAGCACGTTGAACAGGGCCTGTTCGAACAGCACCACGTCAAGCTCGGGCAACGGCAGGTCCGGGGCGATGTCCACCTCCACCCGATGCGTGGCCAGCACTTTTCCGGCACGGGCGAGCGCGCTGCCGACAAGTTCGCCCATGTCCGCCGCCTCTCGCTTCGGTGCCAAGGCGCCGGCTTCGAGGCGGGTCATGTCCAAAAGGTTGGCGACGAAGCGGCCGAGGCGCTCGGCTTCCTCCTGGATCGTCCGCAACAGGTCGCGCTTGCCGGCGGGGTCGAGGAGGGCATCGTAGCTTTCCAGGCTGCTGGCGGCGCCGAGGATGGAGGCCAAAGGCGTGCGCAGATCGTGGGAAATCGAGGTCAGCAGGGCGGAGCGCAGCCGTTCCGTCTCGGCCAGCAGGCGGGCGCGGTCCACGTCCTCGGCCAACGTGATGCGTTCGATGGACACGGCGGTCTGGTCGCCGAGCGCGTCCAGCAAGCGGCGCTGGTCGGGGGCCAAAAGCGGGCCGGGGCGGTCGCTTTCGATACCCATGACGGCGACCGGGCCGCGCCCGGTGCCGATGGGCAGGAACAGCAGCCGGCCGCCGGGCAGCGTGTCCGACCCCCGGCCGGCGGTGCGGTTGTGCTGCCAGCACCAGCGCGCGGCGGCGAGGTCGGCGTCCTCCAGCGTGTCCTCCGGCGGGTAGCCGGCGCGCACGGCGATGCTGTCGCCCTCCGGCAGCAGCAGCACGACGCGGACCTTCAGCATGGCGGCGACCTGGTACACGGCGGCCCATAGCAGATCGTCGAGCGACGCGATGGCGGCGAGCTTGCGGCTGAACTGGTACAGATCGTCGGTGGTGCGGGCGCGGGATTGCGCGGTGACGGCCTGGGCGCGGACGGCGGCGGCGAGGTTGCTGGCGACGACGGCAGTGATCAGGAAGAACACCAGCGTCACCACGTTTTCCGGGTCCGCGATGGTGAAGGTGTAGAGCGGCGGCAGGAAGAAGAAATTGTAGGCCAGCACGCTGAGCAGGCAGGCGAACAGCGATGGCCACAGGCCGAACGCGGCGGCGGCACCGAGCACGGCTGTCAGGAACACCAATGAGATCGACGCCGCCTGCAACACCTCGCGGAGGGCGACGCCAACCAGCACGGCGGCGCCGACCAGCGCGGCGCTGACGCCGTACGGCGTCCATGAGACCGGCGTGGACGGGCGGACGGCTTGCGGCGCCTCCTCCTCCGCTTCCGCCGCGTCGCGCTCCTGGCCGAGCACATGGATGGGCAGGTCGGCGGCGCGAGCCACGAGCCGTTGCGTGACGGTCGGTATGAAGCGCCAGCGCGAGGGACCGGCGTTGCCGACGACGATGTGGGTGAAATTATGCTCGTGCGCGTAGGCCAGAATGTCCTCCGCCACGTCGCGGCCGGGCAGCGTGACGGCCTGCGCGCCGAGGGTTTCCGCCAGGCGCAGGGTTTCGGCGATGCGGTCGCGCTCGGCCTCGGACATGCGCAGCGTGCGGGCGGTTTCGACGTGCAGGGCGACCCAGGGGGCGCGCAGGCGGGAGGCCATGCGGCGGCCGTAGCGCACCAGGGCAGCGGCGGACCCATCGCGCGCACTGCCGCTGGTCACGCACACGAGCACACGATCGCCGGCCGCCCATGGGCCGGAGATCGCGTGCTCCTGCATATGGTCCAGCAATTGCGCATCGACCCGCTGCGCGGTGCTGCGCAGCGCCAGTTCGCGCAACGCCGTCAGATTGCCGGGTGAAAAATAATGGTCGAGCGCGCGGGTCGCGGTCTGCGCCACGTACACTTTGCCGTCGCGCAGGCGTTGCAACAGATCGTCCGGCGTGATGTCGATGATCTCGACATCGTGTGCCTGATCCAGCACGTAATCCGGCACCGTCTCTCGCACGCGGATGCGGGTGATGCGGGCGACGACGTCGTTGAGGCTTTCGATGTGCTGAATGTTCAGCGTCGAATAAACATCGATGCCGGCGGCGAGCAGTTCGGCCACGTCCAGATACCGCTTCGGATGGCGGCTGCCGGGGACATTGCTGTGCGCCAGTTCATCGACCAGGGCGAGCGCCGGCTTACGGGCCAGCAGCGCATCGAGGTCCATCTCCTCCAGTTCGCGGCCTTTGTATTCGACGCGCTTGCGGGGGATTTGCTCCAGCCCCTCGATCAGCGCTTCGGTCTCGGCGCGGCCGTGCGTTTCCACGATGCCGATCACGACATCGACACCTTCCCGCAACCGCGCCTGCGCCGTGGCCAGCATTTCGTAGGTTTTGCCGACGCCCGGCGCGGCGCCCAGAAAGATTTTCAGCCGCCCGCGACCATTCTCGCGGGCGGCTGCTTTCAGGAGGGCTTCCGGCGATGGGCGCCCGTTTCGCGTGTCCATAGCGCGTGGAGACGCTTACTTGCCCGCCGCGTCAAGAGCGAGGTTCAGGGCCAGCACGGTGACGTGCGGTTCACCGAAGAGGCCGAGGAAGCGCGGCGTGGTGTTGGCGGCGACCAGGGCGCGCACGGCGTCCTCCGTCATGCCGCGCGCTTTGGCCACGCGCGGCACTTGGAAGTCGGCCCCGGCCGGAGAAATGTCCGGGTCGAGGCCACTGGCCGAGGTTGTCACCAGATCGCCCGGAACCGGCACGTTCGGGTTTTCGGCGTGCAGCTTGGCCGTGTCGTCCTTCACCCGGTCGATCAGCGCCTTGGCGGTAGGGCCGAGGTTGGAGCCGGAGGAGTTGTTGGCGTTGTACGGCGCGGCGATGGTTTTGGTCGCGTCGTTCGGGTCCGTGTCCGTCGTCGCCGACGGGCGCGGGTGGAAGTATTTTTCGCTGACGAAGTTCTGGCCGATCAGCAGCGAGCCGACGACCTTGCCGTCGCGCATCACAAGGCTGCCGCCGGCCTGGTACGGGAACACGACCTGCGCGATCCCGGTGATCAGGTAGGGATAGGCGATGCCGGTCAGCAGCGAAAAGCCGAGCAGCAAAACCAAAGCGGGACGAAGATGACTGAGCATGACTGGAACCCTTACGCGAGGCCAATGGCGGTGACGAGCATGTCAATCGCCTTGATGCCGACGAACGGCACGATGATGCCGCCCAAACCATAGACCAGAAGATTGCGCCCGAGCAGTGCGCCGGCACCGATGGGACGGTACGCGACTCCCTTCAGCGACAGCGGGATCAAGGCCACGATGATCAGCGCGTTGAAGATGATCGCGGACAGGATCGCGCTTTGCGGCGTGGCGAGGTGCATGACGTTCAGCGCGTTGAGCTGCGGGTAGAACGCCACGAAGGCCGCCGGGATGATGGCGAAGTATTTCGCCACGTCGTTGGCGATGGAGAAGGTCGTCAACGCGCCGCGCGTCATCAGAAGCTGTTTGCCGATCTCGACGATCTCGATCAGCTTGGTCGGATCGCTGTCCAGATCGACCATGTTTCCGGCTTCGCGGGCGGCGACCGTGCCGGTGTTCATGGCCACACCCACATCCGCCTGGGCCAGCGCCGGCGCATCGTTGGTGCCGTCGCCGCACATGGCGACCAGCTTGCCTTGCGCCTGCTCATCGCGGATCAGCGCGAGTTTCATTTCCGGCGTGGCTTGCGCGAGGAAGTCGTCCACGCCCGCTTCCGCCGCGATGGCAGCGGCGGTCAAGGCATTGTCGCCGGTGATCATCACCGTGCGGATGCCCATGCGCCGCAGTTCGGAGAAACGCTCCTTGATGCCGCCTTTCACCACGTCCTTGAGGTGAATGACGCCGAGCAGCCGCTTGCCTTCGGCGACGGCCAGCGGCGTGCCACCGGATTTGGCGATCCGGTCGGACAGCGAGCGGATTTCCTTGTCCTGGACGCCGCCGGCACCGACATAGGCGATCACCGAATCCACCGCGCCCTTGCGGATCGACCGGCCTTCGACATCCACCCCACTCATCCGCGTCAGCGCGCTGAACGGGATGAACTGCGCGTTCAACGCCGCCATGTCGCGCGCCCGCATGCCGTACTGGTCTTTCGCCAGCACGACGATGGAGCGGCCTTCGGGCGTTTCGTCGGACAGCGACGCAAGTTGCGCCGCGTCTGCCAGATCGCGCTCCGACACACCGGAGATCGGCAGGAATTCGCTCGCCTGCCGGTTGCCGATGGTGATGGTGCCGGTCTTGTCGAGCAGCAGCGTGTCCACGTCGCCGGCGGCTTCCACCGCGCGGCCGGACATCGCCAGCACATTGAACCGCACGAGGCGGTCCATGCCCGCAATGCCGATGGCCGACAGTAGCGCGCCGATGGTGGTCGGGATCAGCGTGACGAACAGCGCCACCAGCACCAGCACCGAGACCGAGCCGCCGGCGTAGGCGGCGAAGCTCGGGATGGTGGCGACGGCAAAGACGAAGATCAGCGTCATGCCGGCGAGCAGGATGTTCAGCGCGATCTCGTTCGGCGTTTTTTGGCGCGAGGCGCCTTCGACGAGCGCGATCATGCGGTCGAGGAAGGTGGAGCCGGGGTTGGCGGTGATGCGGACCTTGATCATGTCCGACATCACCTGCGTGCCGCCGGTGACGGCCGAGCGGTCGCCGCCGGCTTCGCGAATCACCGGGGCCGATTCGCCAGTGATGGCCGCTTCGTTGACCGAGGCCACACCTTCGATCACCTCGCCGTCGCCGGGGATGATGTCCCCGGCTTCGACGACCACGATGTCGCCGGCGCGTAGCTGGGTGCCGGCGATGGCTTCGGTCACGCCGCTCGGCAGCAGGCGCCGCGCCACCGTCTCCGTCTTGGCGCGCCGCAGGCTCGCCGCCTGCGCCTTGCCGCGCCCCTCGGCGACGGCTTCGGCGAAGTTGGCGAACAGCACGGTGAACCACAGCCAGATGTTGATCTGGAGCGAGAAGCCGAGGCCGGCATTGCCCGCCAGCAGATCGCGGATGAACAGCACGGTGGTGAGCGTGGAGACGATCGCCACCACGAACATCACCGGGTTGCGCCACAGCAGCCGTGGATCGAGCTTGACGAAGCTCTGGCCGACCGCAGGCCAGAGGATCTTCGGATCGAGCATCGTCGAGGAAGTCCGCGTGCCGACACGCGGCGCGCGCAGAGTGGGAGGAGTCATCGCGTCCATTGTCTTGCCCCTAGTAGAGCGTGCCGGCGTTCATGGCGTAGTGCTCGACAATCGGGCCGAGTGCCACCGCCGGGAAGAAAGTCAGGCCGCCGACGATCAGGATGACGCCGATGGCCAGGCCGACGAACAGCGGGCCGGTGGTCGGGAAGGTGCCTGCCGATGCCGGCAAGGTTTTCTTCGCCGCCAGCGAGCCGGCAATCGCCAACGCCGGGATCATCACGAAGAAGCGACCGACGATCATGTCGATGCCCAGAGAGGTGTTCCAGAACGGCGTGTTGGCGGAGATGCCGGCGAACGCGCTGCCGTTGTTGGCCGCCCCTTCCACGTAGGCGTACAGCGCCTCCGTGAAGCCGTGCGGGCCGGCGGCCGACAGCGCCGACAATGGCCCGGGCAAGACGACGGCAAGCGCCGTCAGACCCAGCATCATCAGCGGCAGGCACAGGATAGCGAGCATCGTCAGCTTGACTTCTCGCGCTTCGATCTTCTTGCCGAGATATTCGGGCGTGCGGCCTACCATGAGCCCCGCGACGAACACTGCGACGATGGCGAACAGCAGGAACCCGTAGATGCCGGAGCCGACGCCACCGAAGATCACCTCGCCGAGCATCATGTTGACCAGTGGCACGGCACCGCCGAGCGGCAGGAAGCTTTCGTGCATCGAGTCGACCGCGCCGCACGACGTATCGGTGGTCGCGGTGGCGAAGATCGAGGTCTGCGCGATGCCGAAGCGAACCTCCTTACCCTCCATATTGCCGAGCGACGGATCGACACCCAACGAGGCGATGGCGGGATTGGCGTGCGATTCCGACCAGTACAGGATGCCGACGCCGACGACGAACAACAGCGCCATCGCGGCGAAGATCGCCCACCCCTGCCGCTCGTCGCGCACCATGCGGCCGAACGTGTTGGTCAGCGCGCCGCCGAGAGCGAAGATCGCGATGCATTGCAGCACGTTGATCAGCACCGTCGGGTTCTCGAACGGATGCGCCGAGTTCACGTTGAAGAACCCGCCGCCGTTGGTGCCGAGAATTTTGATCACTTCCTGCGAGGCCACGGGGCCGAGCGCGATGATCTGCTTGGCGCCTTCGAGCGTGGTTGCTTCGACCGTGCCGGTGAATGTCTCCGGAATGCCCTGCCACACGCACACCAGCGCACCGATGATCGACAACGGCAGCAGCACGTAGATCGTGATGCGCGTCATGTCGGCCCAGAAGTTGCCGATGGTCTTGGCGCTGCGGCGCGAGAACCCGCGAATCACCGCGAGCGCGACCGCGATGCCGGCGGCGGCGGACAGGAAGTTCTGCACCGTCAGGCCGAACATCTGCGAGGCGAACGACATCGTCGATTCGCCGCCGTAGGATTGCCAGTTGGTGTTGGTCAGGAAGCTGATGGCGGTGTTGAACGCCAGATCGGGCGTGATCGCGCCCTGCCCCGCCGGGTTCAGCGGCAGCAATGTCTGCAACCGCAGCACCGCGTACAGCAACAGGAAGCCGAGGCCCTTGAACACCATCATGGCCACCGCGTAGGTGAGCCAGGATTGTTCCTTGTTCGGGTCGATCCCGCCGACGCGATAAAAACCGCGCTCCAGCCAACCGAGAACGGGCGACAGGAATTGCCTGTCGCCCTGCGCGACGCGCATGAGGAAGCCGCCGAGCGGCCGCGTCAACGCGACAATGATCGCCGTGAAGACGGCGATCTGAATCCAACCGTTGAGTGTCATATCACGCCTTCAGAACCGCTCAGGGCGGACGAGCGCATAGGTGAGATAGACGAGGAGAATGACGACCACGACGCCGCCAAGGATGTTGTCGATAAGCATGTGCGCCTCACAGCCGGTCGCAGAGCGCGGCGTAACCGACGCAGAGCGCCAGCCAGCCGACGCCGAGGGCAACGAAAACGATGTCGAGCATGATTCACTCCGGTTGCCGGGACGGTTCGACAATCGTCTTTCGCGGATAAGAAAACGATGACGGCGTGCGGGGCGGCGTATAGGAGTTTCATAGGCAATCTCGGGCAGGCTGGGCGTCGCATGCTGATCGTTCGTCAACTTTGCAAAACATTCGGCCGGCCGGCCGTGGACCACCTCGACCTCACCATCGCAGGGGGGGAGATCTATGCCCTGCTGGGGCCGAACGGCGCCGGCAAGACGACGACCCTGCGCATGGTGTGCGGGCTGCTGACGCCGGATTCGGGCAGCATCGAGGTTGCCGGGGCCGATGCGCTGGCGGACCCGGCGCGGGCCAAGCAGGTCATGGCATGGTTGCCGGACGAGCCGCTTCTGTACGATCGTCTGACCCCGCTGGAGTATCTGGAATTCGTCGCCGGATTGTGGCGAGTGCCCACCGTTCTTGCGCGGGAGCGCGCCCAGTCCCTTTTGAGGGAACTGGGGCTGTGGCCGCATCGCGGCGAACCGTGCGAGGGGTTTTCGCGTGGCATGCGGCAAAAAACGGCACTGGCCGGTGCGCTGCTGCACGACCCGGCGCTGCTGATCATGGACGAGCCGCTGAGCGGGCTGGATGCAGCGGCATCCCGGCAGGTGAAGGATTTGTTGCGCGCCCGCGTGCTGACCGGGCGCACCGTGGTGCTGACCACGCATGTGCTGGAAGTGGCGGAGCGGCTGGCCGACCGCATCGGGATCATCAACGCCGGCCGAATGGTGGCGGAGGGCACGTTCGTCGAGTTGCGGGACCGCGCCGGCAGCGGCCAGACCACGCTGGAGGACGTGTTCCTGCATCTGACCGCCGAGCAGCCGGCATGAGCGACATCGCGAGCGGCCCGGCGCCGGCTGGCCTGTTCCGCCCCGGCTCGACGCTGTGGCTGCTGAGGCACGATTTGCGCCTCGCGGGGCGCGACCTGCGCTCGGCCGGCGGGCGCAAGCGGCGGACGGTGGGCATCGTGCTGCTGACCACCATCATATTGTTGCATTTGGTCGGGTTCGCGGCCGCCCCGGCGCTGGCCCGCCTGCACGACGATTATCGGACAGAGGCGCTGCTGACGGGATCGTTCGCGATTGCCGGGATGTTCACCCTGTTCCTGTCCAAGGCAATCTCCGAGGCGACCGACGCGCTGTTCCAGCGGGGGGATCTGGACCTGCTGCTGTCCTCGCCGATCCCGATGCGGCGGGTGCTGACGACGCGGCTGGTCGCCATCGCGGTCATCGCTGGGTTCATGCCGCTGCTGCTGGTGCTGCCGGTGGTGGACGGCATGCTGCTGCGCGGCCGGTTTGCCTGGGCCGGAGCGTATCCGGTGCTGGCAAGCCTCACCCTCGTTGCAGCCGCGACCGGGGCGGCGATCACGTTCGGGCTGTTGGCCTGGGTCGGGCCGCGCTGGACGCGGCTGGTCGCGCGGGCGTTGGCGACGCTGTTCGGGGCGCTGTCGTTTTTCGCCACGCAGGCGCGTGTGGTGGTGCCGGACGCGATGCGTGCGCGGGTGTGGGACGCGCTGGTGCCGGCACAGGGAGTCGTTCCTGGCGGCCCGCAATGGTGGCCGGCGCGGGCGGCGCTGGGCGATCTGCTGCCGATGCTGGCGCTGGCGGCCACCGCCATCGCCGCCGTGATGACGGTGAGCGCGGCGCTGGGGCAGGCATACGGCGCGGGCGTGATGAGCAATCTGGCCGTGCCGCGCGGCGCGCGGACGGCGGGGGTGGAGCGGCGGTTCGGCAGCGGTGTGTTCGGGGCCTTGCTGCACAAGGAATGGCGCCTTCTGCTGCGCCACCCCGGCTTGGCCGCTCAGGTCTTCTACCAGTTCGTGTTCCTGGTGCCCGGGGCGGTGGCCCTGATGAACATCGGCAACGCCGGGTTCCACTCGTCGGCCGGCGTGGTGTTCCTGACCGCGATGATGACCGGCCGGATCACCAAAATCATCACGGCCGGACCGTTCGAGGCGGATCAGGCGGCGGCGCTGGCCGTGACCTCGCCGGTATCGGCAGGGCTGGTCGTGCGGGCCAAGGTGGTGGTGACGGTCCTGGCGCTGGCGGTGGTGGGCGGCCTGCCGGTGGTCGCAATCGGCTTGAAGATGGCCCCGGCGTTTCCCGCGACATGCGTGGCAAGCGTGCTGGCGGCGGCCACCCGGATGTGGCTCGCGATCAGCCGGCCAAAGCAATTGCGCCGCACCGGTCTGCAAGGGCGGCTGCCGGCGAGCACCGATGGCTTGCTGGGCGTGATGATCGACATTGGATGGGGAACGGTGGGCGCGCTGCTGACGCTGATTATTTAGGTCGGGATGGACGGGGGCACGCTCCTTGCTTAAGAGCACCCGTGCCATTCGCATCGAGCAGGAACCCGCATCCCCCATGACCAGTTTGCGCGTGGCCGTCGATATCGGCGGCACTTTCACCGACATTTGTATCCTGGACGAGGATACGGGCCTGATCCGCGTCGCCAAAACGGCCAGCACGCCCGACCCGATCGACGGATTCATGACCGGTTTGCGGGAAGGCGATGTGGTGCTCGCCGACGTGGCGCTGCTCTCTCATGGTACGACGGTGGCGACCAATGCGCTGATCACTCGCCGCTTGCCGCGCGGCGCGATGGTTTCGACGGAAGGGTTTCGCGACGTTATCGAAATCCGTCGCGCCAACAAGGAAGATCTGTGGGACACATACAAGGATGTGGCCCGCCCCTACATTCCGCGTCGCGACCGCCTGACGGTCAAGGAGCGCGTGGACGCCGCCGGCAAGATCGTGACGCCGCTCGACGAGGCGGGCGCCCGCGAAGTGGCGCGAATCCTGCGCAAGCGCAACGTCGCCGCCGTTGCCGTCTGTTTTATGAACTCGTTTACCAACGCGACGAACGAGCAGCGCATGAAGGCGATTCTGGAGGAGGAATTGCCCGGCGTGGCCATCACCGCGTCGTCGGACGTGATGCCGGAGATTTTCGAGCACGAGCGGTTTTCCACCACCGTCGTCAACGCGATCCTCGCTCCCGTCGTCGGCACCTACTGCGAGCGGCTGGGCGAAAGGCTGCGCGAGGGCGGCTACAAGCGTGATCTGCTTCTGCTGCACAGCGGCGGCGGCGTGATGACGACCAAGGGGGCGCGCCAGTTCGCCGCGCGCCTCGCCGGCTCCGGCATCGCCGCCGGGGCCATCGCCAGCCGCTACATCGCCTCGCAATGCGGCTTCCCGAATTCCATCGGCCTGGACATGGGCGGCACCAGTTGCGACGTCTCGCTGGCGTGGGAAGGCAAATCCCGCGTGACCAAGGACTGGTACATCGAATTCGGCTACCCGATCCGCTTCCCGAGCATCGAGGTGCTGACCATCGGCGCGGGCGGCGGGTCGCTCGCCTGGATCGACGAGGGCGGCTCGCTGCGCAACGGGCCGCAATCGGCCGGCGCCAATCCCGGCCCGGCTTGTTACGGGCGCGGCAACACGGTGCCGACCAACAGCGATGCCAATGTCGTGCTCGGCCGCCTCGGAAAAGGGCTTGCCGGCGGCTCGATCACGCTGGACGCGGACAAGGCGCGCGACGCGGTGCAGACCGGGGTCGCCGACAAGCTCGGCATGGAGTTGCACGAGGCGGCGGAAGCCATCGTGCGCGTCGCCAACGCGAACATGGCCGACGCGGTGCGGCTCATTTCGATCAGCCGGGGCTACGATCCGCGCGATTTTGCCCTGGTCGCGTTCGGCGGCGCGGGGGCGTTGCACGGGTTTGCGCTGGCGCGCGAACTGTCGATCCCCGTGGTGATCGTGCCGCCGAATCCGGGCGTGACCTCGGCGCTCGGCTGCCTGCTGGTCGATGTGCAGCACGATCTGTCGGAAAGCTACATCCAGTCGGTCGCAACGGCCGACGTGGCCGCCATCGAGGCGCGCTTCGCCGCGCTGGAAACCGAAGCGTGGGAGCGCATGCGGCACGAGGGCGTGGACGATGACCAGGTCGTTATGGAGCGCACCGTGGACATGATGTACCAGGGCCAATGGCGGTCGATGGCGGTGCCGGTCGGCAGCCCGATCGGGTCGCTCGATGCGGTGGTGCTGGCGTTCCACGATTTGCACCAGCGCGAATACAATTTCCGCCGCGACGGGGCGCCGGTCGATCTGTACCGGCTCAATCTGCGTGCGGTGGGCATGGTGCCGAAGGCGGCGCTCGCGGAGCATGCGACGGGCGGGGCGAGGCCGGAACCGCTTGAGCATCGCCCGGTTTGGTTCGATGCGCCCGCTGCGTTCGACACGCCGGTCTATTGGCGGCCGGATTTGCCGGCGGGCGCGGTGTTCGATGGGCCGGCCATTGTCGAACAACTCGATTCCACCGTCGTCGTGCCGCCCGGCGCACGCGCGACCGTGGATCGCTACCTGAACATCGTCATGCGGATGGAGGGCTAAGAATGGCCACGCAGCGCGAGGGGTTCGCTCTCGATCCGGTGACGTTCGAGGTGTTGAAGAATGCCTTCATCACCACCGTCGATCAGATGGGCGAGCAGGTTTTGCGGACGTGCTATTCGTTCGTGATTTACAACCGTGATTTTTCCAGCGCGCTGAACGACGTGAACGGCGATTCCATTGCGCAGGGCAACTACGACATCGCCGTTCATGTCGGCACGCTGCACTACACCTGCAAAGACGTGATCCGCTATTTCGGCGACGACATGCATCCCGGCGACGTGTTCGCGATCAACGACCCGTATGCCGGCGGCACGCATTTTCCCGACGTGCGACTGATCCGGCCGGTGTTCGTGGACGGCAAACCGATTGCCTACGCCCAATCCAACGGCCATTGGTCCGATGTCGGCGGCAGCGTGCCCGGTTCGTTCGATGTCGCAGCCCGCGACATGTTCCGCGAGGGTATTCGCATCACGCCGATCCGGCTGTGGGACAAAGGCGTGTTCCGCCGCGATGTCGCGGACATGATAGCCTCCAACACGCGGGATCCGGCTTCGATCATCGGCGACATGCTGTCGCAGGCGGAGGCGACACGCGTGGCGGAGCGCGAGTTGCTGCGTCTCGTAGGCAAATATGGCAAAGAGACGGTCGTCGCCGGCTTCGCCGACGTGCAGGATTACGTCGAACGCGCGATGCGCCAACGCTTGCTGGCGCTGCCGGATGGCGTGTGGGAGACGCAGGATTTCATCGACCGCGATCCGGCCGGCGGCGAGGGCATGATTCCGGTCAAGGTCAAGATGACCAAAACCGGCGACCGCGTGATCTACGACTTTACGGGCAGCCATCCCTGCATCGGTTCGCTGTATAATTCGGCCTTCGGCTCGACGTTTTCCGCCGTCGCGGCCGGGATGAAAACGTTCTTCCCGGACCTGCCGCTGAACTCCGGCTTCTATCGGCCCATCGAAGTGATCGCGCCCGAGGACACGGTGGTCAACGCGCGCTGGCCGGTCGCCGTCACCGGGTTCCTGATGCCGTTCGAGAAGATCATGAACTCGATCTACGAGATCTGGTCGAAGATCATCCCGGAGCGCGCCATCGCCTGCGCGTTCAATCTGGAATATCTGCTGACCGGCGGGCGCGATTTGCGCTCGCCTGCAAAGCCGATCTTCATGTTCTACGATTGGCTGCCCGGCGGCTGGGGCGGGCGCAACGGCCGCGACGGCTGCAATGTCACGACCGCCTGCTTCGGCACCGGCCTGCAATCGCAGCCGGTGGAAGGGCAGGAGCGCGGCTCGCCGATCCTGACGACGGAATATCAGATTCTGACCGACTCGCCCGGCCCCGGCAAATGGCGCGGCGGCGCCGGCGTGCGCAAGGCCAGCGTGCTGCGGCAGGCGGACAAGACCGTGATCTCCTACATCTGCGACCGCGAGCGCGCCATCGTGTGGGGCATTCAGGGCGGTCTGCCCTCCATGCCGCACGGCCTGAGCCTGACGCGCTCGGGTTCGGACACTGTGGAGTGGCTCGGCTCGGCATTCTCCGACGTGGCGCTGAGGGAGGGCGACAATTTCAGCCGCCCGACCGGCGGCGGCGGCGGCTTCGGCGACCCGTTGGAGCGCGACCCGATTGCCGTGCGCGAGGACGTGGCCGATGATTACGTGTCGCTGGAGCGCGCGCGCAAGGATTACGGCGTCGTGCTCAAGGTCATCGACATCGACCTGGCCGAATACGAAGTGGATGTGGAGGCGACCACGGCAGAGCGTGCCCGCATCCGTGCGCTGCGGCGCGAATGGTTGGCTGAGGAACCGGAGACGGTCGCGCAAAAATTCCGGGCGGGCGAGTTGGATGCGCTGGATCTGGTGCGGCACTACGCCGTGATCCTCGATTGGGAAACCGGAAAACTGCTGCCGAACTCCACCGCGCAATTCCGCGAGATGCACGCCAAGCGCGCCTCCGCCTACTGGGCCGACTGACGCGGCCCCATGCTCGACGCTGTCACGCATGAGGTGATTGCCGGCAAGCTGCTGGCCATCGTCGATGAAATGGCCATCGTGCTGGCGCGCGCTTCGATGAGTCCGGTCGTGTACGAAGTGCTCGATTTCGCCTGCGGCATCTGCGATTCGCGCGGCGATCTCGTGGCGCAGACCAACGGCATCACCATCTTCACCGGCACGTTCTCGCGGCAAGTGCGCTTCATCGTCGAACGTTTTGGCACGGACATGGCGCCGGGCGACGTGTTCCTGACCAACGATCCGTTCGAGGGCGGGACGCATGCCTGCGATTTCGCCATCGTCCGGCCGATCTTTTCCGATGACAGCATCGTCGCGTTCGGCATCGCCGTGGCGCACCTGCTCGACGTGGGCGGCGCCATCGAAGGCAGTCTGCCGCCGAATGCGACTTCGGTGTTCCAGGAAGGTCTGCGCCTGTCCGGCATCCGGCTGTGTCGCGACGACCGGCTGATCGACGACATCGTCTGCATCATCGTCGAAAATGTGCGCCTGCCGAAACTGGCAATGGGCGACATCAACGCCGAGCTCGCCGCCGTCCGCATCGCCGACCGCCGCCTGCTGGAAACCGTCGCGAAATACGGGGCAGACGTGCTGGACGCCGCATTCCGGCGGCTGATTGCCACGAGCGAGGGGCAGGCCCGCGCGGTGATCGCGGCGCTGCCAGACGGCGATTATCAAGCCAGTGACATCATCGACGGCGACGGTGCGGTGGACGACGCGATCCCGGTGCAGGTCACGGTGCGCATTCGCGGATCGGAGATCGAGGCCGATTTCACCGGGTCCAGTGCGGCCCGCAACGCGCCGATCAATTGCAGCCGCGGCGCGCTGACGTCGGCCGTCAAGACGGTGATGAAAGCGCTGGTCGGCCCGCAGGCGCCGGCGAACGACGGCTGGTTTCGCCCGCTCACCGTTACCGCCCCGCCCGGCACCGTGTTCACCGCCGAAAAGCCCTCGCCCACCGGTTGGTATTACGAAGGTGCCGCGCAAGCCTCGGAACTCGTCTGGAAGGCGTTGGCGCCCTTGGTCCCGTCGCGCTTCCCCGCCGGCAGCTACATGAGCCTGTGCGCCACCTACATCGCCGGGTCCGGCCCCGACGGGCTGTTTGTCCACATCGAACCGCAGAACGGCGGCTGGGGCGCCACCTCCACGCGCGACGGCGCCAGCGGCATGATCGCGATTACCGACGGCGACACCTACAACACATCGGTCGAACTGCTGGAGGCAAAGTTCCCGGTGCTGATCCTTCGCTACGACTACAACGTCGCCGCCGGTGTCGGCGCCGGGCGACATCGCGGCGGCTTCGGGCTGGTGCGCGAATACGAGATCGAATGCGACGACGCCGTGCTCTACGCCAGTTTTGGGCGCAACGCGACGCGCCCGTGGGGGGCCGATGGCGGCGGCGTGGGCAGCCTGAACGGCATCGAGATTCTCCGTGACGGGAACCGTATTCCTCTCACGCGCACGCCCCGATTCAAGCTGCAACGCGGCGACCGCGTGCGCATCCTGACGGGCGGCGGTGGCGGCTGGGGCGATCCGAAACATCGCGATCCTGCCTCGGTCGCCCGCGACGTGCGCGACGGTCTACTGACGGAAGACGCGGCGCTGTCGATCTACGGGGTTGCGCATTGACGCGCGTGGCGACCGATGCCGGCGGCACGTTCACCGATCTCGTCGGCTTCGACGAAGCGACGGGCGAAATCTTCGTCGGCAAAGCACTGACGACGCCGCACGATCCGTCCGAGGGCGTGATCGATACCATCCGGCTGGCTGGTGCGACGGGTTTGGCGCCATCCGCCATTTCGCTGTTCGTCCACGGCGGCACCACGGTCATCAACGCCATCGCCGAACGCAAGGGCGTCCGCACCGCCCTCGTCACCACGCGCGGCTTTCGCGACGTGATCGCCATCGGGCGCGGCAACCGTCCCGACCTCTACAATCTGCATGCGCAACCGTCCGAACCGTTTGTGCCGCGCCATTTGCGCTTCGAGATCACGGAACGGATGGACGCGAAAGGCCGCGTCCGCACGCCGCTGGCACTGGCGGAACTGGACTCCATCGCCGATGCGCTGGCGGCCGAACAGGTCGAAGCAGTCGCGATCCTGTTTCTGCATTCGTACGTGAACCCGGCGCACGAGGCGGCAGCGGCGGCGCTGCTGCGCGCGCGGCTCCCTGGCGTCGCCGTCGCCGCCAGCCACGAGGTGTCGCGGCAATGGCGCGAATACGAACGCACCAACACCGCCGTCTTGTCGGCCTACGTGCAGCCGATCATGGCGCGGTATCTGGTAAATCTCGTCCGCGCGTTGGAGCGCGAGGGGCTGGGCTGCCCGAGCTACTGCATGCAATCCAACGGCGGGCTGGCGGATTTCGCGGCGGCCGGCGCGGCACCACTGGTGCTGGTCGAATCCGGCCCGGCCGGCGGCGTGGCGGGTGCCGTGCGGATCGGCGAGGCACTGGGCGAGAGCGACATTCTGTATCTGGACGTGGGCGGCACCACGGCGAAATGTTCGCTGGTGCGCGACGGGCGCATGGTGCTGCGACCCGACTACAAACTGGAATGGACGCGGCTGGCGCCGGGCTATCCGGTGCAGGTGCCGGTGGTGGATATCGTCGAAATCGGTGCCGGCGGCGGTTCCATCGCGCGCATCGACGAGACCGGCGCCATCCGCGTCGGCCCGCAAAGTGCGGGTTCCGATCCCGGCCCGGCCTGCTACGCGCGTGGCGGGCAGGCGCCGACCGTGACCGACGCCAAATTGCTGACCGGTGCCATCGACCCGCATGCCTTCGCCGGCGGCAAAATCCGCCTCGATCCGGCGCTGGCCGCGCGCGCCTTTGCGCCGTTGGCGGCTCATCTGGGCCTGTCCGTCGTCGCGGCGGCGGAAGCCGTGATCGGGTTGGCCGAGGCCAACATGATCAACGCCTTAAAACTCGTCACCATCCAGCGCGGCCATGACCCGCGCGACCTCACCATGGTCGTCAGCGGCGGCGGCGGGCCGATGCACGGGGCGACGCTGGGGCGGGAACTGGGCGTCAAGCGCATCGTGGTGCCGCGCCATGCCGGCCTATTTTCCGCCTGGGGGATGCTGGCGGCGCGGCCCCGGATCGACCTGCACCGCACCCGACTGATGACGCTGGACGAATCTGCCCTTGCGGCGGCGCGCGTCATTTTCGCCGCGTTGGAACGCGACGCAGCGGAGAAATTTGCTACGCCCTCGGCGGCGATCCTGCACACGCACGCCATCGAAATGCGGTACGCCGGCCAGGAACACACGGTCGCCGCCCACTTCGATCCGGCGGCCGGGTTGTCTGCCCTGTCCGCCGCCTTCCACGCCGCGCACGAACGGGCCTATACATTCCGCCTCGACGACACCGGGGTGGAGATGGTGACATTCCATTTGGCCGCAGAACTCGACACGCCCCGCATCGGCATGCCGGATATCGGCGCGGGAGCACGGTTGCAGGATGCGCTTGTCGGACACCGCGATCTTCATGCCGGCGGCGGCCACGCGATGTCCGCGCCCGTGTACCGTCGGGAAAACCTGCCGGCCGGCGCCCGCTTCGACGGGCCGGCGCTGGTGGACGAGCCGACCACCACGACCATGATTCTGCCCGGGCAACATGTGCGGGTGGATCGGTTCGGACTGCTGCTGATCGAGGAAACCACTTGAGCGGGCTTGGCAGTGGTCCGGCGTTTGCTACGCTGGCTTGTACGAACATACGCGACGCCAACAAGGGGAAGGGTTGCAACTCATGACTCGATGGATGAAGCGCGGGGCACTCCTCGCTGCTCTGACGGGACTGGCTTTGCACGGCGGCGCCACGCAAGCCGTGGCGGCGGACGATATCGTCATCGGCTTCTCGGTGGCCCTCTCCGGCCCGATGCAGGCGTACGACGGCGACAGCACCCGGATGGCCAAGCTATTCATCGACCAGGTCAATGAAAAGGGCGGTCTGCTCGGCAAGAAGCTGCGCGCGGTCGATGCCGATACGAAGTCGGACCGCGCCGAGGGCGCGAAGGCCGGCCTCGCTGTCGTCCAGGCTGGTGCCGTGCTGGCGTTCGCGACCTGCGACTACGACTACGGCGCACCGTCCGCATTGCAGGCGCAGCGCGCGGGGATCATCTCGGCGTTCCTGTGCGCCGAAGATCCGAAGGCTGGAATATTGGGCGTCGGCAACCTGTCCTTCACCGCCTCGGGTGCGGCCCAATTGCAGGGTGCCGCCGCCGGCGAATGGGCGGTCGAGAAGAAGGGCTGGAAGTCCGGATACGTGCTGCTGGACGACAGCATCGAGTACGACAAGTCGGTCTGCGCCGGTTACGACTGGCTGTATCCGAAGAAGGGCGGCAAGATCGTCGGCCGCGACACGTTCAAGAACGCCGACGCCTCTATCGCCTCGCAGGTCACGCGGCTCGCCAACGCCATCCGCGACCAGAAGGTCGATAACGTGATGCTCTGCACCTACGAGCCGGGTGCGGCGGCGGCCGTGCGGCAGATCCGCGCGGCCGGCATCACCGTGCCGATCCTGAACGGTAGCTCGGTGGACGGCAATTACTGGCTGGCGGCGGCCCCGGGCCTGACGGACTTCTACATCGCTGTGCAGGCGGCGGTGATCGGCGACCCGCGCCCGGACGTGACCGCGCTGGCCGCCGCGTTCAAGGCCAAATACGGCTCCCTGCCCGCCTCGCAATACGCCTTCCCGGTGTACGCCTTCCTGCAAGTCTGGGCGAAAGCCGTGACTGAGACCGGCACCACCGACCCGAAGACGGTTGTCGCCAAGATGGAGACTTATACCGACGTCCCGACCGTCCTCGGCCCGCGCAGCTTCAGCAAGAAGCTGCACATCCAGACCAAGATCCCCATGATGATCGAGGAAGTGGTGGACGGCGCCGACAAGGTGGTGGACAGCCAATCCCTGTCCGACGAAGTGCCCAACGACGTGCTGTATCGCCTGAAGAAGTAGCCTGCCGGCCCGCCGGGCGATC
>CAJCJG010000217.1 GCA_903970625.1 Solirubrobacterales bacterium 70-9 | reverse complement strand
GCCCTCGCCGCCGTCGGCCTCGCCGAGCGCGGCGCCGAGTGGCCCGCCGTGCTGTCCGGCGGCCAGAAGCAGCGCGTGGCACTGGCCCGCGCCCTGGTCCGTCACCCCGGCCTGCTGCTGCTGGACGAACCGCTGGGCGCGCTCGACGCGCTGACGCGGCTGGAGATGCAGCGCCTGATCGAACGTATCTGGCGCCGCGCCGGCTTCACCGCCGTCCTGGTCACCCACGACGTGGCCGAGGCTGTGGCGCTGTCCGACCGCATCCTGGTGCTGCGCGGCGGCCGCGTGGCGCTCGACATGGACGTGCCCCTGCCACGGCCCCGCCCGCGCGCCTCGGCCGAGGCTGCCTCCCTGGAAGCGACCATTCTGGACGCGCTGCTTGGCTGAGTGCAGGCTCCCGGCATCGGGAGAGCGCGCATGAGCGAGGCTGATCGCAGCTTTACAGCATCCATTCCCCCGGTAGCCATCGTCGGCGCCGGCTTCAGCGGCACCATGGTGGCGCTGCATCTGGCCGAGACCTTGCCGCCCGGCCAACAGGTGCTGCTCTGCGAGGCGGAAAGCTTCGCCTGCGGCACCGCCTACGGCACCGGCAACCCCAGCCATCTGCTGAACGTCCGCGCCGCCAACATGAGCGCCTTCGCCGACCGGCCCGCCCATTTCGCCGAGTGGCTGGAGACCGTGCGCTGGGAATGCCCGGAGCAGATTCGCGCCACCGATGCGGGCGAGTTCGCCTCGCGCGGCCTGTTCCGCCGCTATCTGTGCTCGCTGCTGGACCGCGCCGAGGCCGGCGCGCCGGGGCGCCTGCAAAAAATCCCGGCCGAGATCGTCGATATCGCGCGCGACGGCGCCGGCTTCGTCCTGCGCACGGCCGGCGGCGCCAGCCACGCGGCATCGGCCGTCGTGCTGGCCATCGGCAACCTGCCGCCGCCGGACGGCGGGCATGTGCTGTATCGCACCAATCCGTGGGCGCCCGGCGTCACGAAGGGGCTGCGGCAGGGCTTGCCGGTGCTGATTCGCGGGACCGGCCTGACCATGGTCGATCTGGCGCTGGACCTCCGCGACGGCGGGTTCGCAGGCCCGGTGATCGCGTTGTCGCGGCGCGGCCTGCTGCCGCACCGCCACGCACCGTCCCGCCCCTGGCCCACCCCGGAACTCGACGATGCCGAGCGAGGCTCGATATCGCTGCTGCTCGCGCGGCTGCGCTGGGAGGCGCAGCGGGCGGAGGCGCGCGGCGTCGGCTGGCGCGGCGTGGTGGACAGTCTGCGCCCCATCACCGCCGACATCTGGGGCCGCCTGTCGCCGGCCGAGCGCGGCCGCTTCCTGCGCCATGTGCGCCCCTACTGGGACATCCACCGCCACCGCCTCTCCGCCCCGGTCGCCGATCAGGTGCAGGCGATGCTGGAATCGGGGTTCTTGCAGGTGCGGCGCGGCCGGCTGGCCGGGGCGGCGTTCGGGCACGAAAGGGTGGAGGCGCTGATCCAACCGCACGGCGCCGAGGACGCCGAGACGCTGACGGTGCAGCGGGTCATCAGCGCGACCGGCGTGCCCTCGGCGGCGGAGGCCGCGAGCCCGCTGGTGCAGGCATTGTGCGGCCGGGGGATGGCCCGGCTGGATGCGCGCGCGTTCGGCCTCGACGTGACCGAGACGCTCGCGGTACGCGATGCTGCGGGCCAGCCCATCCCCGGCCTGTGGGCGCTCGGCCCGATCGTGCGCGGCGTGTTCTGGGAATGCGTCGCGGTGCCCGATGTCCGGGTACAGGCCCGTCGTGTCGCGGACGCGGTGGCCGCCGACACGCGGGCTGCTGGTCCTTGCGCCCGATAGCCGCTCCGGCAATAGTCCATTCTCGGAGTTTCCGCAGGCGCGGACACCATCCCGGACCGGAGGTAGCCCATGGCATCGCACCCGCTGCACTATCTGAGCCTGATGGAGGTGTCCGGCTTGTTGCAGTCGGGTGCGACAAGTTCGGTCGCGGTGACGGAGGCGCTGCTAGCGCGTATCGCGGCGCTCGACGACGGGCTGAAATCCTACACCACCGTGCTGGCCGACCGTGCGCTCGCCAAAGCCCGTGCGGCCGACAGCGAAATGCAAGCCGGCTTCCGGCGCGGCCCGCTGCATGGCGTACCCATCGCGGTGAAGGATTTGTGCTACACGGACTACGCGCCGACCTCGGCCGGCATGTTCATCCACAAGGATTTCGTCCCGCCCTACAGCGCCACTGTCGTGGAGCGACTGGAGCGCGCGGGCGCCATCATCCTCGGCAAACTCAGCATGACGGAGGGTGCCTACGCGACGCACCATCCGAAGATGCGCACGCCGATCAATCCGTGGAACAAAGAGGTTTGGACCGGATCGTCGTCCAGCGGCTCCGGTGCCGCGACCGCCGCCGGGCTGTGCTACGGCTCGCTCGGCTCGGACACCGGCGGCTCCATCCGCTTCCCGTCGGCCGGTTGCGGACTGACCGGAATGAAGCCGACCTGGGGCCGCGTCAGCCGCTACGGCATATGCCATCTGTCCGAGTCGCTCGACCACATCGGGCCGATGACGCGCACGGCGGCGGACTGTGCGGCGATGCTCGGCGCCATCGCAGGGGCGGACCCGAACGACACGACGGCGCTGGCGGCACCGGTGCCGGATTATCTGGCGGCCCTCGGCGGCGGCATCCGTGGCCTGCGCGTCGGCATCGCCGAGGCCTATGCGTTCGACGGCCTGGATGCCGAAACCGGCGCGGCGCTGGAAGGAGCCAAACAGGCGCTGGTGGAACTGGGCGCGAAACTGGTGCCGGTGGTGTTCCCGGACATCTACGAAGCCTCCACTGCCTGGGGGCAGTTGTGCATGGTCGAGACGGCGATTGCGCACGATGCGACCTACCCGAGTCGTGGCAACGAGTATGGCGCCGGTCTCGGCGGCTTCATCAAAGCCGCAGGCGACGTGAGCGCCAAGGATCTCGGCCGCGCGCAGATCGTGCGCGGCAAATTCTGCGGTCAGGTGGCCGAAGTTTTCGAGCCCATCGACGTGCTGCTGATCCCGGTGATGAAAACCGTGACGCCGGGCGCCGCCGAATGGATCGAAATGGTCAAGGGCGACATCTCGCACCTGCTGCGCTATACGGCCGAATTCAATTTCACCGGCCAGCCGGCGCTGACGATGAACGGCGGCTTCGACAAGCGCGGCGCGCCGATCGGATTCCAACTCGTCGGCAAGCATCTGTCCGAGGAACTTCTGCTGCGCGCGGGCCACGCGTACCAGTCGATCACCGACTGGCACGCGCGGCATCCGGCGCTGGACTAGCCTACCAGGTCTGCCAATCGCCCAACGCTTCCAGGCCAGCCGCCGCACGCAGCACGACGGCATCCTGGAAGTGCCGGCCGACCAGCATCAGCCCGATCGGCTTGCCGTCGCGGATCGCGCACGGGACGCTGATCGCCGGATGGCCGCTCGCGTTCAGCGCCGCCGTGTTGCCGATCATCGGCAGGGCCGCCGCCAGCATGTCGGCCAACGGCGCCTGCGTCGGCGGCATCGGCAGCGCCGGGAACGGCACCGTCGGCATCGCCACCACATCGCAGTCGCCGAACGCGGCGGTGTAGGCGTTGCGCACCGCGCCGCGCAACGCCTGCGCTTTGGCGAAGTAGCGGCCGTGATAGCGATGCTGTAAATGTTCGCCCATCAGCAGCGTCATCAGCGCCGACGCGCTCAACGCATCCGGCCGCGTGCGCCAGCCTTGTGCGAACGCATCCAGCAGCGCCATCGAAGTAAAACCCTCGCCGTAGCCGCCGGTCCCTGCCTCGAACATCAGAGCTGCCGTGCCTTCGACGGCGATGGCGTTCCAGATGTCGAACATCTCCTCGTGCGCCGGGATCGAGACCGGATGCAGAGTGGCACCGGCCGCCGCCATGCGCGCGAGAGCTTCGTTCACCGCCGAATCGGTGGCGGGGTCGCTTTCCGGCCGACCAAAGCCCTGCGCCATCACGCCGATCTTCAGGCCGTGCAAGTCCTGGCCGATGGCCGCCAGATAATCGACCGGCGCGAGCGTCGCGGGCTGGCGCGAGTCCATCCCGTCCGGTCCCGCGATCACGGTGAGCAACCGCGCGACATCCTCGACCGTCGCCCCCATCGGCCCGCAATGGTCGATGCTGGCTTCCAGCGCGCAGATGCCGGTGTACGGCACCAGCCCGAACGTCGGCTTCAGCCCGACGACGCCGGACCAGGCTGCCGGGATGCGCACCGATCCGCCCTGGTCGCAGCCGAGCGCCATCGGCACGTCGCCGGCCGCGATCACGGCGGCGCTGCCGCTGGAGGAGCCGCCGGCCGCGAAGCCAACCGCGCGCGGGTTGTCCACCCGCTCCGGCCAGCTCGTGTGGCTGTGGCCGGAATAGCTCAAATTCTCGCACACCGTCTTGCCGGCGATGTCGCCCCCGGCGGCCAGAATACGCGACACGACGGTCGCGTCGCAGTCCGCAATGAATCCGTCCAGCACCTGCGACCCGTTGCGGAGCGGCCAGCCACGAACCGAGGTATTATCCTTGATCGCAACGGCCTTGCCGGCGAGCAACCCCTTGCCGGAGCTTTTGATCGGCCCCAGCCACGCCCACGCCGAATACGGATTTTCCGCCGCCGTCGGCGCGTGGCCCTCGGTGCGCGGCGACATGTCGGCACCCGGTATCACCGGATCGGGCAGCGCATCGAGGCGATGAAAGGCGCTGACGGATTTGTCGAGCGACGCGCGAATGGTTGCCGCGTCCGCGGCGCTGAGAGTGGTCAGGCCGAGGCGATCCGCCGCGTCCTGCAAGTCGGCCGGTGTCGGCCCCACGAACCCCATCGCTCAGGCCGCCTCGGCACGCGCGGGGGCCGGAATGGCCTCCAGCACCGTGCCGGTCTCCATGACGTCCGCGAACAGCGCCACCATGTTGCCGAGCGTGGCGTTGTGTTCGGCATCGTTCAGCGCGGCGTTGGCATCGGACACGAAGATCACCTGATAGTTGCGCTGCATCGCGTCGCGCGCCGTGGACTCGCAGCAGCAATTGGTCAGCGTGCCAGTGACGATCAGCGTCTCGATCCCCGCCGCTTGCAGCTTGTCGTGCAAGTCGCATGTGCCGGGTACGAAGGCGCTATAGCGGGACTTGTCCACGATCCAGTCGCCCGGCTGTACGTCCAGTCCCGGCCAGAGTTGGAAATGATGGCAGTCCGGCCCGAAAGCGGCAGCCATTTCGTCGCGGCGGATGCCGTTGAACATATGCGTGTAGAACGAGGTCCAGCTCGACAGCGCTGCCGCGTCCGTCATGAATCGCAGATAGACGATGGTGCCGCCCGCCGCGCGCAATGCCTGCGTAATGCGGTTGACGTTCGGCACGATGTCGCGCGCCACCGGCACCTCGACGGGCGCACCCGGCTCCATGAAGCCGTTCTGCAAATCCACCACGATGTGCGCGGTGCGCCTCGGGTCCAAGTTCGCGAACATGTGCCGTTCGGCGCGGAAATTTGCCACACGCGCCAACGCGTCGGCGGGGATCTCGATGTTATGCATTGGTTCCTCCTGTTGCGGTGATGGATCAGGCGGCTTGCGGCAGGTCCAGCGACGGGCGGCGGTCGCGCAGGCCGGAAGCTCTTTCGAACGCATCGCCCACTTTCAGCACCGTGGCATCCTCGAAGTGCCGCCCGACGATCTGCATGGACAGCGGCAGGCCCTCGGCGGAGAAGCCGCTACACACCGACAGCGCCGGGCTGCCGGTAACGTTGAACGGCATCGTGAACGCGACATCGAGCCGCATGGAAGCTTCCTCGCCGAACTCGCTGGCCGGCACACCCCAGGTCGGCATCACCACCACATCGACATCGTGCATCTTGGCGACCAGATCGGCGGTCAGCTTGGCGCGGATGCGCTGTGCGTTGATGTAGTCGGTCGCGCGCACCATGCTGCCGGCCATAATCCGCCGCCGCGCCAGTGCGCCGTACAGTTCGGGCGTGGCCGTGATATGGCGCTCATGGATCGCGAACGCCTCGGCCTCCATGATCATCAGACAAAGATCGGTGTAGGCGGCGCGCGGCGCGAGCGCGATATCGGCGACCTTGGCGCCGAGTTTGCCCAGGAGTCCCGCAGCTTTGTCGAGGGCCGCGATGGTCTCTGCGTCGGCCGGCGCCTCGGTCTCGAAGTAGGAGCGCGCGACGCCCACGCGCAGGCTGGACAGATCGCGCCCCAGGGCGGCGGCGAAATCCGGCACCGTCACGTTCGCGCTCCCCGGATCGGCCGGGTCGTGCGCCGCCAGCACTTGCAGCATCAGCGCGCAATCTTCGCTCGTCCAGCACATCGGGCCGGCGTGATCGAGCGAGTAGGCCAGCGGTAGCACGCCCTTGCGGCTGACGAGGCCATAGGTCGGCTTGTGTCCGGCGATGCCGCACCACGCGGCGGGATAGCGGATCGACCCACCGGTGTCGGTGCCCATCGTGCCGGCCGCCAGCCCCGCCGCCATCGCCGAGCCGGAGCCGTTGGAAGACCCGCCGGTCTGGCGCGCGAGGTTCCAGGGATTGCGCGCGGGCGGCCACGGCAGATCGAAGGATGGGCCGCCGATGGCGAATTCGTAGGTGGTAAGCTTGCCGAGAATCACGGCGCCCGCCTCGCGCAGCAACCGCACGGTCGTCGCATCCTCGGCCGGCACATGATCGCGGAACAACGCGGATTGCCCGGTCGTGGCGATGCCGGCGGTGTTATAGATGTCCTTCAGCCCGATGGGGATGCCGTGCAGCGGGCCTTTCCAGCCGCCGGCCGCGATCTCCTTCTCCGCCCGCTTCGCCTCGGCCAGTGCCTGTTGTTCGAGCACCAGCACGAAGGCGTGCAGCGTCGGGTTCAGCGCCGCGATCCGCGCCAGATACGCCTCCGTCAGCGTCACGGGCGAGAGCGCGCCGGCGCGAATGCGCGCGGACGCATCGGCGATGGTCAGGAAATGCAGGTCGTTGGCCATCGCCTCCTCCTATGCCTTCGGTGCGACGAAATTGACGGCCAGTTCGTCGGCGTAGGAAAGCTCGAAGGAGCGCACCCAGGCCGACATGCGATCCACGTCCGCGACCATCTCAGCGAACGCCGGCATGTCCGTCTCCGAGAGCACGATGCCGTTTTCGTCCATGCGGTCTTGCAGGCTTTGCGTCGTCATGGCGTTTCCCCTTTGAATTACAGCGCCGGATGCCGCTTGTGCCAGGACGTGACACCCTGGTACGCGGCGCCAGCGCCGAGCAACGCCGCCTCGCCCAGATCGGGGCCGACCAGTTGGAACGTGATCGGCAGCCCCGCCTCGCTGAACCCGCCCGGCAGCGTGATCGTTGGGTTGCCCGTCATGTCGAACGGGCAGGTGTAGCGCAGCAGGCCGACCATCAGATCGGGCTGCTCGCCCAGCGTGCGCATCTTCTCCAGCGTCAGCGGCGCGAACGGGTGCGCCGGGATCAGCATTAGGTCGATGCCCTCGAACATCGCAGCCACTTCGCCCCGGAACGCGAGGCGGCGCAGCAGGATTTTCTGGTAGTCCATGCCGGACAGCTTGCGCCCCGCCTCGATCACCGAGGACAGCGCCGGGCCATATTCGGCCTTGCGCGCCGGATACGTCGCCTCGTGCGCGACGGCGGTTTCGACGGCACAGTTCGGGAACCAGTCGGCGATGGCCTGCGTCGGGTCGGGCATAGTCACGTCCACGATCACAGCGCCGAGGTCGCGGAACGCTGCGATGGCCGATGCGACGATCGCCTGCGCGCTCGGATCGACGCCGTCGCTGTTCCAGGCGGCATCCACGCCGATGCGCAGGCCCTTCACGCCCGCGCCGATCTCCGCGAGATAGTCGGGCACTTTGTCCTGCCGCGCCGTCGGGTCGTTTGGGTCGCTGCCGGCGATGGCGGTCAGCATGATTGCGGCATCGGCTGCACTGCGCGTCATCGGCCCGATATGGTCCAAGGTCGCCGCCAGCTCCCAGACGCCGTAGCGGCTGACGCGGCCCCAGCTTGGCTTCAGCCCCGTCAGCCCCTGCGCCGCCGAGGGGAAGCGGATCGAGCCGCCGGTGTCTGAGCCGAGCGAGCCGTAGCACAGGCCGGCCGCCGTCGCGGCGCCCGAGCCGCTCGAGGAAGCGCCGGACCAGTATTCGGCATTCCACGGATTCTTCGGTGGCGTGATCGAAGGGTGATGGTCGGCGTAGGCGCCCTCGGTCAGTTGCAGCTTGCCCAGGATGATCGCGCCGGCATCGGCCAGTTTGCGCACCACGGTCGCGTCCTTGTCCGGACGAAAATCCTTGTGGATCGCCATGCCGCCGGCCGTCGGCACGCCTTTCGTCCAGCACAAATCCTTCACCGCCACCGGCACGCCGTGCAGCGGCCCGCGATAGTTTCCCGCCGAGATCTCCGCCGTCGCTGCCTCAGCTTGCGCCATGGCCGCGTCCGCCATTACCAGCGCATAGCTGCCGAGTGCCCCGTCCAGCGCCGCAATGCGGTCCAGTTGCGCCTTGGTGGCCTCGACCGGCGAGACATCCTTCGTCTCGATCAGGGCCGCGAGTTCCGTGATGTCCAGATAGTGCAGATCGCTCATGACGATTGTCCGTTTCTACGATGCGAGAGCCATGGAGTCCTGCCGCACGACATCGACCCGCAGGCAGGAGGCGGCGTGATTGGGGCCGACGGCGACCAGCGGCGGGAACGACGCCGAGCAGGCGGGAATCGCGAATTTGCAGCGCGGGGCAAAACTGCATCCCGGCGGCAGATGCCGCAGATCGGGCGGGCTGCCGGGAATCGCCTCGATCTCCGTCTCGCGCGACTGGCCGTGGACTGTGGAGGACAGCAGGCCCAGCGTGTACGGATGCGCGGGGCGCATCAGCACGTCGGCCACGCTGCCGTATTCGATGATGCGGCCAGCATACATCACGGCCACCTTGTCGGCGATCTGCGCCGCCACGCCGAGATCGTGCGTGACAAAGATCACGCCCATGCCGAAATCGCGCTGCAACTTACGCAGCATGATCAGCACCTGAATCTGCACTGTCGCGTCCAGCGCCGTCGTGGGTTCGTCGGCCAGCAGCAGCGTCGGGCGGCAGGACAGAGCGACGGCCATCATCGCACGCTGCCGCAGGCCGCCGGACAGTTCGTGTGGGAAAGCGCGCAGCCGCCGCTCCGGCGAGGGCACCTTGACCAGTTCCATAAGTTCCAGCGCACGCGCCATCGCATCAGCGTGCGAGCAGCCCTCGTGCCGCATGACCGTCTCGGCAATCTGGTCGCCGATGCGATAGACAGGATCGAGCGCCGTCATCGGCTCCTGAAACACCATCGACACCACGGCGCCGCGCACCTCGTTCATCGCGCGTTCGCTCAGCGACAGGATATCGTAGTCGCCGACGCGAATATGGCCGCGAATCACGGTGCGGCGCGGCGGATGCAGCCGCAGGATGGAGCGCATCGTCACCGACTTGCCGGACCCTGATTCGCCGATGATGCACAGCACCTCGCTCGGCATCAGGTCGAACGACACGCCGTTGACGGCCGCGACATTGGCCTCGCGGCTGACAAAATTCACTTGCAGGTCGCGAACCTCGACCAGCGGGCGGGCAGACATGTCCATCAGTGCAGCCCGCCAGGCGGTGCCTTGCTGTGGCCCGATCCGGCATGGACCATGTGGCACGCAACCAGATGAGATTCGGGACGATTGTTCCATTCGCCAAGAAGCGGCATCCGCTCCTCGCAGATGCGCTCCGCGTGCGGGCAGCGCGTGCGGAACCGGCAGCCGGAGGGCGGGTTGATTGGGTTCGGCGGGTCGCCAACCAACGGCGGCGTCTCGATCCGCGTCGCCGGATCGACCGTCAGACGGCAGTCCAGCAGAGCCGCCGTATACGGATGACGCGGGTGGGCGTAGATCGCATCGACCGGGCCGAGTTCGACCACCTGTCCGAGATACATCACCATCACGCGGTCGGAGATGTACTGCACCACATGCAGATCGTGCGAGATGAACATGTAGGTGAGTTCGAACTCGCGCTTAAGCGTGCCTAGCAGATTCAGCACCTGCGCCTCGACCGACTTGTCCAGCGCAGAAACGGCTTCGTCGAGGATCAGCATTCGCGGATTCAACGCCAGCGCGCGGGCGATGTTGACGCGCTGCTTCTGGCCGCCGGACAGTTCGTGCGGATAGCGGCCGGCAAACAATTCCGGCCGCAGCCCCACCCGTTGCAGCAGCTCGCGCGCGGTGCGCTTGGCCTGCGCGCGGCCCATGCCATGCACGCGCGGCGCGTAGGCCACGGATTGCTCGATAGGCAGGCGCGGGTTCAAGGACGAGTAACTGTCCTGAAACACCATCTGCATATTCCGCCGCAAATCCCGCAGCGGCAAGCCGTGCAACTGCCCCACCGCATCGCCGTCGAAGATGATGTCGCCGGAATCGCGCGGCAGCAGGTGCATCAACAGTCGCGCCAGCGTCGATTTGCCGCAGCCGGATTCGCCGACGACGCCGAGCGTCTCGCCCTTCAGCACCGTGAACGAGATGTCGTCCACCGCCTTCACTTCGGCCACCGTGCGGTTCAGTACGCCGCCGCGGATCGGGAAATACCGCTTCAGATGGCTCGCAATCAGCATCGGCTGCGCCCGGCCGCCACGATCCGGCGCCTGCTCCAGCCGTGCTTGCGCTTGCGTGCTCATGCTTTCACGTCCATCGCCTGCCGTAGCCCGTCGCTGACCAGATTGAAGGCAATCGACGTGATCAGGATCGCCACGCCCGGCATCGCGCATACGATCGGCTGCACATACAGCGCCTGCCGCAGCGTCGACAGCATCAGTCCCCAATCCGGCGTCGGCGGCGACACGCCGAGGCCGAGGAACGACAGGCCGGATGCGAGTAGGATCGAGGCCGATACCAGCGTGGAGGCATAGACAAGCACCGGCGAGATCGCGTTGACCAGCACATGATTGAACAGGATGGATGTGGTCGAAGCGCCGCTGGCACGCGCCGCATCGACGAAGTCCATGCTCCGGATCTGGCTCGTTGCAGTCTCTGCCACGCGGCACAATGGCGGGGTCAGCACCACGGTCAGCGTGATCAACTGGTT
The DNA here is from genome assembly GCA_903970625.1 of Solirubrobacterales bacterium 70-9. Lineage (GTDB taxonomy): Bacteria > Pseudomonadota > Alphaproteobacteria > Acetobacterales > Acetobacteraceae > CAJCJG01. The sequence continues at coordinate 5,570 of CAJCJG010000217.1, read as the reverse complement.
GATCATGCCACCGCCCAGGCTGCCGGAGATGGCAACAGCCAGCAGCACGGAGGGGAACGCGAAGAACACGTCCATACCGCGCATGATGATCGTGTTCACCTTGCCCCCCGCATAGCCGGCAACCACGCCGAACAGGCCGCCAACGATGGTGGCGACGACGACGGGCGCGATGCCCATCAGCAGCGATGTCCGCCCGCCGTAGAGGATACGCGACAGAATGTCGCGCCCCTGTTCGTCGGTGCCTAAAATGTTGTCGCGGAAGAACAGCGGCTTCAGCCGGTGCGCCATGCTCGCCTTATTGGGATCGAACGGTGCGATCAGCGGCGCGAACACGGCCGAAGCGACGATCAGGATGATCAGCGCCAGAAAGAACAGCGTGGCGTAGTCGTAGCGCAGCCTCTGCCACACATTGCCCCAGTAGCCGCGCACCTGAGAGGCCGGCGGCGCCTCGCGGGCATTCGGGTCGGCCGTGGCCCCGGCGCCGGTGATCGACAAATCGCTCATGCACGTTTGATCCGGGGATCGACCGCCGTTTGCAGCAGATCGACGATCAAATTGATGCCGACGAACGCCATCGCCAACACCAGAATTGTCCCCTGCAATAGCGGAATATCCCGTGTCAGAATCGCCTTGTTCAGCAGAAACCCCGTACCGGGCCATGTGAACACGGTTTCCACCAGAATGGAGCCGCCGATCAAGTAGCCGAGTTGCAGGCCGAACATCGCCAGAATTTGCGGCAGTGCGTTGCGGATCGCGTGGATCACGATGGCGGTTCTCCCCAGCCCTTTCGCACGCAGCGTCTGGATGAAGTCCAGTGCCAACACTTCGGCAATCGAGGATCGAGTCGTCCGCATCAGAATCCCCAGCGGTGTCAGCGTCAGCGCGACAATCGGCATCACCGCGTATTTCGCCTCCGACCACTGGAACCAACTGAAATGGTCCGACCCGGCTGAACCCATTCCAGTGGCGGGAAGCCAGCCCAGTTCCACCGAAAAGATGATCACCAGGATCACGCCGAGCCAGAAACTCGGCACGCTGATGCCGAACACCGCGATGCTGGTGGAAAACCTGTCGAGGAACCCGCCGACGCGCGTGGCCGCGAGGATGCCCAATGCCATCGCGATGACGAACGCGAGAATGACGGAGATCACCGAAATCGAAATCGTGTTGCCCAGCGCGCGCACCACTTCGTCCAGCACCGGCCGGTTGGTCTGGATCGAGATGCCGAGATTGCCGGTCAGCGCATGGCCCAGCCAGATCACGTATTGAATCGGGATCGGCTTATCCAGGCCGTAGGCGTGCTTCAGTTCCTCGATATCCTTCGCCGTCGCGTCCGGCGGCAACAGACTTTGCACCGGGTTGCCCGGCGCCAAATAGATCAGGGCGAAGCATATCACCGTCACCCCGAGCCCGATCGGGATCGTCATCAGCAGTCGGCGGGCCGCGTAAAGCCACATTGCGGTACTCCTTTCCGGCGGAGGGCACAGCCTCCGCCGGACCGAGACGGGAAGGCCGCGTCAGTCGCCGACGGTGATCGGCGTCAGGTCTTGAAACCAGCTTTGCGCCTGCACGAAACCATGCACCTTCGGCGAAATCGCGCGCGGGTTGAGGTCGTGGGCAATGAACACTTCCGGCGCATCGGCGACGTAGGTCTCGTGCATCTTCGCGATCAGCGCGTCCCGCGCCGGTCCGTCGAAGGTCGAAAGCGCCTCCTCGCCGAGCTTGTCGATCGCCGGGTCGGTAAAATAGCCCCAGTTCCAGCCATTCGGTGGCTGGAAGCGCGTCATCGAGCTTTTCATCACGCCCTGCACCGGCTCGATCGACGACAGGCTCACGTTCACCGCGTCGTATTGCGGATATTTGTGCGAGCCGCCGAAGAACACGTCGATCAGCGAGTTCCAATCCATCGGCGCCAGCGTCACCTGAAAGCCGGCCGCATCGAGCTGCTCCTTGACCAGTTCGTTCATCGGCAACGGCTGCATTTGGCCGGAGCCGGATGTCGAGATGCCGACGGTGAACTTGCACGGCATGCAACCGGCCTCCTTCAGCAGCGCCTTCGCCTTGTCGATATTGAACGTGTATTGCAGCGGCTTGCCATACCAAGTTTGCGATTCGATGAACTTGCCGTAGCCGGGCGTGGCGACGCCTTGCAGCATGTCCACCAGTTCGTCGCGGTTGATGGCGTAGTTGGCCGCCTGCCGCACGCGTACGTCGTTGAACGGCGGCCGGTCCGCGCGCAATTGGTAGTTCCAGTTGTGCGGATACGGCACGGTGATGATCTTCATCCCGCCTTCCTTCAGGCGCGGAATCGTGTCGGGCGACGGCGCCTCGATGAAATCGACCTGCCCTGACAGCAGCGCGGCGGCGCGCGTGGAAGCTTCCGGCATCGGGATCAACACCAGCCGGTCGTGCTTCGGCACACGCGTCTTGTCCCAGTAGTCGGCGTTCTTCACCAGTTCAAGCCGCTCGTGCGGCACCACCTTGTCGAACTTGTACGGCCCGGTGCCGGACGGGCTTTTGGCGAACGCCGTGTAGTCGTTGTTCATCTTGGTAACGGCGCAGTTCGAAATCTGGAAATACCCCGCCACCTCGTAGGGAAGCAGCGAATCCTCGATCTTCGTCGTCGCCGCGATCGTGTGGTCGTCCACCTTGGTGATGTCGGCGATGTTGGTGATCAGCCAGCTTTGCATCGCATGCTGGCGCACATTGTATTGCGGCGAGGCGGTGTCCATCAGCCGCTTGAAATTCCACACCGCCGAATCGGCGTTCCACGGGCAGCCGTCCGTGAACGTCACGCCTTCGCGCAGCTTGAAGATCCATTTCTTGTGGTCGGCGGGGTCGATCGTCCAGCTTGTCGCGAGGCCCGGCCGGATGTCCGCCGCCTTGTCGGAATGTGACAAATCCCATTCCGTCAGGCTGTCGTACAGCGAGAAGCCGACGAAGCGAAAGCCCTCGTAGCCCTGGTCGGGCGCGCCCGTCCAATCGGGGATGTCGGCGGCGCTCATCGCCACCCGCAGCACCGATTCGGCGCGCGCGGGCGCCGCGGCCACCGTCGCACCAAGCGCGCAGGCCATTCCCAACCAAGCCATCCTCCGGACCGTCGCAACAGACGCCATACTTGGTAACTCCTAAAACGGGTGAGCCACACGGGCCGGCTCTCGGGCGCCGCTATAAGTCGTGCAGTGCAAACGCGATGCCATGTACGGACATGCGCAGACACATCGCCGGGCACCGCGACGATGAACAGCAAAACGCCAATCGCCCGCTGGAACTGCCCAAGGAGCGTGCGGACGCAAAAAACTAGGAATTGCAGCTATCCGAAATCGGAGCAGTCGCGTCGCCTCGCAAACGACCGCAAATCGGGCGCCCCGCCGGGCATGGCTGGAATTGCCTGCCCGGATCGGCGATAGTCGGATTTCAGCCGGCCGAACCGGAGGGGCGCGCCATGCGGATCGGGCTGATGGTTTCGCGGCAAGGGCCGAGCGGCCTGTGGGCGGTCACATGCGACGCCTGCACGATGCTGGCCGTCGCCGAACTGAACGCCCGTGGCGGCGTCTCGGGCCGGGAAATCGAACTGGTCCTGGGCGACGCAGGCACGGCGGCGGCGGAGGCCACTTTCAACGCCCGCCGCCTTGTCGAGATCGAGGCCGTCGATGCCGTCGTCGGAATGCACGCGAGCGATCTGCGCGCGCCGATCACGCTCGGCCTCGCCGGGCGCGTCCCCTACGTCTATTCGCCGATGTACGAGGGCGGCGAGCAGAACCGCAACGTGCTGCCCATCGGCGGGACGGACGAGGAGCTTCTGGGCCTTGCCATCCCGACGCTGATCGAGCGGCGGCACGCGCGGAAATATTTTTTGTTTGGTAATGATTACGTCTGGCCGCGCCGCGCGGCGATATCGGCCGGCCGCATTGTTGCGGCTCACGGCGGGCGGGTGGTCGGTGCCGGCCTCGTGCCGTTCGGCACCACGGACTACAGCGAAATGTTCGCAAGGATTCGCAAGACCGGGGCCGATGTCGTCGTCACCCTGCTGCTGGGCGAGGAAACGGTGCGGTTCAACCGCGCGTTTGCCGCCGCCGGCCTGTCCGCCCGCGTGCTGCGTCTCGGCCTCGCCGTGGACGAAACGGTGCTGTACGCGGCCGGCGCGCACGCACACGACAATCTGTACGTCGCAACCACGTTCCTCGCGGCGGACCGCGCGCCGCGCGGCGACAATTTCGTGGAATTGTATCGCGACAGTTTCGGCGCGCTCGCGCCACCCGCGACGGTGTTTGGCCAATCCTGCTACGACGCCGTGCATCTTCTGGCGGGGCTCGCGCAGGCCGGCCGCCGCGCCGATGTCGGCGGGCTGCGCCATCGCTTCTCGCGACTGGCCGGGCGCCATCCCGGCCGGCGCGGCCTGCCGCCCACGCTGATGGCGGCGTCCGCCGGCGTGTATCTGGCGGAAGCGCAGGGGCTGGAGTTGAAGCCCTTCGCGACAGGCTGATGTGCGCCGCGCGCAAGGACAGGAATGTTGTGGCAGCCGCCGAATTGGATTATCGATGCGCCCGCGAAAAACGTGCGTCCGCAGCAATTGCGGTGGCAGCAACCTGTGCCCCCGCCTGCGGCAAAAATTTTCGGCGCTCGGGAGCGGACGGCAGCGGCCAATGAATATCAAGGATCACCTCGCCTACATCATCGCCAGCGTCAACAAGCAGCTTGAAGACGAGTTGCAGGAACGGCTGCGCGTCGTCGGTCTGCCGATCGAGCAAATGCGCATCCTGAAAGTGCTGGCCGACAGCGACGGCCTGCCGATGGGCGAACTCGCGGCGCAGGCGCTGGTCGAGCCGACGACGCTGACCAAGATCATCGACCGCATGGTCGCCGAAGGGCTGGTCTCCCGCCTGCTGGACGCGGACGATCGCCGTCGCGTGCTGATCGCCCTGGCCCCCGGCGGCCGGCTGGTGCTGCGCCGGCTGACGCGCATCACCACCTCACAAGAAGCCCGGCTCAGCAAGCGGGTGCCGAAGGCCAAGCTGCACGAATTGCGCACCCTCCTGCGCGGGCTTGCGGGAAGCTGAGGGAGGGGCCCGTCAGGGAACCGGCGTCAGCGGCCACGCCATCCGCGCCGGCCGCACGCCCTGCAGCGCGGCGGCGATGTGCAGCAGACCGAGATCGTCGAACCACCAGCCCGCGATCTGAACGCCGACCAGCAGATGGCGCCCGCCGAGGCGGACGGAGGAGGAAGCGCCCCCAGCTCATCCGGCGTCGCGCGCACGGCCGTCACCAGCTCGGCCGCCAGCGTTTCGCCAGGTCAGTAGCGCAACGCGTGAGGCGGCCTTCAAGCGCGAATCCAACCGCATCACGCAGCACAAGAGCCGCATCGTTTCCGTTTACCACAACCTCGGCATCGTCAACGCCATCCTCAATGTCGAGGCGGCGCGGATCGCGCAGGACGAGTTCGCGCACCGCAGGCTAGAGCATGACCGGACCGATTTGAGTCGGGGGGATTCCGGCGCGGTGCGGGATCTGATTCAAGCTGCTGGCTGGGTTGGAGGCCGGCAGGTCATGGCGAGACCCTATTCATCGGA
>CAJCJG010000216.1 GCA_903970625.1 Solirubrobacterales bacterium 70-9 | reverse complement strand
CCGAAGAACGCCGAAAAAGCGTGGCCCGCGTGCAAATATCCGGTGGGGCTGGGCGCGAATCGGGTGACGAGCGACATGCCGCGCCATATAGCGCCTGACAGGCGAGAGGGCACGGCATGCGAGCACTCGATGGACCGCGCTGGGGGCCGGCCTCCGGCAACACGCCGCGCCAACTGGTGGTGCTGGCGCACGGCCTCGGCGCCGACGGGCACGACTTGATCGACCTCGGCCATTCCTGGGCCAAGGCCCTCCCCGATGCGCTGTTCGTTGCCCCCGACGCGCCGGAACCCAACGATGCCTCCGCCTTCGGCCGCCAATGGTTCGACCTGTGGGACCGCTCTCCGCCGCAACTCGCGGCCTCCGTGGCCGTCGCAGCGGCCGATCTGATCGGCTTTATCGACGGCGAGTTGGACCGCCTGCACCTGCCCGCCGACGCGGTGGCGCTGATGGGGTTCAGCCAGGGTGCCATGGTCTCGCTGCATGCGGGCCTGCATCGCGCTGTGCCGCCCCGCGCGATCCTGGCCTATGCCGGCGCCCTGCTCGCCCCGCCGCCGCCGACCGGCACCCGCCCCCCGGTGCTGCTGGTGCATGGCGAGGCGGACGGCGTGGTGCCGTCCGGCGCCTCCATCGACGCTGCCGCGACCCTGCGCGCGGCCCGCGTTGCGGTGGACCTGCTGACCATCCCGGGACTCGGCCACGGCCTGGACGACGAGGGCCTGTCGGTCGGCGCGCTGTTTCTGCAACGCGCCTTCGGCCGAGACACGGCCTGAAGTTCGCCCGCCAACCCACTCGAACATGACGGCGGCGTGAAACCGGGTGCGCCCTGCTTGCGGGCGGCGGTGAATGAATGTGATACTTTTGTCGGTTCGCGGCGGCGCAGGCATGTGGGCGGGCAACCCGATGCATGGTCGGCGCGGGAACGCGGTTAGATCGGGGGCGCTGCTTGCCTGACGGCGGCCAACATTTTCCGGCTCTTGTCCTGAACGCGGACTTCCGTCCCCTGTCGTATTTCCCGCTCTCGGTGTGGGCCTGGCAGGACGCGGTCAAGGCCGTGTTCCTCGACCGCGTCTCGGTGCTGAGCGAATACGAGACCGAAGTGCGCTCCCCCAGCCTGACCATGCGGCTGCCCAGCGTGATCGCGCTGAAGGACTATATCCCGGCGGCGCGTCGCCCGGCGTTCACGCGCTTCAACGTGTTTTTGCGCGATGCGTTCAGTTGCCAATATTGCGGCGAGCGCAGCCCGGCGCCGGACCTGACGTTCGACCACGTGATCCCGCGCAGCCGGGGCGGCCGGACGACATGGGAGAACGTCGTGACCGCATGCGGCGCGTGCAATTTGCGCAAGGGCAGCCGCCTGCCGCGCGAGTGCCACATGTTCCCCCGCCACGAGCCGCGCCAGCCCAGCACCTGGGAATTGCAGGACAACGGCCGGGCGTTTCCGCCGAACTATTTGCACGAGAGTTGGCGCGATTATTTGTATTGGGACAGCGAGTTGGAGAGTTAGCTTCCTCTCCGCCCCGTTGGGGCGGAGAGGGCCGGGGAGGGCGGGGGTACACCGCCTCTCCTGCCTTCGGGCTTCGCTTCCAAAGCCCGCCTCGTTGCGGAAGCATTTGATCGTGTGTAGCATACGCACGATGAGAAGTGCGGACCTCATCCGGGAATTAAAGGGAGCGGGATGGTTTCTGGATCGGGTTCGCGGCTCGCACCAAATCTTCAAGCATCCGGAACGCCCTGGCCACGTCGTGGTGCCGCACCCGAAGAAAGATCTCGGCATCGGGTTGGTCGCGGCGATCCGCAAGCAAGCTGGCCTGTAAAGAGGATCGACGCATGCGCTATCCCATCGTCATCGAACCCGGCACCGAGACAACGGCGTTCGGGGTGATCGTCCCGGATTTGCCGGGCTGCTTCTCCGCAGGCGATAGTCTGGACGAAGCGATTGCGGGCGCAGAGGAGGCGGCGGCGGCGTGGATCGACGCGGCCCTCGATTCCGGCGATCCGATCCCGCCGCCGAGCGGACTTGAGGCGGTGCGCCAAAACCCCGATTTCGCCGGTTGGATTTTCGGCGTCGTCACACTCGATCCAACTTTACTGGACGACAGCATCGAGCGTGTGAACATTACCTTGCCGCGCCGCGTGCTGAAGCGCCTCGATGCGCTGGCCAAAGCCGCCGGCGAAAGCCGCTCGGGCTACATCGCGCATTTGACGCTGGAAGGGTCGCGCCAATAGCCGGTGTCGCGGAGGTCGTGGCCCCGGCGAAGGCTGGCCGCGTCCTCAAACCTTCGATTTTCGGGTTTTCGGCGGGTTCAGGGCCACCGCCGCCACAACCAACGCCTTAAAAGCGTCGGCATCGACGGCCTCCCCCTCGCGCAGATCGATCGCCCGTCGGACATTGCCGTCCAGACTGGCATTGAACAACTTTGCCGGGTCGGCGAGCGCCGCGCCCTTGGCGAATGTCAGCTTTACGACGCTCTTGTACGTTTCGCCGGTACAGACGATGCCGTTGTGGGACCAGACCGGGACGCCCCGCCATTTCCACTCCTCGACGACACCGGGGTCCGCCGCTCTGATCAGGGCGCGGACATTGGCGAGCGTCGTACCCCTCCAGTCGGCCAGCTCGGCGATCCTGGCGTCGATCAGACGAGAAGGGGAGCCGCTCTCGGCGGTTGCGATGTTCGTCATCGGTGCAGCTCAGCTCATCTCCGCAAAACTCCGCCCGCTCGTCGCCAGTTCCGTCAGCAGCGGCGCCGGCTCCCAGCCGAACCCGTGGGCGGCATGAAGCGCCTCCACCCGGCGCAGCATTTCCGGCAATCCCACCGCATCCGCCGCATGCATCGGCCCGCCCCGCCATGCCGGGAAGCCGTAGCCGTGGACCAGCACCACGTCGATGTCGGACGGCCTTGCCGCTATCCCTTCGGCCAGGACGCGGGCGCCCTCGTTGACCATCGCCGCATGCACGTCCCGCATGATGGCCTCGGCCGGGACCGGGCGGCGGGCAATGCCGTTTTCGGCCGAGATACGCTCGATCAGCGCCACGACCTCCGGGTCCGGCTGGCGCTTGCCATCGACATGCCGATACCACCCGGCCCCGGTCTTCTGGCCGAAGCGCCCCTGTTCGCACAGCCGGTCGGCCACCACGGCGTAGCGCGCGCGCGGATCGCGGGTCGGTGCCAGCCGCTTGCGGATCGCCCACGCGATGTCCAGGCCCGCGAGGTCCGAGACGGCAAAGTAGCCCATCGCCATCCCCCATGCCTCCATCGCCGCATCCACGTCCTGCGGGAGCGCCCCGTCCTCGACGGCGAACTCGCACACCTGCCGCCAGCGCAGCAGCAGCCGGTTGCCGATGAACCCTTGCGCATTGCCGCACGGCACCGGCTGCTTGCCGAGCCGCTTGACGACGGACAGCGCCGTCGCCACCGCCTCCGGCGCGCTGCGGCTTGCGTGGACGACCTCGACCAGCCGCATCACATGTGCCGGGCTGAAGAAGTGTAGGCCGACGACCCGCTCCGGCGCGTCAACCACGTCCGCCAACGTATCGAGATCGAGGTAGGAGGTATTGCTCGCCAGCACGCAATCGCGGCGCACGGCGGCGGACAGGGCGCGGAACACCGCCTGTTTGGCGGCGAGATCCTCGATCACCGCCTCCACCACCAGATCGCTGTCGCGCAACGCGGAGATATTCGTCGTGGTGCCGATCCGTTCCAGCCGGTCCTGCCGCGCGGCGTCGGTCAGACGGCCGGCTTTGACCTGCCGGTCGTACACCGCCCCGACGCGCGCTTGCGCCGCCGCCACCGCCTCGGGCGAGGTTTCGGCGAGCATCACGCGAAAGCCTGCGTCCGCCAGCGCGATGGCGATGCCCGACCCCATCGTGCCGCCGCCGACCACGCCGGCATGCCGCACCGGCCACACGCGGGGCTCCGGCGCC
>CAJCJG010000215.1 GCA_903970625.1 Solirubrobacterales bacterium 70-9 | reverse complement strand
GCCGGGCGCCCTCGGTCGCGGGCGTGCTGGGCGGGGTATCAGGAATCGTAGGCCACCAGTGCCTCGAAAGGCACGTCGAGCCGTTTGCGGCCTTCGAGGAAGGTGAGTTCGATCAGCGCCGCCGCCGCCGGCACCACGGCGCCGACATCCCGCAGCAGCTTGATGCCGGCCGCCATGGTGCCGCCGGTCGCCAACAGATCATCGACCACGACGACCCGCTGCCCCGGCGCGATCGCGTCGGCCTGGATTTCGATGCGGTCGGAGCCGTATTCCAGCGCGTAGTCCAGAGCGACCGTCGGCCCGGGCAGTTTGCCGCGCTTGCGCAACATGATGAAGCCGCATCCCAATTTCAGCGCCAGCGGCGCCGCGATCAGGAAGCCGCGCGATTCGACCCCCGCCAGCAGATCCGGCTGGTAGGCGCGCACGGTCTTGGCCATCCGCCCCATCGCCACGCCCCAGGCGTCGGCGTGCCGCAGCAGGGTGGAGATGTCGTAGAACAGGATGCCCGGCTTGGGGAAATCGGGGATGCTGCGAATGTGGTCTTTGAGGTCCATGCGCCGAGGGCTCCTGGCTGCGCCGGCCCCTGTATAGCCGGCGTGCGCCCGCAGGCAAGGCGGCGGCGGGAGACCGGGGAATTGGTCGGAGTGAGAGGATTCGAACCTCCGGCCCCTGCGTCCCGAACACAGTGCTCTACCAGGCTGAGCTACACTCCGGCCGAGGCGGGCGTATAGCGCTGCGTTGAGCGGCACGCAAGCTGGCGTCAGACCGCCGCTCCAATGTATTCGCTCCCGACGCTGCCCACATATCCACCAACGAGGCTAACAAGAGGTTCCATGTCCGGTATCGACGCGATCTTCCTGGCACGGGCGCAGTTCGCGTTCACCATCGGGTTCCACATCGTCCTGCCGGCCTTCTCGATCGGGCTGGCGAGCTATTTGATGGTATTGGAAGGGCTTTGGCTGCGTACCGGCCGCCACGTCTATCAGGACCTGTTCCAGTACTGGGTGAAGGCCTTCGCGCTGGTGTTCGCCATGGGCGTGGTCTCCGGCCTCGTGATGTCCTACGAGTTCGGCACCAACTGGAGCGCGTTCGCCGACAAGGCGGGGCCGGTGATCGGCCCGCTGATGGGCTACGAGGTGCTGACGGCGTTCTTTCTGGAGGCCGGATTCCTCGGCATCATGCTGTTCGGGCTGCAACGGGTCGGGCCGGCCCTTCACTTCACTGCGACCTGCGTCGTCGCGTTCGGCACGCTCGTCAGCGCGTTCTGGATCTTGTCGGTCAATTCCTGGATGCAGACGCCCCAGGGTTTCGAAATGACGGCGGACGGGCATTTCATGCCCACCGACTGGGCGGCGATCATCTTCAACCCGTCCTTCTTCGTCCGCCTGCCGCACATGGTGCTGGCCGCCTATCTGTGTGTGGCGTTCTTCGTCGGCGCGGTCGGCGCGTGGCACCTGCTGCGTGATCACAGCAACGAAGCGGCGCGGACGATGTTCTCGATGGCGATGTGGATGGCGACCATCGTGGCGCCGCTCCAGATCGTCGTGGGCGACTTCCACGGCCTGAACAGCCTGCACTACCAGCCGACCAAGGTGGCGGCGCTGGAGGGCGATTGGGAGACCGAGGCGGGCACGCCGCTGGTGCTGTTCGGCTGGCCCAACATGCAGACCGAACGCAACGACTACGAGATCGCGCTGCCGCATCTGGGCAGTCTGGTGCTGATGCACGAGTGGAACGGCGAGGTGAAGGGGTTGAAGGCGGTGCCGCCGGCCGACCGCCCGTATGTCCCGGTCGTGTTCTGGGCGTTTCGCATCATGGTGGGGCTGGGGCTGCTGATGGCCGCCGTCGGCCTCGCCAGCCTGATCCTGCGGCGGGGCGGGCGACTGTATCGCGCCGAATGGCTGCACCGCATCGTGGTGGCGATGGCGCCGGCCGGGTTCGTGGCACTGTTGGCCGGCTGGGTCGTGACTGAGGTCGGGCGGCAGCCCTTCACCGTGTACGGCCTGCTGCGGACGGCGGACAGCGTGTCGCCGGTCGGCCTGCCCGGCGTCGCCACGTCGTTGGCAGCGTTTGCCGTGGTGTATCTGATCGTTTACGGCGCCGGGTTCAGCTACCTGTTCGCGCTGACGCGCCGGCCGCCGGTGCCCGGCGAGCGCGGCCCCTCGCCGAGCCAGCCTACCCGCACCGCCGGCATCACGCCGGGTCCTGCCCTGCCCGGGGGGGCTGCGGCGACGTTGGGGGGCCAGCCATGATGACCTTGCCATGGCTGGATCTGCCGCTGGTCTGGGCCGGTCTGATCGCGTTCGCGGTGCTGGCCTACGTCGTGATGGACGGGTTCGACCTGGGCACCGGCATCCTGTTCGCCGTCGAGCACGAGGCGCACGACCGCGACACGATGGTCAACACCATCGCCCCGGTGTGGGACGGCAACGAGACGTGGCTGGTGCTGGGCGGCGGCGGGTTGTTCGCGGTATTTCCGCTCGCATACGCGGTGATCATGCCTGCACTGTATCCGGCGATCATCGGGATGCTGCTGGCGCTGGTGTTTCGCGGCGTGGCGTTCGAATTCCGCTTTCGCGCCCAATCGCGAGGCGGTCGCGCCACCTGGGATTTCGCGTTTGCCGGCGGTTCGACGGTCGCAGCTTTGTGCCAGGGGCTGACGCTTGGCGGGATTTTGCAGGGCGTCCATGTCGAGGGCCGCGCCTATGCCGGCGGCTGGTGGGACTGGCTGACGCCGTTCACCGTGCTGTGCGGCGTGGCGGTGGTGGTGGGCTATGCGCTGCTGGGGGCCACATGGCTGGTCTGGCGCACCGAGGGCGCCTTGCAGCGCCGCTGCTACAAACATGCCGGGCGGCTGGGCGCCCTGACGCTGACGGCGATCGGCGCCGTCAGCATATGGACCCCGATGCTGAACGCTGGCTTCGCGCATCGCTGGTTCGGCTGGCCGGGCCTCGCGTTGACCAGCCCGGTGCCGGTGCTGGTGGCGCTGCTGGCCGCCGGCTTCTTTTACGGGCTGGCGCGGCGGCATCATCTGACGCCGTTCCTGTGCGCGCTCGGATGGTTCGTGCTGGGTTTCGCGGGGTTGGGCATCAGCCTGTTCCCGCACATCGTGCCGCCCAGTATCACCATCTGGGACGCGGCCGCCCCACCGGCGAGCCAGGCGTTTCTGCTCGTCGGCGCGGTGGTGCTGGTGCCGATCATTCTGGCCTACACCGGCTACGCGTACTGGGTGTTTCGCGGCAAGGTCCAGCCGGACGCGGGGTATCACTGATGGCGCGCCGGCTTCTCTGGTTCGCGGCCCTCTATCTTGGCGGGGTGCTCGTGACCGGCGTGGTGGCGTTCGGGTTGAAAGCCTTGCTGGCCGGGTAGCCCCCGCCCGGCCCTCGCCTGCTACAGCAGACGCGAGTCGCCCGCCGGCGCGGCCTCCATCCGTACCAGCCGCTGCATCAGCGCCGGCACCCCGGCAACCGTCTCGTACAGCGCGCGCGCATCGGGCGGGGCGAAGCCGTCCCGGATCGAATCCTCGATCAGGCCGAGCAGCGCCGCCGCCGACCCTTCGATGTTGCAAATGAGGATCGGCTTGTCGTGCAGCTTCAACTGCCGCCACGTCAAAATCTCGAACGTCTCGTCGAACGTGCCCAGGCCGCCGGGCAACGTCACGAACGCATCGGCCAGATCGAACATCCGCCGCTTGCGTGTGTGCATCGTATCGGTGACGATCAGCTCGCTGCAACCGGCGTGCGCCACCTCGAACCGTTGCAGGAAGTCGGGGATCACGCCGATCACGGTGCCGCCGGCCGCGAGCGCGCCGTCGGCCAGCGCGCCCATCAGACCGATCCGGCCGCCGCCGTAGATCAGCCGCATGCCAGCATTGGCAAGGCTTTCCCCGAGCGCCACGGCAGCGGCGACGTAGGCCGGCGAGGCGCCGACTCGGGAGCCGCAGAAGACGGCGACGGAGCGAATTTCGGGCATGGCAACTCCTTCGGGCGCGTGATTTTCCCGTCTGACGCGTGGCGAGCGGGCGGGCAAGCAGGTTTTTGATGGTGGCGCGTTTGACTTCGCCCGGCCAGCCGCCACCATACGTCGGTAGGACACACGAAGGGGACCACGATGCGGCTTTTTCGCAATGGACTTGGCGGCTGGGCGGTCGTGGCGGCGGTCATGGGGTTGGTCACGGCGGTCGGCGCCTTGGCCGCCACGCCGGACGATATCATCGCCGAGCGGCGGGCCGGCTACAAACATGTCGGCGATGTGTTCAAGACGATGAAGGATGCCGTGGCCAGCGACGCCGACGTGACGCCGCTGGCGGCCGGCGCGGGCGAGATCGCCGATTGGGCCAAACGCGTGCCGACGCTGTTCCCGCCGGGCACCGAAACCGGCGGCGGCACGCACGCGCTGCCGCCCGTCTGGTCGGACCGGCCGGGGTTCGACAAGCTGGCCGGCGACCTCGCGACACAGGCCGCCAAATTGCAGCAGGTCGCCGCCACCGGGGACAAGGCGGCGTTCGCCGCCCAGTTCAAGGCGACCGGCGCCGTCTGCGGCGAGTGCCACCACACGTATCGCGCGAAACTATAGCCGGGACACGACGGTCGCGATCGCGGCGGCCACCACGAGAACCGCGATGGCCAGCACGGGGCTGGCCAGACGCGGCGCGCGGGTGATCGCCGGCAGGCGCTTTTTGCCCGTGATCATCGGCCGTACGAGGTTCTGGCGCTTGACGAATGCATAGATGCTTATCGCCGCCAGATGCAGCGCGATTGCCGCCAGGATCAGCTTGAAGGTGATCTCGTGGACCAGCGACAGCCGGTCGCTCCAGGTTTCGCCCACGTATTTGGCCAGTGGTCCCTCGCTGCCGCCGCCGTCGTTGGCGCAGAGGCCGGCGCCGACCTGGACGCTGAGCAGGAGCAGCATCGCCAGCACCATCCAGCCGCCGGCCGCGTTGTGGCCGATCTCGGCGTCCGGCTCGCGCTTGCCGATGCGGGCCAGATGCCGCAGCCCCGCCAAGGGGCTGCCGAGGAAGCGGCCGAAGCGGGCCGTGTCCGATCCGATGAACCCCCATGCCCAGCGGAACAGCAACAGCGCCAGCGTGGCGTGGCCGAGCGCCATGTGCAGGTCCATCTTGTTCAGCTTCATGCTGACGTAGGAGGCCGGGATCAGCAGCACGAGCAGCCAGTGAAACAGGCGGGTGGGCAGATCCCACACCCGCATGGGCAGGAACAGCGCGGGTTGGCGGTTGCGCAGCGCCATGGGCGACTCCTTTCGACGGTTCCCATGCCCTACCGCGAAGCCGCGCCGCCGGCCAGACGAGGCGGCGGCCAGCCCCAACGTTAACCATCGGCGCACATGGGCGGCACTATCGTCGAATCGGTGTGACACGGCGATTGCGGTGCCCGCCTGCGCCGCATAGTTTGGCTGTTATGTTTGATAACGACTCGGAATCCCGACGCTTGTCGAGAGCGACTGCGATCAGCCTGATCCTTCTTGGCGTGGTGGCGCTGGGCGGCGTGGCCGTATGGCTGGCCGCGCCGGGGCCGAAACCCGAGGCCGCCTC
>CAJCJG010000214.1 GCA_903970625.1 Solirubrobacterales bacterium 70-9 | reverse complement strand
GCAAACCGCCCGAGCCGATTTTTACCCCGGTCGCGGACGCCGAGCCGGCGCTGGAGCCGTTTTCGAAATTCGTGCCGACCGACCCGCCGGCCGGGCTGCCGGAGCTAAAACTGTTCGATGCGGCGGGCGGCGCGCACACGCTCGCGGAATTCGCCGGCAAGGGAATCGTGCTGAATCTGTGGGCGACGTGGTGCGTACCGTGCGTGGCCGAAATGCCGTCGCTGGCGGTTTTGGCTGGGCGGCTGGCAGCGGCCGGGGTCGTGGTGCTGCCGCTGTCCGACGACCGGGGCGGCGCGCCTGTCGTGCAGAAATTTTACGCAGCCCACGCTGTCGCGGGCCTCGGCGTGTGGCTGGACCCGAAGGGCGCGGCTGCCAACGCGCTCCACGCGCGCGGCCTGCCGACCACGCTGATCGTGGATCGGCAAGGGCGCGAGCGCGGCCGGTTGGAGGGGGGCGCCGACTGGGCCAGCGACGCGGCCGTGGCCGGGATTCTGCGGCTGGTGGGATGACGGCCCGGTCGCCTGGCTAAACTCTCTGTACCACGGAGGTGAATGCCGTGCTCAAGTTAGCGGGAATATTGTCCACATTGATATCGAGACTGGTGACGATGATCGAAGCCGCCACCGCGACCATGGACGCGATCAATGCGTATTCGAACGCTGCGATAGAGCGCGTGTCCCGTGCGAGCCGGGGAAAGAGCGACACGACGGCCCCCTACCCCAAACGCGCCTGGGGGTGCTGGGCCGCCGATGTGGCGCAAATGCGGGGCTCCCGACACATCTCAATACCGATCCATTACCTATGCCTAACTTAAGTCATAGCAGAAAGGCCGGCATTTGGAAGCGGGCAAACGTTCTACTGGAGGTGGACCGCGCTGCCGTTTTTGGGATCGCGCCGTCGCACGGGTGCCGTTCACGGATGTGCGATCCCGCCGAACCGTGATATAGAGACGACATGACAACTTATCAAATCGTTCGCCACGGCCGCCTCCCCAGCCTTCCGGGCTTCATGGTCGTCAGAGTCGGCCCCGGTAACGACAGATCGGAAATGATCGTCTATCAGACGGAAGCGGAAGCCAAGGACGCCGTCGTCGCACTGGAACGGCCCGAGGTTCCGAGCTTGCCGATGTAGGGGCTGGAATAGCTCGGGCACGGGCCCTGCGGCGCTTGGGCGACATGCCCTGCCGTTACGCCAAGGGCTACCACTCCGCTACCCGATTGCCTTCGCGAGCAAGAACCCCGACCCGCCCCCCAGGCCCGGCCCCGGATGGGTCGAGGCGCCGATGTGGTATAGTTTCGGCACGTGAGTGCGATGATTGACCGATCCCTTGAACGGCCGCCACACGAAGAATTGGTCCAGCCCGCAGAACCCGCCATACGGATCGCCACCGACCAGATTCACGTTCAACGCCTCCAGATCGGCCGGCGAATACGCGCGGCGCTTCATAACGACGGCCGGAAAATCCTCGATGTGATTGGCCAGAACCGCTTCCACCCGGTCGGCAAACGCCTCCCGCAGCGCCTCGCTCCAGCGACCGTCCGGTGGCACCTCCAACGCGCCCGCTGCGTCGCCTTTGACGTGGCGCGGCGCATCCGGAATCTGCACCCACAGGATCGCGCGGCCGGGCGGGCAGCGGGACGGGTCGAGCGCCGTCGGCTGGCCGACGCAGATCGTCGGCACGGCGGGCAGCATGCTCCGCTCGGCTTCGTTGTGGGAGCGCGAAACGCCGTCCAGCCCCGGCGTCAGATGCAGCAGCGCGACGTTGTCCAGCCCCGGCGTCTTCCAGTGCGGCGGCGCGGACAGGGCGTAGTGGATTTGCATGTTGCCCTTGCCGTGGCGAAAGCCGCGCACGCCGGCCGCGACCGGGGCGGGCAGGGCGGTCGGGTCCAGTAGGCGCCCATACAACTGGCCGGGCGCCACCGAGCAGATGACGCCCTTGCGCGCCAAAATTTGCTCGCCGCCGGCCAGCCGCACGCCGCGCGCGGTGCCGCTCACCTCGTCCAGCAGGATTTTGTCCACATCGGTGCCGACGCGAATCTCGCCGCCCTGGTCGGCAATGAGGCGGGAAAACGCGCGCAAAATGTTGTCGGCGCCGCCGGTGACGATAGGGGCGCCGGCCGCTTCCAGCGCGAACGCGATCACCCGCGCCATCTGGCCGGAATACGCACTCTCCGGCCCCAGGCCGCAATGCAGCACCCAGGGCGCGAACAGCGCGTGAATCAGGTCCGACCGATAGGTCGGTTCCAGCCAGCCGCGCGCGGTGCCCAGCGCCTCGCCGAAAAACCCTGCCAGGGCGCGAAAGCCGCGCTTCCAGGCCGCTTGGGCCAGCAATTTTGCCGTGGCCCCCGACCACAGCGAACCGCCCAGGAGAGCGAAAACAAGCCCCAGATCCGGGCCCAGCCGGTCGAGATCGGCCAGATAGGCGGTGCCGTCGCCTGCGGACAATGCGTCGAACGCCGCGGCGTTGGCGGCGCGGTCCATGCGGATCACCGCCGCCCGCCCGTCCGGCAACAATACGCCTGAAGGCGTCGGCGAATGCGAGAATGCGAGGCCGCGCCTGCCGAGATCCTCGGCCAGCGCCGCGTAGGCCGGCGAGGTGATGAACAGCACGAATGTCGTCGCCAGCACGTCATGCACGAAGCCCGGCTCGGTGATCGCCTCCGTGCGGATGCACCCGCCGATGCGATCATTGCGCTCAAGCACCAGAACCCGATGCCCCTTGCGCCCGAGCATCGCGGCCGCGACCAGTGCGTTGATGCCGCTGCCGACAATGATGTGATCCGCCGCCGTGCCCATGCGTCCCCCGCAACTTGCGGGCGAACGCTACGGGGCCGTCATGGCGCTGGCTAGATGCCCCCCGCGCGCAGCTTGCCGTCGATGAATTTTTTGGCACGCGGCACGTCGCTCTCCTCCAGATGCTCGATCACGATGGGAATGTTCGGGTGCTTTTCCGCCAGCCGTTTCAGGTAATAGTCATAGTTCAGCGACCCAAGCCCCGGCGACGGCAACTCGATCTCGCCGACACCCCGGAACGTGTGCGCCTCGGACGCCTCGATGGACGCATGCTTTTCCGACTTGTCCTCGCCCGACCGCTTCACGTCCTTGGCGTGCGAGATTTTCACCTTGTCGCTCAGCGTGTCGAAAATCTGCTTGATGATCGCATCCATCTTATCGATGTTGTGTGCTTCGAAATAGTTGGTCGGGTCCATCAGCAGGCCCAATGCCGGATGGTCGATCTCGGCAAACATGCGGACGGTTTCTTCGACGGAGCCGACGACGTTGTTGACGTAGGTTTCCAGCAGGAACACGGCGCCATGGTCGTACGCCGTCTGCACCAGATCGCGGATGATCTCGCGGCACGTCTCCCAGCCTTCTTCGGACTTGTTCTTCGGGTGTGCCACCCAGTCCGACTCGGTGTTGTAAGTGCCGGTCTCGGAAATCACGTACGGCGAGCCGAAGTTTCGCGCGTTGCGGATCACCGCTTTCAAAAGATCGAGCTTCTGTTTGCGGGCGGCCGGATCGGGATGGATGATGTTGGTGTAGCCGGAGACGCAGCATACCGGCAGATCGTGGTCGCGGAACGTGTCCCGCACGATCTTGGCTTTCGCCGGCGTGATCGATTCCGGCGTCGAGAAGTCGATGTCCTTGAAACTCAGATCGAGCTGCACGGTGTTGAAGCCAAGGCCACGGATTTTCGTCGCCTGCTCGGCGAGCGTGTACGGGAAATACCCGGTGAAGATGCCGACCTGGATCATGGTTCCTGCCCTTTATTTGCTATTCAGACGCCGAACTCGGCCAGCAGCACCGGCCGGTGTTCGCGCAGCGAGCGGTAAGCCGCTTCGACCAGTGCCATCGTTTTCACATTGTCGTCGCCGTGCAGCAGCGGGCGTTCGCCGGTTTTGACCGCGTATTGCAACTGCTCCATCACGCCGCGAAACGCGTGCGGGAACCACATGGTTTGCCAAGTCGGCTGCACCCACTCGCCGCCGGTGTGT
Organism: Solirubrobacterales bacterium 70-9; assembly: GCA_903970625.1. GTDB lineage: Bacteria > Pseudomonadota > Alphaproteobacteria > Acetobacterales > Acetobacteraceae > CAJCJG01. The sequence goes on along the minus strand of CAJCJG010000214.1, from coordinate 3,191 downwards.
GTCGTCGATGCGTAGCGCAACGTGGACGGCGACCCCGCCGGATAGTCCGGCCAGCCGATCGTGCCCTGCGCGACGCCCTGCGTTCCCTCGACGCGCCACTTGATGTAGGTATCCGACTTGAAACCGTCCTCGCGCGGCCCGCTCCAAACATCCTCCATCGAAACCGCAAGGCAACCGCCGGGGAATTTCAGGGTGGAGACGGCGATGCCGTCGGTGTGGGCAAACTCGGTGCGCGGGTCGCGGCGCGCGGCGGTGTAGATTTCCGTCGGGTCGCCGAACAGGAAACGCAGCACGTCCAGATGATGAATGCCCATGTTCAGCAGCGTCAGCCGGTCGTAGTCGCGCAAAAACGGCTGCCAGTGCGGGATCGCCCGCATCTCGATGGTCGCCAGCACCGCGTCGCCCAGCGCGCCCTGGTCTAAAATCTGCCGCAGCACCCGCATCGACTGGTCGAAGCGCATGTTCTGGTTGACGGACAGCACTTTGCCGGCTGCGTGCGCATCCGCGACAAGCTGCTTGGCCTCGGCAAAATCCATTGCCAGCGGTTTTTGCGCCAGGATCGCCTTGATGTGCGGCTGGCGCAGCGCGTGGCGGATCAGCGCCGGCTGCTGGTCCGGCGGGAACGCCAAATCCAGGATTTCGACGCTGCTGTCCTCGATCAAAGCCTCGGGCGTCGCATGCACGCGCGGGATGTTCCAGCGCCGGGCGACCTCGGCCGCTTTGGCTTCTGTGCGCGACGCGATGGCGACCACCGGAAAGCCAGCGTCCGCATACGCCGCGAGGTGGATGTCGGCCATGATGAAGCCGGCGCCGACGCAACCGATGCGAAACTCGCGGCAGCGAATGGCAACGTCGGGCACGAAGCCGCGCGCGTCGTCCATGAAATCCTCCCTTGGCGTTCTGGGGCTTGAGGGCGCCCCGTTCGCGCCACCGCATCATGTCACGTCAAAGGCGGCTCCGAAAGTGACTTTTTTTGGCTGAAATCGCCGTGTTTATGATGTTTTTTGATGTGTTCTGCACCGGCGTCTTCTATCCTCGCGCCAGCATGCGCACCACCATCGTCGATATCGCCCAGGCCGCCGGTGTGTCACCGGCGACGGTGGACCGGGTGCTGAACCTGCGCCCCGGCGTTCACGCCCGCACGCGCCGGCGCGTGCTCGCGGCGGCGCATGCCATCGGCTATCTCGATCCGGTGCAGGAGTCGACGGGCGCGGCGCCGGCGGCCCCCGTCGAACTCGCCTTCATCGTCCCCGCCGGCACCAATACGTTCTTGGACAATCTGAGCGACCATCTCGCCGCCGTCGGCGAACGCCGGGCGGCCGAGGCGCGGGTCAAAATCCACCGCATGAAGGCGTTTCACCCGGAGAGTCTCGCCGCCGGCCTGCGTGGGCTGATCGACACGGCGGACGGCGTCGGCCTGATCGCGCTCGACCATCCGGAGGTGCGAACGGCGATCCGGGAGGCGGCAGCGGCCGGCACGCGCATCGTCACCCTGGTGTCGGATATTTCCGACGTGCCGCGCCACGGCTATGTTGGCATCGACAATCGCGCCGCCGGGAGGCTCGCGGGCCATCTGCTCGGCCGGTTCCTGCGCCAGGCGCGCGGCTCGGTCGCGATGTTCGCGGGCTCGCTGCGCTATCGCGGCCACGCGGAACGGGCCTCCGGCTTCCGCCGTATCCTGGCCGAGGAATTTGCCGGCCTGACGCTCCTGGAAACCCGGGAAATGCAGGACGATGTCGAGGCGTGTTATCGGGAGGCCGCCGCCCTGCTGCGCAGCACCCCCGACCTTGCCGGCATCTACAATGTCGGCGCCGGCAATCGCGGCATCGTGCGCGCGCTGGAGGAGGCGGGCCGCGTCCGCGATCTGGTGGTCATCGGCCACGAGGTCACACCGCACACACGCCGCTTCCTGCTCTCCGGCGCGCTGGACGCGGTGATCGACCAGAACCCGGCGCAGGAGGCGGAGGTGGCGGTGGAGCAGCTTTTGCTGGCCGTGCGCGGCGCCGGGCACCCGCGACGGATCGCGCCCATCCGGGCACAGGCAATTTTCCGCGAGAACCTGCCGGAACAGTAGCAGCCTGCGTCAGCGCCGGCCGCCGCGCCGGTCCTTGCGCGGAAAGATCTCTTCCAGGCTCGTATGGATCGCTTCCAGCGCATCGTCGTCGATCGGGCACAGCGTCAGCACGGCTTCGCGCAGCCCCGGCACGCTGGCGATTTCCTCCGGCTCCCCGCCCGGCCGAAGCCGATGCAGCCGCACGTCGCGGGGGCCGCGCGTGACGACGAACACCGGTTCGACGGCCCCTGGTGGCACCACGGACACTCGCTCGGGCGCCGCCTCATGGTCCAGAGCCAGCTTCCAGCCACCGAAGCCGGGGGCCGCTGCACTCCAGAACCGTGCGAAGGCGATGTCCGACGGATGGAACACGGAACTCACGACGCCGATCTTCCTGAAGGCTGGCATGTCACGAACCCTGGCGCGCGGGGAAACGCAGCCGAATGGGCGCCAGGAAGCCTAAAAGCCAGGTAAATGGCCGCTGTCAGCCGTCCCGGCTCAGGCCCTGCGCGGCGAGAGCCGTGATGTAGGCGCGCCAGCGATCCTGCTGTTCGCGGCCGAGCATGTGGAGATAATCCCATGAGAAAATGCCGGTATCGTGCCTGTCGTCGAATAGGATTCGAACGGCGTAGTGCCCGACAGGTTCCAACGCCAGGATTCCGACATCCCGTTTGCCCGGCACGGTGCGCCGTTCGTTCGGCCCATGGCCCTGCACCTCCGCGCTCGGGCTTTCCACACGCAGAAACTCGGCCGGGAAGGCGAAGCGGCTGCCGTCGTCGAAATCCACCTCCAGCCGCCTGTCCGCGCGCTTCAGGCGGAGTTCGGTGGGGGTCGGCATCAGGGTGCGTCCAGCACCCGCGCATCCTCGGCCAGCATGATCGGGATGCCGTCCCGGATCGGATACGCGAGGCCGGCGGCGCGGCTGACCAGTTCGTTGGCCGCGCGGTCGTAATGCAGCGGCCCCTTGGTCAGCGGGCATACCAGCACTTCCAGCAGGCGCGGGTCCACCGCGACATGGGGCACTTCATCGGTGTTATGTGACATGACCAATCCAGAACAAAGCTCCCTCTCCCCTTGTGGGCAGGGCAAACGCGTTTGCCAATTCCGTTCCCATTTCGTCATGGCCGGGCTTGACCCG
>CAJCJG010000213.1 GCA_903970625.1 Solirubrobacterales bacterium 70-9 | reverse complement strand
TCCTGCGCCCCGTGGTCGATCTGTCCGGCACGGCGGAGGCGCTGGACCGCCGCTACGTGCCGGGCCTGTGCCTGGTCGGCGAGGGGCCGGGGGGCGGCTTTCCCAATTTGCGGTTTCGTCTGCCTAACGAATGTGCCGCCCTCGCCGCCGTGCTGAGCGATCGGCGTCCGGCGTGGATGGAGGTGCATAACCTGCTCGGGCATCACCATTCTGTCATCGAACTGGCGGCGGCGTTGCGAATTCCTTACGACGTTCGGGTCCACGACTACGCCTGGATTTGCGCCCGCATCAATCTGGTCGCTGCCGACCGCCGCTATTGCGGCGAGCCGGACGTGTCCGCCTGCGTCGCCTGCGTCGCCGACGGCGGTCGCGGCCTGGAGGAAACGATTGCCCCGGCCGACCTGCGAGACCGCTCCGCTGGCGACCTTTTGGGCGCGCGCCGGGTGATTGCCCCGTCCACGGACGCGGCAGGGCGCCTGCGCCGCCATTTCCCCCGCGTGTCCGTCGCCGTCGAACCGCACGAGGACGACGCCGATCTCCCGCCGCTCAGGGAAATCCCGCCAGGGCCGCGCCGGGTCGCGGTGATCGGGGCGATCGGCGTCGCGAAGGGCTACGACGCGCTGCTGGCCTGCGCGCGGGATGCGCAAGCCCGTGACCTGGCTCTTTCGTTCATCGTCGTCGGCCATACTGAGGACGATGCGCGCCTCCTCGATACCGGTCGGGTCTTCGTGACTGGCCCCTTTAAGCCGGGGGAGGCCGAAGCCGCGATCCGCGCGCAAGCCGTCCATCTGGCGTGGTTGCCCTCGGTCTGGCCCGAGACATGGTGCTACGCGCTGGGCGAGGCGCTGCGCGCCGGCCTGCCTGCGGTCGCCTTCGACCTCGGCGCCCAGGCGGAGCGGCTCCGCGCAACCGGTCGCGGACTGTTGTTGCCGCTCGGTTTGCCGCCCCCCGCGATCAACAACGCCCTGCTTGCGTTGCGTACCCACGCGGGCGATGACTACAAGCCTCGTGTCGAAACGTCTCACACTGTCCCGCGCCCACTCACACCGCGACCTGTCACAGCGAGATCCTGAATGCCCGAAGCTCAAACCGCCACCGCCGCGAAGGCGCCGGCCCAGAATGTGATTGCCGAACTGAAGGTCAGCGGCCACCTGATGACGCTGGACACCGGCTTGTTTTGCATCGTCCAGGTGCCCTCACGCGGCGCCGACCCGAACACCGGTCTGCCAGGCGTTCGCGTGTCGTTGCCGCCCGGGGCGATCGGCAAGCCGGAAGCGGTCAGCATCAGTACCTTTCGCCAGGACGGGTGGTTGAGCGGCGGCGGGGATGCGGCGCTGGTCAAGGTACTGGGTGGCCCCGCGCAAATCCTGGTGACGATCTATCAGTCACCGACCAGCAAGGACGGTGCGCCCAGCCTGCAAGTGTTGCGGTTGCTGGAACCGGCGCCGGGCGGCGCCGCCAACGCACCGGCCGGCCGTGTCGCCTCCCCGGCCAAGCCGGCCGCCGTGATGGAGATGGTGGCGCACATTCAGGAGCGCGGTGACGTGGGCGCGATGCTGGGCGACTGGCTGGGCGAGGCCGGAAGCAAACGCTGGATCGAAGGCTTCGGCATTTCGCCAACCAGTCTGGTTGCGGCCAAGGACATCGAGTACCAGGCCGTGCTCGGCAAGGGATGGCTCTCGCCGTGGGTGGAAGGCGGCCAATTCTGTGGCAGCCGTGGCATGGCGCTGCCGATCCTCGGCCTGCGCCTGCGGCTGCGCAACGAGGCGGCCGACAAATACGACGCCTTTTACGCCGCGAGCTTCACCGATGGCACGGCCGTCGGCCCCGTCGCGGCTGGCGAGGCGTGCGAGGCCGAAAGTTTGGCGCCGATCGAGGCATTCCAGGTGATGATCCGCCCCAAGGGCGCCGGTGCCGCAACCCCGCCGCGCCCGGCTGCAGCGAAGGCCGCCGCCCCGGCAGCGGGCAAGCCGGTGGGGAAGGCGAAGACCGAACCCAAGGCGCCCGCGCCCGCCCGCAAACGCTAGGCCGGATTCGAGAAACCAGGCCGGCTCGGGGGAACTCCCGCCCCGGGCCGGCCTTGGCTGCGTTTTGACGTGCGAGTGCGGCGTGAAATACCTGTTTGTCCATCAGAACTTTCCCGGCCAATACCTGCATCTGCTGCGGCACCTCACGGAGGACCCAGCCAACGAAATCATGTTTATATCGGAACCGAATAAAAACAGCATGGCCAATGTCCGGCGGGTTCTCTACTCGCCGCCGGCACCGAAACAGGATTGTGTTCACCTGTCGGCGCGCGACTTCGATCTGGCCAGCCATCGCGCCGAAGCGGTGGCTGGCCGCGCCGCTAGCCTCGACCGCCTCGGTTTCCGCCCGGACATCATCATTGGCCATCACGGTTGGGGCGAGTTGCTGAATATCACCGACATTTGGCCGGACGTGCCGGTGCTGGGTTATTTCGAATTCTATTACGAGACCGACGGGCAGGACGTGAACTTCGATCCCGAATTCCCGATGGGCTCCGACCGCTTTCCGAAAATCCGCGCCATGAACGTGGTCAATCTGCTGGCTTTGGCGATGCGCCAGCACGGCCAGACGCCGACCCGATGGCAATTGACGCGCTATCCCGAATGGGCGCGCGCATCCATCCGCGTGATCCCCGAAGGTGCCAGGCTGGATGTGTGCAAGCCCGATCCGGCGGTGCGCAAGGCCCTCTTTTCGATCGGCGACTTCCATGTCGCGCCCACCGAAAAGCTTGTGACGTATGTGGCCCGCAACCTGGAGCCGTACCGGGGCTTCCATGTGATGATGCGGGCACTGCCGGACCTATTGGCCGGGCGACCGGACGTGAAGGTCGTGATGGTGGGCGGCGACGAGGTCAGCTATGGCTCGAAACTCGCCGGAACGACGTGGCGCGACTACATGCAGAAGGAATTGCAGGGCCGCTACGACACCAGCCGCGTGCTGCTGCCGGGGCAAATCCCCTACGACACGTATCTGACGCTGCTGCAACGCTCGGACGCGCATGTGTATCTGACCTATCCGTTCGTCGCGTCCTGGTCGCTGCGCGAGGCGCTCGCATGCGGCTGCGCCATCGTCGCCTCCGACGTGGAATCCGTGACCGAATTCATTGCCGACGGCAAGAACGGGCTTCTGGTGCCCTTTCTGGACCCGCCGAAAATCGCCAGCGCCGTGCTGCGTCTGTTGGGCGACGACAAGCTGAACAAGCGCCTGCGCGGCGCTGCGCGCAAATACGCTGAGAAGAATCTCGACATGAAAGACTCCATCGCCAGCATGATGGCGCTCATCCGAGAACTGACGAAAACCTAAGTGGACCGGAGCGAATATGGAGATCGCGATTATCGCCGACATTCACGGCAACGTTTTGGCTCTCGATGCGGTGCTGGCCGACATCGCTGCGCGCGGAATCACGCAGATCGTCAATCTCGGCGATGTCGTGTCGGGTCCCCTGTGGCCGCGCGAAACGCTCGACCGGCTCGCGGACATTCCGATGCCGACCGTGCGCGGCAACCACGACCGCTGGATCAGCCAAGGCGATCCCACGACATTGGGCGCTTCGGATAGTTTCGCCTACCAACAACTGAGTGCGGCCCAGCGGGCTGCGTTGGGCGCGCTGCCGGTCACGCTGGACATCGGCGACGGCATTTTTGCCTTTCATGCAACGCCCGATCACGACAATCGCTATTTGGTCGAGGTCGTGCGCGGCGGCGCGCTGGTGCGCGATGCAGTCACGGGAATCGCAGGCCGGCTTGGCAAGACCAATGCGAGAATCGTGCTTTGCGGGCACAGTCACAATCCGCAACTCCTGCAACTGCCGGGCGGCCCGCTGATCCTCAACCCGGGCAGCGTCGGCTGCCCGGCCTACGAAGACCCCGATGGCGACGCGCATGTTTCCGAGGCCGGATCGCCGCACGCACGCTATGCAGTGCTCTCTCTCGACGGGGATAGCGCGTCGGTCGAGATGATCGCGCTCGCCTACGACTGGAACGAGGCCGCCGCGCGCGCCGAACAATCTGGGCGGCCGGGGTGGGCGCAGGGTTTGCGAACTGGCCATATGCCGGCTACTTGAAACGAAAGCGGCCCCGGTGCCGTCGCGCCGGGGCCGCCTCGCGTCAGATGCTCGCCAGAATCGCCAGCAGCAGCAATGCCACGATGTTGGTAATCTTGATCATCGGGTTTACCGCCGGCCCCGCCGTGTCCTTATAAGGATCGCCGACGGTATCGCCCGTCACTGCCGCCTTGTGCGCGTCCGAGCCTTTGCCGCCGTGGTGGCCTTCCTCGATGTATTTCTTCGCGTTGTCCCAGGCGCCGCCGCCCGACGTCATCGAGATGGCAACGAACAATCCGGTCACGATGGTGCCGAGCAGCATCGCGCCGAGCGCCGAAAAGGCCTGACCTTTGCCGGCGATCAAGGCGATGACGAAATACAAAACGAACGGTGCGAGTACGGGCAACAGCGATGGCAGAATCATCTCCTTGATCGCCGCCTTGGTCAGCAGATCGACGGCGCGGCTGTAGTCCGGCTTCGCCGTGCCTTCCATGATGCCGGGAATTTCCCGGAACTGGCGCCGAACTTCCACGACCACGGAGCCGGCCGCGCGCCCGACCGCCGTCATGCCCATCGCTGCGAACAGGTAGGGCAGCAGGCCGCCGATAAACAAACCGATGACCACGAACGGGTTCTGCAAATTGAAATCGACTTTGACGTTCGGAAAATAGTAGCTCAGATCTTGCGTGTAGGCCGCAAATAGCACCAGCGAGGCGAGTCCCGCCGATCCGATGGCGTAGCCCTTCGTCACCGCCTTGGTCGTGTTGCCCACGGCATCCAGCGCATCGGTCACTTTGCGCACGTCCGGCGGCAGCTCCGCCATCTCTGCGATGCCGCCGGCGTTGTCGGTGACGGGGCCGTACGCGTCGAGTGCCACCACCATGCCGGCCAGCGACAGCATCGTCGTCGCCGCCACCGCGATGCCGAACAGGCCTGCGACCATGAAGGCCACGATGATGCCGACGCAGATCACCAGCACCGGCAGCGCCGTCGATTCCATCGAGATCGCGAGGCCCTGGATCACGTTGGTGCCGTGGCCGGTGGTCGAAGACTGCGCGATGCTTTTGACCGGCTTGTAGGCGGTGGATGTGTAGTATTCGGTGATCACGACGATCAGCCCGGTGACACCCAGCCCGACCAGCGCGCAGACGAACAATTGCAGGCCGTTCACCGTGCCGCCCGTGGTCGGGATCGCCGCAGTGACGCCGGCGACGAGCGCGATGACGATGCCGATGGCCACGACGGACAAACCGCCGGTGACGATCAGGCCGCGATACAGCGCGCCCATGATGTTGTTGCTCGGGCCGAGCTTGACGAAATAGGTGCCGACGATGGAGGTCAGGATGCAGACGCCGCCGATGCCGAGCGGCAGCAGCATCATCGAATCGGCTGCGGCCCCGGTGAAGAAGATGTTGCCAAGCAACATGGTCGCCACGATCGTTACCGCGTAGGTCTCGAACAGATCGGCTGCCATGCCGGCGCAGTCGCCCACGTTGTCGCCCACGTTGTCGGCGATCACGGCGGGGTTGCGGGGGTCGTCCTCCGGGATGCCGGCCTCGACCTTGCCGACGAGGTCGGCGCCCACGTCGGCGCCCTTCGTGAAGATGCCGCCGCCGAGGCGCGCGAAAATCGAGATCAGCGAGGCGCCGAAGCTCAGCGCCACCATCGCCTCCAACACCGGACGCAGATTGGCGCCGTCGGGCGTCACGGAACGGAGATAGGCGTAGTAGCCCGTCACGCCGAGCAGGCCGAGGCCGACGACCAGCATCCCGGTGATGGCGCCGGACTTGAACGCGATGTTCAGTCCGGCGGCCAATCCCTGCCGCGACGCCTGCGCCGTGCGCACGTTGGCGCGGACGGACACGTTCATGCCCACATAGCCGGCCGCGGCCGATAAAATCGCGCCGATAGCGAATCCGATCCCGACGCGCAGGCCCAGGAACGCACTCAGCAGCACGAAGATGACGATGCCGACAATGCCGATCGTCATATATTGCCGATTCAAATAGGCGCGCGCGCCGACCTGGACCGCGTGCGCGATCTCCCGCATGCGCGCGTTGCCGGCATCGGCCGCGAGCACCTGCCAGGATGTCACCAGCCCATAGATCAGCGCGAGCAGGCCCGCGACCAGAATGGCGGAAATAGCCAACGACATTCGTTTTGCTCCCGACGTATTTTTCTTTTGAACCGCGGCGGCGTTCGCGACCATTCGCCGCGTTCGAAACCGATGCCCATGTTGCTTCGACCATGGCAGAACGATCCAGGGCAGGCAACCGAACCGCCCGCCTTGCGTTCGCGGCCCGGCTGGCCGGATAATAGCGTTTTCGCGTCGCCCCATGCGCCTGTAGCTCAGTTGGTTAGAGCGGGCCGCTCATAACGGCTTGGTCGCAGGTTCGAGCCCTGCCGGGCGCATCGACGGCGCGCAATCTTGTCGCGGGCGCCCTGCCGCTGCATGCATGGCAGATGACCGACCCCACCCGCGACGCCGCTTTTGCCTTGCTGACCGCCGTCTTGGATCGGCACCGGCCGCTGGAAGAGTCGCTGGATGCGCTGCCTGCGATGGACGCGCGGGACCGTGCCGCTGGCCACCGGCTCGCCGCCAGCGTGCTGCGCCGGCTCGGGTCGCTGGATGCGGTGCTGGAGCCGTACTTGACCAAGGCGCCGCCCCCGGCAGTTCGCAACGTGCTGCGGATCGGCGCCGCCGGCATCCTATTTCTCGCCACCCCCGCGCACGCGGCTGTCGGCACCGCTGTCGCCTTGGCCAAGGCGCGTGGGCTGGCGCCGTTTTCCGGCCTCGTCAACGCCTTACTGCGCCGCGTTGCCGCCGCCGGGCCGGCGGCCCTGGAGGGGCTGGACGGCCCGCGCCTCGACACGCCGCCGTGGCTGTGGGCCGCTTGGGGCGCCGACGCCCGCGCCATTGCCGAGGCGCATCAGGTCGAGGCGCCGCTCGATCTTTCGTTGATGCCGGGCGCCACTGCGCCCGACGGCGGCGTTCGGCTGCCCACCGGTTCCTGGCGCTACCCGGCCGGCACGCGCGTCACTGAGCTTGCCGGCTTTGCCGAGGGCGCGTTCTGGGTGCAAGATGCCGCCGCCGCGTTGCCGGCGCATCTGCTGGGCGCCACGCCCGGCATGCACGTCGCTGATCTGTGCGCGGCCCCTGGCGGCAAGACCGCGCAACTCGCCGCCACCGGTGCCGTCGTCACCGCAGTGGAGCGCGACCCGTCCCGGCTTGCCCGCCTGCGCGAAAACCTGTCCCGCCTGCACCTGACGCCCAGGCTGATCACGGCCGACGCCGCGACATGGCGGACGGAGGATGTGTTCGAGGCGGTGCTGCTCGACGCGCCATGCAGCGCCACCGGCACGATCCGCCGCCATCCGGACGTGCCGCATTTGAAGCGCGCGGCCGACCTGCGGTCCCTGACCGCGCAGCAGGATGCGCTGCTGGACGCCGCCTGTGCCCTGCTGCGCCCGGGCGGCCGACTGGTCTATTCCGTCTGCTCGCTGCAACCCGAGGAGGGGCAGGACCGCGTCGCGGCCGCCCTCCAGCGCCTTCCGTTGCGCGTCGATCCGGCGGCGCCGGGCGAGGTGCCGGGACTGGGGGACGCGATCACGCCCGAAGGGTTCGTGCATACCACGCCCGCGATGTGGGCCGAGCTTGGCGGACTCGACGGGTTTTTCGTCGCAAGGCTGGCGCGGAGGGCCTGACGCCAGCCCTCACGTCGCGCGTCGCACCTCGAACCGATACGGGCTGACGCTGGTGGTCATCGGGTCCAGCGCCAGCCGGTGTTCCAGGGGTGGAAAGGCCCGGCTGCGGCAATCAGGCCGGTCGCACATGCGGCACGACAGGCCGATCCCGACTGCCGCGCGTTCCAGGTCCAGGCCATCGGCATAGGCGATCTCTGCGGCGTGCGCCACCTGCGCGCCCATCGCGATCACGTGCAGCGGCGGCGGTTCGCCCCAGTGGGCGGGCGTGCCCGTCACGCTGCGGGCGAAGCACAGGAAGGCGGCGCCGTCCGGCAACTGCGCCACCTGCACCCGGATCGTCCCCGGCGTGCTCAGCGCGGTATGCACCACCCAGCGCGGGCAGGAGCCGCCGTAGCGCGCGAACGGGAAGCCGGCGCCGGAATAGCGTTTGGAGACGTTGCCGGCCGGATCGACGCGCAAGAAGAAGAATGGCACGCCGCGTAAGCCCGGCCGTTGCAGGCTGGATAGTCTTTGGCACGCCTGCTCGAAGCTGACGCCGAAGCGGGCCGCCAGATGGTCGAGGTCGTGCCGCAGCTCCCGCGCCGCCGTGTGGAACGGCCCGTATGGCATCACCAGCGCCGCCGCCAGATAGTTCAGCAAGCCGATCCGTACCAACGCGGACGCTTCGGGCGAGGACGGGGAACTTTGTTCGATCATGCCGTCCACGGCCTCGCGCGCTTCCAGCAGCCCCAACTGGAACGCGAGGTAGAATCCGCGACTCTCGCGCGGCAGCATTTCCGACAGATACAGGGCGCGCGCGTTCGGGTCGTAGCGCCGCAGCGCGCCTTCCAGCGGCCCGACGGTCACGGTCATGCCATGGCGCCGGCGCAGGCGTTCGGCGATGGCGTGGTTCTTCTCCGCCGGGTTGGCCGACATTTCAGTCAGCAGCGCCTCGGCGGCGGTCTCCAGCGCGGGAAAATGGTTGCCGTTCTCGTTGAAGAAATCCCGCACTTCCTCCAGCGGCAGCAGGATGCGGCGGCCGGACGGCAGGGCCAGCCCGCCCGAATCCTCCCGCGCTACCCGCCAGGCGCGGTACAACGCCAGCACCGCCCGCGCGGCGGCGGGGCTGCCGGCGGCCAATTGCGTCACCTCCGCGTCCGGCACCACCTCGGCGTTCAGCAGCGGGTCGGCGAACGTCTCGCGCAACTGCGCCTCCAACTGGCGCTCGTTGGTGCCCGACAAGGTCGCCAGATCGACGCGCAGCGTCTCGGCGATGCGCAGCAGTAGGGCGGCGGTGATCCCGCGCTGGTCGTGTTCGATCAGGTTCAGGTAGCTGGCCGAGATGCCCAGCCGCGCCGCCAGCGCCTGCTGCGTCATCCGCCGTTCCAGCCGCAGCCGCCGCACCGTGCGGCCGATCATGGGTCGCGCCATTCTTGACACTCTTTACGGATTATCGGTTTCGAGGGTGAAGACCGTTACCCAATTGCGTGGTCTTGCGCAATTTACCACTCGCTTGGTGCGGCGGGCGCGTCAATTATTCACTCAACACACGGCCTGACGGAGTGACCCATGCGCCCCACGATCCAACCGAGTCTCGCGCCAGACGGCATGCCCGCCGGCAGCCCCGGCATCGACGCCGACCGCTTCGCCGGCATCTGCCGCGATTTCACGCCCGCCGACGTGACTCGGCTTGCCGGCAGTTTCCGGGTTCGCCACACGCTCGCCGAGATGGGTGCGCGCCGGCTCTGGCAGCTTCTCAAGACGGAACCGTATGTGAACACGCTCGGCGCCCTGACCGGCAACCAGGCGGTGCAGCAGGTCAAGGCCGGGCTGAAGGCGATCTACCTCTCCGGCTGGCAGGTGGCGGCGGACGCGAACTCGGCCGGCCAGATGTATCCTGATCAGTCGCTGTACCCGGTGGATTCGGTGCCGACCGTCGTCCGCCGCATCAACGCGGCGCTGCGCCGTTGCGACCAGATCGCGACGATGGAGGGCGACGACCCGACCTACTGGATGGCGCCGATCGTGGCCGACGCCGAAGCCGGCTTCGGCGGCCCGCTGAACGCCTACGAGCTGATGCGCTCGATGATCGACGCGGGGGCGGCCGGCGTCCATTTCGAGGACCAGTTGGCCAGCGAAAAGAAATGCGGCCATCTCGGCGGCAAGGTACTGGTGCCGATCAGCCAGCACATCCGCACGCTGAACGCCGCCCGCCTCGCCGCCGACGTGGAAGGCGTGCCGACCGTCCTGCTGTGCCGCACCGACGCCCACAGCGCCCAATTGCTGACCGCCGACGTGGACGAGCGCGACCGCCCGTTCATTGGCCGCGACCGCACCCCGGAAGGTTTCTATCGCATCGTCCCCGGGCGGGGCGTGGACTACGCGATCGCCCGCAGTCTCGCGTACGCACCGTATGCCGACCTGCTGTGGTGGGAGACCAGCGAGCCGAACCTGGAGGAAGCCGAGCGTTTTGCGAATGAGATCGCGAAAAAATTCCCTGGAAAAATGCTCGCGTACAATTGCTCGCCGAGCTTCAACTGGAAAAAGAAGCTGTCGCCCGAGAATATCGAGCGGTTCCAGCGCGCCATCGGCGCGATGGGATACAAGTTCCAGTTCGTCACGCTGGCCGGCTTCCACAGCCTGAATCATTCGATGTTCACCCTGGCGCGCGGCTACAAGGAGCGCGGCATGGCGGCCTATTCGGAACTGCAGCAGGCCGAATTCGCGTCCGAGGCGGACGGCTACACGGCGACGCGGCACCAGCGCGAAGTGGGCGTCGGCTACTTCGATGCCATCGCCGTCGCGGCCTCCGGCGGCCAGTCCTCCACAACGGCGTTCGCGGGTTCGACGGAGCAGGAGCAGTTCCACGACGCGCCGGCAGCCATTCACGCCCATCACGACCACGACGACGGCTTGGTCCACGGCCACGAATGGGCGACCAGCGCGCCCAACTGGCAGTAGCCGTCACCGAGATGGCCGCGGCGGGCGCCCCCAACCTGCCCGCCTCGGCCGTGCCTTCGACCCACCGGAAAGAGTGGGGGGCACATGCCCAGGGGGAAGCGTCACGACTCCGGCCCGGCGCAAAGGGAAACCTTGCGTTGGGCTATTTCGTGTGTCTAAATAAAGCGTCATCTTAAATCTCGGTTAGGAGCGTGGCGATACGGTCGCGCGCGCCGGCAAACCGGCTTTTCAACTGCAAGGAAATATCGACATGCGCTCCATCCCCGCACTGTTCGCGGCTGCATCCCTCGTGTGCCTTGCCGGCACGGCGTGGGCCGGCAAGCAGGATTTCAACCTCGTCAACAACACCGGCTATCAGGTGGACAAGGTGTTCGTCAGCTCGGTCGGCGCCAAATCCTGGGAGGAAGACATCCTCGGCCGCGACACGCTGGACGACGGCGAGCAGGTCGCAATCAGCTTCGAAAAGGGCGAGCGCGGCTGCCACTACGACCTGAAAGTCGTTTATCAGGACAAGGACGAAGCCGAGTGGCACGACATCAATATTTGTGAGATCAGCACGATCCACATCCACTGGGACAAGAACGCCGGCACCACGACCGCGACGGCCGAGTAGGCGGGTCTCCAAAGGTGGAACGCCGAAGCGCGTTCCACCGTCCAGCCTGTCAAAACTGCTTCAATAACCGATCAATATAATCCAGTTCCGGCTGCGGCCGGCCCCGGTCCGCACCGCGACGGCGCAGTTCGTCCTGGATCGCCCGCGTCCGTGCCTGCTCCATTTCCTCGGGGAGCGTCACGTCGTTGCTGGCGTCCGAATCCGTGCTGCCCTCTTTCAGCGGCCGGCCGAACGGGTCGGTGTGCCGGTCGCCGCGCTTGCCCTGGCCATTCTTGCCGCTCCACGGCTTGCCCTGACCGCCCTCGTCTTGTTCCGGCCCGCCCGGCTTGTCGCCGAGTTTCATGCCGGGGCTGTCCTGATCCTCGCCATCCGACTGGTCGGCCTGGTCCTGGGCCGAGGAGCCGAACTGCGCCTCCATCTGCTCGCTCATCGACTGGCCGCCCTTCTGGAGCGCCTCGATGGCCTTCTGCGCGGCGGCGGCGGCCTCGGCATCCTTGCCCTGGCCGAGCGCCTGCACCGCCTCGTGCATGGCGGCGTCCGCGTCACCCAAATGCGGCGGCACCTGGCCCATCAGGTCGCCATATTGCTGCATCAATTCGCCGACCGCCCGGCGCAGCGCCGATTGCACCCGCTGATCGGTGCTCCGCTCCGCATCGCGCGCCGGGTCCGGTGGCGCGGCGCCGGTCTCTCCGTCCGGCTGGTCGGCCGGCGTTCCCTGTCGCGCGCGCCGCGCGGGGTCTGCGAACGGTGCCACCGCGTCGTCGCGTGCCTGCGCGTGGTCGAGCAGCCCGCCCTCGCGCTTCACCATGTCCTGAAGGGCGTTCATCTGCTGCTCGCCCTTCTGCCGCTTCTGCTGCCGCTCGCGGTTCTTGGCGTCGCGATGCTTCGGCTTGGCGCGCTGCAACTGATCCAGCATCTTTTCCAGCTCGGCCAGCTTCTGCTCGGCGGCCTCCGGCTTGCCTTGTTTTTCCAGGTCGCGCAGTTCTTCCGCGAGTTTCTGCGCGTCCTTGGCGTCCATTTGCTGCGCGTCCGGGTCGCTCGTCTGCGCGTCCGGGTCCTGGCGCAGTTGCTCGGCCAGCGCGTCCAGATGTTTCTGGATCGCCTGCTCCAGCGCCGCTATTTTCCGGTCGATCTCGGCCGGATCGACCTTTTCGCCGCGTTTTTGCGCCTCGATCGCGTCGCGCAATTCCTTGCGTGCTTCCGCCAGCGCCCGCGCGGTGCGCTCGGAGCCGCCCTCCTCCAGATGCAGCGCCAGCAGCCATAGCCGGTACTGCGCGTCCCCAACGAGGTCCGAATTGCCGTTGCGATACAATTCGGCGGTCGCGGCGCGCAAATTCAGATAGCCGCCGACATCGTCGTCCCACACTTTGTCGAGATCGGCGATCTCCTCCAGTTCGTTCAGCGCCGGGCCGTGCTCGTCCGGCCGCAGCGTCAGCATCCGGCGCGCGGCGATGATGCGGCGGGCGACCGGATTGTCGAAGCGGCGTTCCGGCAGCGTGAAGGTCGCGTCGGCGCTGGTGCCGGTCAGCCCGGGCGAGTCGTGCCCCACCAGCCGCGCGATCACCGGCAGACCGGCCCACGGGTGCGGCGTCAGGTCTTGCAGCTTCACGCCCTTGGCGACTTTGGCGGCGCCGCCCGGCAGCGGGATCGGCACGATCAGCGCCGGGTCGCCCGGCCGGTCCCTCAGCCGCAATTCGGCCTGCAAGGCGACCACCCCGTACGCGTGGGACACCTGCCAGGGCAACCGTGTGGCCGGAATACGGGGCGCGCCGCGCTCGGGGCTGGCCACCCCTCCCGGCGGTTCGGACCATGTCACGACCGGCGCGGCGTCCGCCACCACCGTCAGGTCCCAGCCTGCCAGATCGCCGCCGCCGCCGCGATGCACCGCCAGCCGGCCGCCATCGGCCAGATCCTCGTCGGCCTGAAAGCCGCCACCCTCCAGCGCCACGAACGGGATCGTGCGCCCCGCCAGCGTCAACGTTGGCGTGCCGCTGCCGCCGGAGAGGCTGACCGTCAGATGCGCGCCCGCCGGCACGGCCACGACGCCTCCCTCCGGACGCAGGAACACCGGGGCCGCGTTGGTGTAGGCGGGCGGCGTGATCCACGCCTGCAACTCGGTGGCCGAGGCCGGCACCGGCGGCGCCAGGGCGGGCGTGACGGCGCGCAACAGCCGCGTCGTCGCGTCGTCCCCGGCGATCACCCATGCCGCCGCCAGCGCGACCAGAAGGCCCGCCCGCAAGGCGCGCGGATCGCGGGCGGCCAGACCCGGTCGAGGCAGGCCGACCCGCAATTTGCCGACCTGGGCGACTGCGCGGGTGACATGGGCGCGCCAGATCGCCTCCGCTCCGGCAAAGGCCGGCGTGTCGGTCAACACGGCGAGCGGCCGATGGTGCAGCCCGCTCGCCCGTTCCAGCCGCCGATCCGCCTCCGTCACGCTCGGCAGGCGAACGGCCCGCACCGCCCTGACCCCGGCCCACACCAGAGCCGCCGCGAACGCCACCAGCAGCAGAATGTGCAACGGCGCCGGCAACAGGCGCGGCACGTCGAGCAGAGCGAGGACCAGAAACACCCCCACCACGCCGAGCGGCGGCCACGCCAGCGGCCAGACCCGTTCGAACAGCAGGGCCGCCCGCGCCTGTGCCCGCAACCGAACCAGCCGCCGCAGCAGCGAGGCGGTCCCATCCGGCGGCGTGGCGTCGCTCATACCGGCCCGTGGTCCAAAAGGTCGTACAGCGTCACCGGGCAGACGGTCCCGACCGGCTGCGGCGCTACCCCATCCACCGTCGCCGGCAACGCTTCCAGCGCATCGGCATAAAGCCCTGAAATATCCAGCTTGTGGCGCATCGATTCACGGAATTTGCGGCGTGCCTGCGCCCGGAACCCGCGTTCCTCGCCCTGCCAGTGCGGCACGTCGCGCGACTGCGGCCATGCTTGCGCTTTCAGCCGGTGCAACAGGGCCTGATACAGCAGGGATTCGACCTGATCGGTCTGGCTCTGCCCCACGGCCTCGATCTCCTCCGCGACGTGGGGCCAGTCGATGTCCGCCTCGTTGACCAGGTCTCCGGCGGCGCGGCGGCGCAACAGCACGCTTTGATGCTCGCTCCACGCCACGATGTCGCTGTCATACAGGTCGCCCATGCGCGCCTATCCTATGCGGCCATCCAGGAATGTGGGCACGGATTCGGCCGCCCAAAGGTCCGCGTGCGTTTGCCGGGCCCGGATCGTCGCCCAGCGCGCGCCGTCCACCAGCGCAATCGGCGCATTCGGGCGGGCGTTGTAAGTGGAACTCATCACCGCCCCGTAGGCGCCGGCATCCAACAGCGCCACCCGATCCCCGGCCGCGAGCGAGGGCAGCGCGCGGGCACGCGCAAACGTGTCCCCGGATTCGCAGACCGGGCCGACGACATCGACCGGCCGCACGGCGCCCACGGCGTTACCGGCGGCGAGCGGAACGATAGCGTGCCAAGCATCGTACATCGCCGGCCGCACCAGATCGTTCATCGCGGCGTCGATCACCGCGAACCGCTCGTCCGCCTTGGTCAGCACGACGCTGGACAGCAACATGCCGGCCGGGCCCACCAGCCAGCGGCCCGGCTCGATCATCAACTGAACGTCCAGTCCCCCGAACGCCGCCCGCAATGCACCCGCGAACGCGGTGGGGGAGGCGCCGGGTTCGTCGCGATAGCCGATCCCCAGCCCGCCGCCGCAATCGACGCGGGAGACGGTCTGCCCCGCCGCCCGCAGCGCCCGCACCATCTCGGCCGCGCGGGCGTAGGCGGCGCGGTAGGGCCCGAGCGACAGGATTTGGCTACCGATATGCAGCGCGATGCCGACCGGTGCCACGCCCGGCAGCGTCGCGGCGTGGGCGTACAGCGCCGCCGCGTCGCTGTACGGGATGCCGAACTTGTTGTCGGCGCGTCCCGTGGTGATTTTCGCGTGCGTCCCGGCATCCACGTCCGGATTGATCCGCAGGGCCACCGGCGCCGTTTTGCCGAGCGCGGTCGCCACGGTCGAAATCATCGCCAATTCGGCGGCACTCTCGACGTTGATCTGCCCCACGCCCTCGCCGATGGCCAGCCGCAGTTCGCCCACGGTCTTGCCGACGCCGGAGAACACGATGTTTTCCGCCGCGATGCCGGCCTTGCGAGCGCGCAAAAATTCGCCCTCGCTGACCACGTCCGCCCCCGCCCCGCCGTGCGCGAAAATTTTCAGCACCGCGAGGTGGTCGTTGGCTTTGACGGCGTAGTGGATATGCACCGGCAAATCCGCGACCGCATGTTGCAGCTCTGCCAGCCGGGCGCGCATCGTGCCGGCGCCATACACCCACACCGGCGTTCCGAGCGCGTCGGCGATGGCGTTGAGCGGCACATCCTCCAGCACCAGCCCGTCCATCGGGTGCATGGTCAGATGCGGTCGGGCGGCGATCAGGTCGGCGACCGAGGGGTCCGCCGCGTCGGCTTCGTGCGCTTGGGCGTGCATCCCTGGAACCTAGGGGGCAGCGGGCGCGCGAAGCAAGCCGGCCGAAATCAATACGCGGGATAGACGCGCGGATACGTCACCTGATCCGCCGGGCCGGGCGGCGTCGGGGCCGCTTTCTTGCCGCAGGCGGCGAGTGCCACCAGTGCCACGGCGAGCAACAACGCCGTCCTCAAAACGGCAAAGTTTGCGGTCGGCCGCGCAGGCTCGTTCCGGCCGATAGCGTCATTCCCGCGAAGGCGGGAATCCATGCGGGTGCTGCGGTGTCGGGGGCCATCGGCGACGTTGTGCGGGAGCGTGGACCCCCGCCTTCGCGCATGGGCGCTAACATAGGGGCCAGGATATTCGCTCGCCTCTTCTCCCTCTCCGCCCCGTTGGGGCGGAGAGGGTCGGGGTGAGGTGGGGTACGCCGCCGCTCCGCTGTCCGAGTGTCGCTCGCAACTCAATTCTGGCTGGGACACCCACCTCTCCCCGACCCTCTCCCCCCGCGAAGGGCGGGCGGAGAGGGAGAAGAGAGCCTCTAATTTAGCGCCTATGCGCCTTCGCGGGGGTGACGAGTACCAATAGTCGATCCATCCCGTCACCCCGGCGAAGGCCGGGGTCCAGGGCCGCGGGAAAGTCGGTGCGCGCGGCCCCTGGATTCCGGCCTTCGCCGGAATGACGAAAGTGCGGGGTTCACTCTCCGACAAACCCTTGGCGCTTATGGTTGCCGCCCTCACGCCAGTTGCTCCAGCCACCGCGCCGCCTGGGCCGCGACGTTCTCCGGCGCCGTGCCGCCGTAGCTGATGCGGGAGCGGACGGACGCATCGACCGTCAGCACCGAAAACACATCCTGCGAGATGCGCGGCTCGACCGCCTGCATGTCCGCGAGCGACAGGCCCGACAAATCCAGCCCCCGTGCTTCCGCCGCCGCCACCAGCCGGCCGGTGACGTGGTGTGCGTCCCGGAACGGCAGCCGCAGCACCCGGACCAGCCAGTCGGCAAGGTCGGTCGCCGTGGCAAAGCCGGAGCCTGCAAAATCCCGCAGACGCGGAAGGTCCGGCGTCAGGTCGCGGACCATGCCGGCGATGGCGGCGAGCGACAACGCGAGCGCGTCGGCGGCGTCGAACACCGGCTCCTTGTCCTCCTGCATGTCCTTCGCGTAGGCCAGCGGCAGCCCCTTCATCACCGTCAGCAGCCCGACCAGCGCCCCGGCAATGCGGCCGGTCTTGGCCCGCACCAGTTCGGCGGCATCCGGGTTGCGCTTCTGCGGCATGATCGAACTGCCGGTGGTAAAAGCGTCCGACAGCCGGATGAAGCGGTATGGCGCGCTGCACCAGATGACGATTTCCTCAGCCAGCCGCGACAAATGTACGGCGCAGATCGCCGCCGCGCCCAGAAATTCGAGGGCGAAATCGCGGTCCGACACGGCATCGAGCGAATTGGCGGTCGGCCGGTCGAACTCCAGTGCCGCCGCCGTCCGGTGGCGGTCGATGGGGAACGAGGTGCCGGCGAGCGCCGCCGATCCAAGCGGGCACTCGTTCAGCCGGCGCCGGCAATCCGCCAGCCGCCCGCGATCGCGCGACAGCATCTCGACATACGCCAGAAAATGATGGCCGAGCGTGACCGGCTGCGCAGTTTGCAGATGGGTGAAGCCGGGCATCGGGTCGGCCGCGTGCTCTGCCGCGCGCGTCGTCAGCGCCAGCATCGTGTCGGTGATTTGCGCCGAAAGCCCGTCGATGGCGTCGCGCACCCACAGGCGGAAATCGGTCGCCACCTGATCGTTGCGGCTGCGTGCCGTGTGCAGCCGCTTGCCGGCCTCGCCGATCCGCTCAGTCAGCCGGGCTTCAATATTCATATGAATGTCCTCCAGCGCCTCCGTGAACGGGAAGGCGCCGGACTCGATCTCGGCGGCAATGGCCTCTAGACCGCGTGCGATGTCGCGCTCATCTGTGGGCGCGATGATGCCTTGGGAGGCGAGCATGGCGGCGTGGGCGAGCGAGCCGCGAATATCCTGCCGCCACAATTTCTTGTCGAAGCCGATGGAGGCGTTGATGTCCTGCATCACCACGGCGGGGCCGGCGGCGAAGCGGCCTCCCCATTGCTGGTTGGCGGGGGCGTTACGCAGTGTGTCGGTCAACGGAGCAATTCCATCATGGGTTTGACCACGCGCCGGGCGGTGCTGGCGGGCGGGGCGGCGGCTATGGCGGCGGTCGGGACGGTAGCGGCGGCGGCGATGCTGCGCAAACCGCCCG
>CAJCJG010000212.1 GCA_903970625.1 Solirubrobacterales bacterium 70-9 | reverse complement strand
GGCGTCAGGCCGCCGCCCGCGCCCGCTCGATGTTCGGCAAAAACGCTGTCAGCAGGCCGATGATCGGCAGGAAGGCGCACACCTGATAGACGAACTGGATGCTGGTGTAGTCGGCCAGTTCGCCCAGCGCCGCCGCGCCCAGGCCGCCCATGCCGAACGCAAAGCCGAAGAACAGCCCGGAAATCGTGCCGACTTTTCCCGGCACCAGTTCCTGCGCATAAACGACGATGGCGGAAAACGCCGAGGACAGGATCAGCCCGATCGGCACCGCCAGCACCACGGTCCAGACCAGCCCGACATAGGGCAGCGCCAGCGTGAACGGCAGCACGCCCAGGATCGACCCCCAGATCACGTATTTCCGCCCGATCTTGTCGCCCAGCGGCCCGCCGAAGAACGTGCCCACCGCCGTCGCCGCCAGGAACACGAACAGGTCGATCTGCGCCGTCTGGATCGTCACGCCGAACTGGTGGATCAAGTAGAAGGTGAAATAGGTGCTGATGCTGGTCAGATAGAAGAATTTGGAAAACATCAGCGCGATCAGGATGGCGAGCGAGACGCCGACGCGCGCCCGCGACAGATTGTGCTGCGACACTGTCGCCTTGCGCGTCTTGCCGCCCCGCGCGGCCTGATTGCGCACATACCAGCGCCCGACGCTGCCCAAAATCACCATGGCCAGCAACGCGATCAGCGAGAACCACGCGACGCTCTGCTGCCCGCCCGGCAACACGATGAACGCCGCCAGCAGCGGCCCGAGCGCCGAGCCGGCGTTGCCGCCGACCTGAAACAGCGACTGCGCCAGCCCATGCTTGCCGCCCGACGCATAACGCGCCATCCGCGACGCCTCGGGATGAAAGATCGAAGAGCCCAGACCGATGGTTGCCGCTGCCACCAGCACGGCGGGGAAACTGTGCGCGCGCGACAGCAGCAACAGCCCGATCAGGGTGAACCCCATGCCGGCCGCCAGCGAATACGGCATCGGCTTGCGGTCGGTGACAAGGCCGACGACGGGTTGCAGCAGCGACGCGGTCAACTGGAACGCCAGCGTGATCAGCCCGACTTGGCCGAAATCCAGCGCAAGATTGTTCTTCAGCATCGGATACAGCGCCGGCATCAGCGACTGCATCGTATCGTTGAGCATGTGGGAGAACGAGAGTGCCAAGAGGATCGAGAACGCCGCCCCCTCCGCCGCCAACACCCGCGCGTCCGCCGTCACCAGCTTCTGCATCGCCGTCTCCCGACACGAAACCCATTCACCGCAGCGCAATATGACGGACGATGCGCGCCCGACCAATTGGCGTTTGGCCTCGTCGGCGCAAGGCAGGGCTGCGCGAGGGCCTGGCGCCGTGCCAAAATCGGTGCTCACCGCCGGTCCGAATCCGGCGGCGCCGCCGGCCGTCAAGACCAGAACGCCTGAAACCCCGCTGATTGCCTGTTACATGCCGCCCCGCGTGAAAGGTCCGCCATGCCCGATCCACTGCACGACGCGCTCGCAGCGCTCTACCGCGCCCGGATCGCGCCCGACCCGATCGGGGCCGAGGCCGCGCGCGTGCTGGCGGCATGGCCGCAGCACTGGATCGCGCCGGCGCCGCAGGATGCGGCTCCGCACACGGCGAGCCGGCATGTGTCGAGCGTGCTCGCGGCCGGCGGGCCGGCATCCGATCTGCGCGCGGCCCTGCGCGACGTGGCGGCCCTGCTGCCCTGGCACTACTCCTACCCACCGCGCGCGGACGGCCCGGATTTGGCCGCCGAGATCGCCTTCGCGGAACTGATCGGCCCGCGCGGCTGGGCCGGCAGCACGTCCATTCGCGTCGGGCTGACGCTGATCGGGCCGGGCACCTACTATCCGGCGCACGCCCATCCGGCGGTCGAATTGTATGCCGTCATCTCGGGCACGGCCGAATGGACCGCGTGCGGCGAGGCGACGCTGCGGCCGCCGGGCGCCTGGATTCTGCACCAGTCGGGCACGCCGCACGCGATGCGGACGGCAGCCGAGCCGTTGCTGGCGGTCTATTCCTGGACCGGCGACCTGCAATCCCCGTCGGTCTATGTGGAATACCCGCCGGGCCGGCGAGCGATTCCCTCTTGACGTATAACGTCAGTTATTCTAATAACACGGTATGCACACCGCCCCGCCCTTTCCCCCCGCCGAGCGCCTCGGGATCGCCCTGATGGGACTGATCCACGCGCTGGCCGCGCGCGCCGGGTGGTGGATTCCCAAGTGGGTGATTGCGCTGATGGAGGACCAGGTCCGCGGTCTCGTGGAGGCTCTGTCGCTCCTCGCCGCCGAGGTCGCCGCCGGCCGGATGGCTCCGCTGCCCGACGCCGCGCCCGCCACCGACGCCACAGAAGCCGCCGAAGCGCGATGCAAGGCTCCCGCATCCGGCGGTCGCGGTGTCCCGCGCGCGGGTCGGCAACGCCGCCCGGCAAGCCGACAAACCGGCCCCGCCGCGTACCCCCGACAACGGCACCCCGACCGCCCCAGGCGCCACCGCTGCCGCCACAGCCGGCAAATCGCCAGCTTCACGCGGCGTCCCCGCCATCTCCCCGCTGCTTCGCCGGCGATGGCCCGCGCCTGCGGCCCGCCATTTCCACCTCGGCGAAGCGGACGTCTTGGCACGTCTATAGTGTTACGATATCAAAACATTCACGGGCCGCCCTCCGCGCCTCGCCCTGGTGGCCGAGCGGCTGGCCCGCGCCGTCGCCGCCGAATAGAGGCCGCTGCCTTGACTCACGCATGATTTTCGTTAAATCCAGCGAGGATTAAAGGAACCCCGCGTCATGGCCGTTGAGTTTATCGGTTTTGTCGCCGCCCGCGACCAGTCGGAGACGCGGCCGGCGACGGGGCCCGTCATCGACCTCGACTATGTGGGCGCAGTCGCCCGCGCGCACGAGGCGGCCGGATTCGACCGGGTTCTGGTGGCGCACCATTCGACCGGGCCGGACGCGGTCTTGCTCGCCGGGCACGCGGCGGCCGTGGCACCCCGGCTGAAACTGATGATCGCCCATCGCCCGGGCTTCATCGCCCCCACCTTCGCGGCGCGGCTGTTCGCCACGCTGGACCAGATCACCGGCGGGCGCGTGGCCATCCACGTCATCAGCGGCGGCAGCGATGCCGAACAGCGGCAGGACGGGGATTTCCTCGACCATGCCGCCCGCTATCGCCGCACCGACGAGTGGCTGACCGTGCTGCGACAGGCCTGGACCAGCCCGACCCCGTTCGATTTCGCCGGCTCCCATTTCCATGTCGCGGGCGGGTTCTCGGACGTGCGGCCGGTGCAGTTGCCGCATCCGCCGATCTATTTCGGCGGCGCGTCCGATATCGCGATCGAGGTCGCCGGACGGCACGCCGATGTCTATGCGTTCTGGGGCGAACCGCTGGAGCAGGCGCGGGAGTTGATCGCACGCGTGCGCGCCGCTGCGGCACAGGCCGGCCGCGATCCGGCCGCCATCCGGTTCAGCCTGTCGATGCGCCCGATCCTGGCCGACACCGAGGAAGCCGCGTGGCGCCGTGCCGACGCCATTCTGGCGCGCGTGCGCGACCTGCGCGGCGATGCGCTCGGCCGCACCGCCAAGCCGCAGAGCGAGGGGTCGCGCCGGCTTCTGGACGCGGCCAAGGGTGGCAAGGTGCGCGATGCGCGGCTGTGGACGGAGGTCGCGGCGGCCGTCGGTGCCGGCGCCAACACGACCGCCCTCGTGGGCACCCCGGATCAGGTGGCGGATGCGCTGCTGGCGTACCACGCGCTCGGCGTGACCACCTTTCTGATTCGCGGGTTCGACCCGTTGGAGGACGCAGTCGATTACGGCCGCGCGCTGATCCCGCTGGTGCGCGAACGCGCCGGCCGCCGCCCCCTCGCCACCGCAGCGGAGTAGGTGCCGTGGATGTGCATCTCACTCCCTCGCCGCTCCCGGCGGCCGTGCTGACCGGGATCGCCGCAGCGGCCCGTGCGCACGACCGCGACGCGAGCTTTCCGCACGACAGCCTGGGGGCGCTGCACAGCGCCGGGCTGCTGGGCCTGACCGTTCCAACACGCCTGGGCGGCGGCGGCGCCGGCCTCGGCCGTGCCGCCGATGCGGTGGCAGCGGTTGGCGCCGCCTGCGCGTCCACGGCGCTGGTATTTGCGATGCAGTTGCTGCACCAGCGCAGATTGGCGGCGGGCGACGAGTTTTTGCCGGCGGTGCGTGACCGCGTGGGCCGCGCGGCGGTGGACCATGGTCATCTGATCAACGCCCTGCGCGTGGAACCGGCCCTGGGCACGCCCGCGCGCGGCGGCTTGCCGGAGACCATCGCGCGGCGCACGCCCGATGGCTTTCGCGTGACTGGTCGGAAAATCTACTCGACGGGCGCCCCGGGCCTGACCTGGCTGCTGGTGTGGGCGCGCACCGACGATCCGGCACCGCTCGTCGGCAGCTTCCTCGTGCCCGCTGCGGCCCCCGGCGTGCGCATCGAGGAAAGCTGGGACCATCTCGGCTTGCGCGCATCCGGCAGCCACGATGTGGTGCTGGAGGATGTGGCGATCCCGCTCGATCACGCGGGAAGACTGGCACCGGTTGCGGAATGGACGCGTGGCGACCCGGCGACCGCCGCATGGAACGTCGTCCTGATCGGCGCGGTCTATACCGGCGTCGCGCGGGCCGCACGGGATTGGATTGTGCGTTTCCTGCAAGAGCGTCGCCCCGCCAACCTGGGCGCGTCGCTGGCGACGTTGCCGCGCATGCAGGAAGCGGTCGGCGCCATCGAGGAACGGCTCGCCATCAACGCAGCCTTGCTCGACGCGGCCGCGCAGGCCGTGGATTTGGGCACGCCGCATCCGACGCTGACGCTGAACCTGTTCAAGACCACGCTGGCCGAGGGCGCTGTCCGCGCCGTCGAGCAGGCGGTGTCCCTCGCCGGCAACCATGCCCTGAGCCGGCAAAATCCGCTGGAACGCCACCTGCGCGACGTGCTGTGCGCGCGTGTCCACACGCCGCAAGTCGATACCGCCCACATCGCCGCCGGCCGAGCCGCGCTGGGCATCTGAGAGGAGTCTCGCAATCGGTTGAGCATGAAACGCGACAAATTGTTGTGGAATTAATTTTACACGTCTGAAGGTTGCCTCTCTCAGAGATCCCCGCTAGTTCTCCCGTCGTCAAAAGGAGAATGTGCGGCCATGCCGGACCCAGTGCCGTTCCCGAGCGCCCGTCGCGATCACGCGCCGCCTGCGCTGCCGCCGACCGGGGCGGCGTTCCCGTTCGGACAGCAGGCCGACACGGCGTCGTTGGACCGTTGGTTGGCGGCGGCGGATGCGGTGGCCGACTGGCTGCGCCCGCGCGGCGCGGCGGCCGACCGGCGCGGTGGTGAGCCAGTCGAAGAACTTGCGGCGCTGCGACGCAGCGGGCTGCTGCCGGTCACGCAGCCGATTGCCGTCGGCGGCGGCGGAGCCTCCTGGCGGCAGGCGCTGCAAATCGTGCGGCACGTCGCACGCGGCGACACCTCCATCGGCCAGTTGCTCGCCTATCACTACCTGAATAGCCATTTTGCCTGGGTCGAAGCGCAGCCCGAGCAGATCGCCGCTTTGGCGCGCGAGTCGGTCGCGGGCGGCTGGTACTGGGGTGGGGTGGTCAATCCGCGCGATCCGGCCATCACGCTGCGGCCACGCGGCGATGCCTTCGTGCTCAATGGACGGAAGAATTTCGCCACAGGCGCCAGCATCGCCGACCGCCTGGTGGTGCCGGCGCTGTTTGGCGAGCGGATCGTCACCGTCGCGGTGCCGCGTTCGCGCGAAGGTTTTACCTCCAACGGCGACTGGGACAATTTCGGCCAGCGGCTGACGGAAAGCGGCAGCGTGGAATTTCGCGATTTCGTCGTGACGGAAGCCGAAATTCTCGGCGGG
>CAJCJG010000211.1 GCA_903970625.1 Solirubrobacterales bacterium 70-9 | reverse complement strand
CAGGCGGCGACGGTGGCGTGGGCGGCTTGCGGGCGATGGTTGGACACTCCAGGGATGGCAGCGGCACGAATGGCGGTGGCAGAGGCCGCATGTTGCCGGACGGGAAGAAACACCCACGCCGCCGGCGCCATTCCTGCCAGTGCCGGCGCCAGATGGGAAGCACGTCGCGCAGGGCGCAGCCGCCGCGCCGCTTGGCCAGCGAGCGCCCGGTGGTTGTAGGTCGGTCGCGGAAACACCGCAAAGGCACCGTCGCGCGCGATCTCCAACCAACGGTTCCAGCGCGGCAGTTGTTCCAGATTGTCGGCCCCCATCAGCCACACGAAGGTCGTGCGCGGGAACCGCCGCCGCAATTCGTGCAACGTATCGGCCGTGTAGCGCGTGCCCAGCGCCGCCTCGATGGCGGTAGCCACCACGCACCGCCCGTCGGCGATGCCACGCGCGGATGCCAGCCGATCCGCCAGCGGCGCCATCCCCGCCACCGGTTTCAGCGGATTGCCGGGGGAAACCAGCAGCCACACCTGGTCCAGCCGAAGCCTGCGCAGCGCCAGCCGTGCAATATGGCGGTGCCCATCATGCGCCGGATTGAACGATCCACCGAGCAGCCCGACCCGCATCCGCCGCCGGTCGCCCCATCTCGGAACGGGGTCGGCCGCGAGGCTCAGGGCCGCACCTGCCCGCTCCCCGTCACGAGGTAGCGGAAAATTGTCAATTGTTCCAGGCCGACCGGCCCGCGCGCATGGATGCGTCCGGTCGCAATACCGATTTCTGCGCCGAACCCGAACTCTCCCCCGTCGCAGAACTGCGTGGACGCGTTCCACAGTCCGACGGCGCTGTCGATGCCGCGCAGGAACGCGCTCGCGGCGTCGGCGTCCTCGGTGACGATGGCTTCGGTGTGTTCGCTGCCGAACCGCCGAATATGTCCGACAGCCGCATCGACGCCATCGACCACCGCCACGGACAGCGTCGGCCCCAGCCATTCGGTGGCAAAATCCGCGTCGGTCGCCGCCGGCAGGTCGGGGCAGATCGCCCGCGCCCGTGCATCCGCCCGGAAATCGCAGCCGAGCGCAGCAAGATCGCCGATCAAGGCCGGCAGCAGCGTCGGTGCGATGGCGGCGTCGATCAGAAATGTCTCGGTCGCCCCGCACACGCCCGTCCGCCGCATCTTTGCGTTCGCCAGAATGGCGCGCGCCATTTCCGGATCAGCCGCCGCATGCACGTAGGTGTGGCAAAGCCCCTCGGCGTGCGCCAGCACCGGCACCCGCGCCTCGGCCTGCACGCGCGTCACAAGGCTTTTGCCGCCGCGCGGGATGATGAGGTCGATCAGTCCGGCGCCTGCCAGCATCGCCGCCACAAAGCTGCGGTCTGCCGCCGGCGCGATTTGCACCGCCGCGTCGGGCACGCCGGCGGCGCGAAAGCCGGTTGTCAGCGCCGCGTGAATGGCCCGCGCGCTGTGAAAACTGTCAGACCCGCCGCGCAGAATCACGGCGTTGCCCGACTTCAGGCACAGCGCCGTCGCATCCGCCCCGACATTCGGCCGGCTCTCGTAGATCATGCCGATCACGCCGATCGGAGCAGCCACGCGCCGGATACGAAGCCCGTTCGGCCGCGTCCAATCCGCCAGCGTGCGCGCCAGCGGGTCAGGCAGGGCCGCCACCGAGTTCAACCCCTCAGCCATCGCCGCGACGCGCGCTGGCGTCAGCAACAGACGGTCGCGAAACGCGGCACTGCCGCCGGCCGCATCGAAGGCGGAAATGTCGATTGCATTGGCCGCGACGATGTCCGCCGACGCGTCGCGGAGAGCCGCCGCGCCCGCCCGCAGGGCCGCATTGCGGGCGCCTTCCGGCATGCGGCCCAGCACCGACGACGCTTCACGGGCGGCAGCCGCCGCGCTGCGCAGCCAATCGGTGGCGGTGGCGTGTTCGATATGCATGCGAGCATGTTGCCGATATTTGCCGCCCCGATCCAGCGCCTCAGCGCCGGTCAGCCCCGCGCGAACATGCCTACGGCCACTGATGATGGTCGCACAATTCACTGAAAAAATGGTGCCGACGCGGAGGGTCGAACTCCGGACCTACTGATTACGAATTACCTAGTCATATCGTCCCGGTCAGTTTCAGAGCGTTTGGGGCATCACTAAAAACCTCTGAAATGCCTTGCTGAAATGCCGATGACCCGATAAGTTTCGTTCCACTTCATCCCGTTTTGACCCACTTTGACGGTCCAACGGTGATGCCCCAGTGATGCCCCGGCGGGAGCGAAACGATGCGCGTTAAATTGACTGAGACTGCGATTACTTCCGCGACCAAGCGCGCGGCCACGTCCGGCGAGCGGGTGGAACTGGCCGACGATGGGTTGCGCGGGCTGCGGCTGCGGGTGACGCCCGCCGGGGTGCGGACGTGGGTATGGGGTGGCCGGGACCAAGATGGGCGGCCCCGGCGCTTCGTGCTGGGGCATCATCCCGCCATCGGCATTGCCGAGGCCCGCGACGCGGCCCGCGCGATGGGCGGCAAGGTGAAACAGGCGGGCGCCGATCCGGTGGCCGAGGCCCGCAAGAAACGGGCGGAGGCGCGCGACGCGGCGGAGGGTATCGGCACGCTCGCCGCGCTGCTGAACCTGTATGGCGGCCCCAAGCCGGACAAGGCGGCGGCCGAGCCGGTCGCGGCGGACAAGGCGAGGGGCGGGCCGGGCACAAAGCTGAAATCCTGGCCCGAATGCCGCCGCCGCATCGAGCATGTGTTCGCGGCCTTCCTCGCCAAGCCGCTGGGCACGCTGAAAGCCGAGGAACTGCAACTGGCCGCCGACGCGCATCCGTCCTCGCAGTCCGCCGCCGCCGCCGTGCGCTACATCCGCCCGGTGCTGAAATGGGCGGCGCAACGCCGCTACGTCGGCGCCGACGTGGCCGCGCTGCATCCGCCCGCGACGGTGGGCCGCCGCGACCGGGTGCTGTCCCGCGAAGAACTGGCCGCGCTGCTGCCGGTGCTGGCCGACGCCACCACGCCCTACGCCCGCGCGCTGCGCTTCATGCTGTGGACGCTCGCGCGGCGGGAGGAAGTCGGCGGCGCCCGCTGGCGGGACGTGAACCTTGACGCGGCGACGTGGACGATCCCCGCGACCAAGAACGGGCAACCGCATGTCGTGCCGCTGCCGCGTCAGGCGGTGGCGTTCCTAGCCGCCATGAAGCCCGCCAAGGCCGAGCCTACCGCGCTGCTGTTCGGCACCGGTAGCGGCAAGCCGCTGGGCAACTGGGACCGGGAGGCGAAAGCGATCATGGAGGACAGCGGCACCGAAGGCTGGACCCGCCACGATCTGCGCCGGACGGGGGCGACGATGCTGGGCGACATGGGCGAACTGCCGGACATCATCGAGGCGGCGCTGAACCATGTCGCGATTCGCTCGCCGCTGGCCGCGACCTACAACCGTTCCCGCTATCGCCCACAGGTGGCGGCGGCGCTGCAACGGCTGGCCGACGCGCAGGACGGCATCGCGGTCGGGGGCGCGCAGGTGGTGCCGATGCTTCGGGCGGCGTCCTGACTGCCGAACGGGTGCCGGCAAGCGGCATGACAGATGGGACATACGTGACACATGCGCCGTCCTGACCGACGCACGCGCGGCAGTGCCGTGCTGGCAGGACCGGCGCTGCCGGGGTTTTCGCTGCCGACCTTTTTTTGCGACCACCGGCGGAGGTGGGACCGATGAGTGCAGACGATGGCGAAAGCGACGAAGCCGCCAGCTTTCCGCTGGTCTCGCTGACCATTGGAGAATCACCGTTCGCGAGACGGCCATCGACGGCGCGATACTCGGCACTGCTCAACAGTCTTGCAGAAGCGAAACGCGGCGCGAGTTCTGAAAAAGATGACCTAAAATCCTGTCTTGAAGCACTAGTTGCAGTGATCGAATTCCTGAAAGAAGACCGTAGGTTGGTATACGACAAACTAGACGAACAGTTGCTTGTTCTTACTCAAAACCTGCGCGATCTAACCCTCGGCGCGAAGCCGTCAATATTCTTCCGTAGACGCAAGCAGGGTCCAGGCGCTCCTGCAAATCGATCCTTGCACGCGAATATGGCTGTAATGGCCGCCTGCATAACTGCGCTCATGGAGGCCGGGATGGGGCGCGGCGCCGCCGCTCGTTTTGTAGCGACGGAAGCCGCTCGCTTGGGCATCGCGCCTCGTGGAAAACCCGAGACCGCTAGCGGTTTGCTTCGGTATCGCGACGAGATGAAAGGCGGCCGGGCGCCGCAACTGGCGCAAGATACTTACAAGGACGTGACCAGCGCATGGGAAAAGCTTCGGCGCGAGGAAGGGTGTGATCTGCCGACGATAAAGCGCGCGGCCCGCGATTCCCTTGCCTCAATGTCTCGATGAGGGATTCTGAATAACCCCCCCGATAATCCCAAACTGCCCTGCGGCATCGTCCCGCCACACGAACGGGACGACATGACATGACCCCAGAACCCCAATACGCACCGATCACGCGGTGGTGCGAGATTAGCGGAATGACGCGCTCGGGCGTTTATCTCGCCCTCAGCGCCGGACACCTTCGCGCTATCAAGCAACCCGGCGGCCGGCGGACACTGATCGACGTGCCGCATGGCTTGGCGTGGTTGCGCGCGCAGCCGCCGGTGGATTTCCGCGCACCTCGCAACCACGAGGCGCAACACGCCGCCGCCTAACGAAACCGCCCCGGCGCGGAGCACCGAGGCGGCTAAAAAAGTTCGTGGCTGACACTACGGACATAGCCGACGACCGCGCTGGGGGCAACCTAAAGAGGCCCCCAAAATGATCGAACTCAAAGCTACCATCGGCACTTCTGCCGGCCCGCGTCGGCTCCCCTCGCCGCCTCCCCAAACGGTTCGCGTTCTGCTCGCTGCACATGAACTCGATGTGCTCGCCAGGCACTACGATAACGCCGCTGTGCAAGCCGCAAAGGCTGGCGCCCATCGTGCCGCCGAGGCGGCTGCGTGGCGGGCCGCATGTCTACGGCGAGCGGAGGCCGCCCGATGAGCACGCACGACTATCCCGCCCCGCGTCTGGTCCGTCTGCATCCATACGAAATCCTGCTGCTGGCCAAAGCCATGTTGGCCGAGGCGGATGCGCGGCGGCGCGAGGGCAGTCACGATTTGGGCGCTCTGCACGAATCCCGCGCGGCCGAGTTGGAGAGGGCCGCGCGATGACGGCCCCGACCGACACAATCACCGTCCTGCGCTCCCACCGGCGGCGCCTTGCCAAGCTGATCCGCGCTGACGGCACAACGCAGGGCTATGACGCCGCCAGAACATTCGACATGTTTGAGCGTCAGGTGCGCGATCTGGACGCCCTGGCGGCGCTGCTGGCCACGCTGTTGCCGCGTCCCGACTGCATGGTTGTGCGCGGCTGGATCATCGATCCCGGCCACGTCCACCGGGTCCGCCGTCTCGTGCACCCCGACCCGGAAACGGGCGAGGTGCCGACGCTGCGCGAGCACCCGCACCGTTGGCTTGCACTCGATCTGGACAGCCTGCCAATACCGGCCGGCATCGATGCCCGCGACATATCGGCGTGCGCCGCTGTTGCTCGCGCCGCACTGCCGCCGGCATTCCACGATGCCCGCGCGGTGGTGACGGCAACCGCGTCCCACAGCATCAAGCCGGGCCTGAGGCTGCGCTATTGGTGCTGGTGCAGCCGCCCGGTCGGCGGCCCGGAATTGGATCTGTGGCTGCGCGGTACGCCGGTGGACCATTCGGTGTTCCGGCCCGCGCAACCGATCTACACGGCGGCGCCGGTGTTCGATGCTGGCGTGGTCGATCCGCTGCCGACGCGGCTGGCGCTGCTGGAGGGCGCCGCCGACGTAGTGCCGCCGCCGCCGGATGCGCTGCGTCCGCCGCCGCCACCGACCCGCCCCGCCGGCTACGCCAGCCGCCTTGGCGACGACACCACCCGCATCGCCATGATGATCGCCAGCACGCTGGCCCGCCTGGAAACAGCAGGGCCGGGCCAGAAGCACGACCGCCTGCGCGCCGCCGCCCGCACCCTCGGCGGACTGATGGACGAAGGCGGTTTTACTGAGGCGGAGGCGGAGCGGGTGCTGTTCGATGCCGTCAGCCGCGCCGGTGGCGCCGAGGTGGTGGAGCGTAACGCCCGCGCCACGATCGCATGGGGATTGGACAAGGGCCGACGCTCGCCGATCCTGGTGGATGGCCCATGATGCCCGACGGCGATTCCCCAATCGACGTGGGTGCGCGTGCCGCGCGCTTTGCGGCCGAGGCGTCGATAGCCGACCCCGGACCGGACCCCGACATGCTCGCGCACCCAGACATGTCCGTGCTGCGGATGGCCCGGCGCGACCCGCCGCCGTTTCCGTTGATCGTGCTGGGCGACGATTGGGGGCCGTGGGTTGTGACGACGGCCGAGGCCGCCGCTTGTCCGGTGGACAATGTGGTGGCCCCGCTCATGGCCAGCGTATCGGCGCTGATCGGTAATTCGCGCTGGGCGCAGGCAACGCCCGGATGGTCCGAGCCGCCGCATCTGTGGTGCGGTGTGGTGGGCGACTCAGGCACCGGCAAAAGTCCTGGCGCCGATGCTCTTTTGCGTGACGTGCTGCCGGAAATCGAACGGCGGATGCAAGGCGATTTCCCCGACCGCCTGGCACAGTGGCGGGCCGAGGCTGAGGCACACGCGGCTAACATAGAGAAATGGAAAGCCGACGTGCGAACGGCGAGGAAAACAGGCAACCCACCACCGATGCCCCCGGCCGCCGGTGCCATTGCCGAGCCACAAGCGCCGCGCCTGCGGCAGAACGACACAACCATCGAAAAAGTGGCGACTTTGCTGGCCAGCGCCGCGCCCAAGGGAGTGCTGATGGTCCGCGACGAACTGGCGGGCTGGTTGCATGGTATGACCGCCTACAACGACGCTGGGCGGGCGTTTTGGGTGGAAGCCTACGGTGGACGGCCATACCGGGTGGAGCGGCAAAAGCATCCCGACCCGATCATCGTGCCGCGTCTCGCGGTGGCCGTGACCGGCGGCACGCAACCGGAGAAGCTGGCTGACTTGTTCCGCGACCCCGACGACGGCCTACTCGCTCGGATCATATGGTTCTGGCCGAACGCACTGCCGTTCCGCCTGGGCCGTGCCGCGCCGGCGACGGGCTGGGCAATCGAGGCTTTGGACCGGGTACGGCTGCTTGACTTGCTTCCGCCGCTCGATCCGGGCGGGCCATCGGCGCCGATCATGGTGCCGGTGGTGGAGTCGGCACTGCCGGCCGTGGAGGCGTTCGGGCAAGACATGCAGCGCCAACAGGATTGCGCTGGGGGGCTGATGCGCTCGGCATGTGGCAAGGCGCGCGGCTTGGCGCTGCGGCTGGGTCTGGTGCTGGAATTCCTGTGGTGGTGCGGCCGGAATGGAGACGGGCCGTCGCCGGTGGAGATTTCGGAGCGGGCGTTCCTGGCCGCCACGCATCTGGTGGCCGATTATCTGCTGCCGATGGCCGAACGGGTTTACGGCGACGCAGCGACGCGGCCGGCGGATCGAAACGCCGCGACACTGGCGCGGTGGATCGTCACCAAGAAACCCGACGAAGTGCATGTCCGAAAGCTGCAACGCGAAGTGAAGTTGCCGGGCTTGGGCGACGCAAAGACGATCCGTGCAGCGGCGGACGTGCTGGTGGAGGCCGGCTGGCTGATCCCGCCGAATGTCGGTTTCGGCTCTGCCCGCAAGGTGACGTTCACGGTCAACCCGCTTGTGTTGGAGGCAAAACCTTGAGCCGGTGGGCCGACGCCTTTCACGCCGCTACCGCGCGGCATGACAGAAGCGACAGATGGGGCAGAAGGAAGATCGAGGAATCGGCGCTTCCCCATGTGTCACCATCTGTCGCATGTGTCGCTGCCGACGATAGCGGGAGCGGGCTGCCGATGCTCGCGGGCGCCACCCCCGAGCAAGCCGCCAACGAAGCCGTCGAGCGGGCAGCCATTGCCGCCGAGCCGTTGTTGCCGATCCAGGGCACGGCGGAGCGGGTGCGGTTGGACCGTGCCCACGCGACCATGTTGCGGGGGCTTCTGGCGGCCGCGCGCTTGCCGCCGCCGCCCCTCAAAACCCCGACTGATATTGCGTAACGATGGAGCCGCATATGAAAAGTGACGCCGAACGGACCCCAGCCGCCGAACGGATGGCACGGCTTCGTCGGCGCCGTCGTGACGGGCTTCGGCCCATCAGTATCGACATTTTCAAGCACGAGATTGACGAGTTGGTCGCGCGTGGAATGCTTGCGCCGGAAAACCGGGACAGCGGCGCCGAGATCACCAACGCGCTCGCCCGGCTTCTGAACAAAGTGCTTCCACGGCCACGACGCTAGACCAGGGCGCTGCCGGCGAACCGCGTACCACAACACAAATAGAGTAGCCCGTGGCGCCGAACGTTGGCGACAAACGCCACACATTACGCGGCTGGAATCGACGCGGGTTGTACGTGCCGGAACGCCAAATGTCATAGTGCTTCGATGCTGCCGGTTTTTAGCCAAGCCACTGGAAAGGGGAGGATTTTCGGTGTCTGATCGCGGGACCGGCACTGACAAAATCGCCGGTTCGCCAATAGATTTAGGGAAATATCGGCATGGGCGGCCACAACTCCGGGCTGCGAGGCGGGAATCCGGTCGTTGAGGACGGACTGATCCTCGATATCGGCGTTTGCTTGGCGCGCGGGGAACTGCGGCCCGGTTTCCAGACATCCGGGCGCTTCCGTTGGAGAGACAGCTATTCGGGGGAGTGCAACTCGTCGGTCAGGTTCGATGCGGACATGCGGGAACTCGATGGTGCGCGGCTGCGGCTGCGGTTTGTCATCGTCGGTAGGGACGGAGATGTGCGCAGGCATGACCAGTGGATCGCCCTGATTACATCCCGGCCGCATTTCGGCGGCGTGCGCTGGTGGTTCCGGTGTCCGACTTCGGGGCGTCGAGTGCGCGCCCTACATCTGCCCCCTTTCCGCAGCAGCTTCGCCAGCCGTCAGGCCCACGGGCTGGGTTATTGCTGCCAGCGGGAATCTCGACGCGGCCGGCTCCTGCGCGCCGCGCGGTCGCTCGATGCAAAACTCGGCGGAAACGGAAATTTGGTCGGGCCGGCGCCGTCGAAACCGAAGTGGATGCGGTGGCAGACCTATTGGGACCTCTGCGAGCAGCTTGACCGCGCAGCTTGGCGCGCGTTCGCCAACATGGGCCTTCCGGTCATCGCGCCCGGCCCGCGGCAACCGTTGGATGCCGATGTTTCGTCAGGGAGCATCGTCGGGCAGCGCAAAGCCCCCAAATTCGACAAGCAAATTCCCAAGGTCAAAGAACGCTCCGTCCTCCGGCGTCCAGCATGACAGGGAACGGTATCGTTCGCCGGATCGGCCCTCAATGGTCCATGTCCAGCCGTCTAAGCCAGCCCGGTTGAAAAATTCGTCCTCCGGCAGTGCCCAAAAATCGGCGGCATCTACCATTTTCTGCAATATAATCCAGTCGGTCTCTCTCAAAGTTCTTTCAAGACGTTCCGGTTCACGCAACACTTTTTGCTTTATGGCAACTACGCTGATATAACGGCGCCTTCGGGAAATACATACGTTGAGCACACTCATTAGACAGCCTTTATGGAGGAGACTGTAAGCCTCGTCCGCGTCACTATTTTGAACCAGGGATTTTGCGCTTTCCACTGAAGACCTTAGCTCCGGAGATGTTTTGGTGTTCGTTGGGCCGCCAGCCGAGAACTAAATGATTGCAGCCCGGAAGCCCTTCAAGCCTCCGTACCATTTCGCCCACTCCACACCCTCTTGCGGTTGCCCGTGACTGCCAACCAGCCGCCGACCTAACAGTTTGGGCGCATGCCTACTCGCACAGTCTCGCCTGATCTCGCTCCGTCACTCTGGCGGGGGTCTTATCACGGGACTTCGCCCTCCTGCTCCCGGCGCGCCAGTTCCTTGCGCATTCTGTCCATCTCGTAGGTCATAACCGGGTCCTGCGCTTCCGGGGTTCCGCTCCACCGAACGAGGAACTTCTGCAATTCCTCTGCCGTGTCGGCGAGTGTGGGCGGATCGATCAGGGCGTTTAATGTTTTCAGCCTCTTGTTCCTCGCCCTCAAGTCCTCCGCCACGCTCAGAATCGCCATGTCGTAGAGGTGCGCTCTCCGCGCTTCGGACAAGGACGCGGCGGCGGGCGAGAAAGCGGGACCTGACGGCCGAGACGGGCTGGTCGGCGGCAAGCTCTCCGATGCGCCTATCGTCGCAGCAAGTGAACTCTCCGGCGGCCAGCGCGTCTCTGCCTTCAGATCCTGCGCAGTCGTTAGTGCCGCCTGCCTCGCCCTGATGTCCTGCGCCGTCGTCAGCAGAGCTTGCCGATACGCCCTCCAATGGTCCTCGACGCTCAAGGGCGCGGGCCTGGACGAGGAAGCCTGCGACGACGCTGGAGAGGCGCTTGCCGCCGGCGAGGTCGCGGGCTGCGACAGAGAGGGAATCGGAGAGGTCGCCCCGCTTGGTGGCAAGGACCCAAGCAGAGCCGCCGGCCCGGGTGCTGCGGGTGCCGCGATGCTTCCCACCGGTGTCAAAGCCTGGGCCACCGCCTGTTCCCCGCCTTTCAACCGCCACTCTGGAACGTATCGTCCGCTGAATATTCGCCGCAGCCACCCGAACACTGAGGGTCGTTCGCCGTCCTGCGATAAAATCGAACTGGTGTCGGCGACAGGAAACTTGGGGACTTGGGTTAAGCCGACCACTCCCGTCTCATTGGACTGTCGCTCCTGTGTCCTGGCTGGAACGCTTGGCAGTTCAGGCGGGGCGCGCTCCGGGCCTATCCGCTGCTGTTCTCGGGCCACTTCCTCCGCAACAAGCTGCTTGGCCTCATCGGGACGTATGTCGAATACTTCCTGAGCGAAACTAACGAGACGCACCCTCCTTTCTTGCAGTCTTGCGTGTATCGAAGCTTCTACTCGAATAGGATATGATGTCGGAAAGACCGCATACACTGCCCAGCCATCCATGCCATGCTGTCTAGCGTAGCTCTCGCATCTTTGCTCCGCGCCGTTTGGGTTCGCGGAATACCCAATTTTCGAAAACCGATTTTGGATACTGTTGTTTAGTATGTAGACGATCCCGTACGGAACGGTTCGCCAGTGCCGCTGTTGTCGGCGGAAGTTCACTCGTTGGTTCATGCCCGAAGCTACAGACCAAACGGGTTGGGCAGTCGGCGGCGTGGCCGGCTGCGCCTCACTTCGTGAATCGGACTGGACAGGCGCGCCCAGTGACTGGCGTGCATCAGCATCTTCATCCTCTCTCTGCCTCGCGTTGCGGTCGCAAGAATGGCGAGCGGCGCGGCCGAGTCTTTCCCATCCCGTCCCGCAGCGTTCCGCACAATTCTCGCATTTACAGCACCGATGCCCTAGATCAAGCGGGCAATCCTTATTCCGGGTGCCGTCATGTCCGCCGCTCTCGATCCTTCGCTGGCCGCCAATCCCACGCCCGCCGCTTTCGCCGAGGCCCTGGCGCGGGCGGAGCATGACAAAGCCCGGACGGTGGTGACGCGGGAGGGGCGGCCCGTCGCGGCGCTGGTGCCCATCGAGGACGCGGACAGGCTGGACGCCTTGGAGGACGAAGCCGACTCCCGGCTGGCGGCCGAGGCGGTGGCGGACTGGGAGGCGCGGGGGCGGCCTGCCGGCACGACACTGGAAGAACTGGCCGCCCGGTGGGGCATCGACCTCGCGCCCGAGGCGGAGTGATCTGGACCGTCCGCTTCACGCCCGAGGCCGAGCGGCAGGCGGACGCTCTCGACCCGCCTATCCGTCGTCGCATCGCCCTGCGCCTCGCGGAAATGGCCGCCGATCCCCGCGCCGCCGCCAACGTGAAGGCGTTGAAGGGCGGGGACCGCTACCGCTTGCGGGTGGGCGACTGGCGGGTGATCTATTCGCTGCACGACGACGTGCTGTTGGTTCTGGTGCTGCGGATCGGGCACCGGAGCGACGTGTATCGCTGACCGGAATCGGTCCGCCGTCCGGTTCCGTCCGGTCCTGTCGGGCCAATCCTGATGCCCCAGTGATGCCCCGAACGATCATTCCGGGTTGGGGAGACGGTCCGACCGCCCCATAACCCTTTGATTTAGAATGGTGCCGACGCGGAGGGTCGAACTCCGGACCTACTGATTACGAATCAGTTGCTCTACCACTGAGCTACGTCGGCAATCGCGCCGGGCTGGGTATAGCGAAGGGTATCGGGCGCCGCAACCGACCTGCCTGTCGGTGCCCATGGTCACGTGGCGCCCGCACGATCTTGCGTGCAGGCGCTCCGTCTTTAAGGTAGCGACGCCATCGAATCCGGCGACCGGACGCGAAACAGATCGACAAAATCCGAGCGCGCCACCGCCTCCAGGCGCGGGTCGGCGAAGCCCGGGTGGGCGGCCGCTGGCATCAGCAGCACGTAGTCGTAGCAGCACCCCCAATGCCCACCGATCGGGAACGGCCCGCCAAAGGGCTCGTCCGGCCGGCCCGCGGCCAACTGGCGCAGGTTGGGGATGCTCATGGTCCGCTTGCCGATGGTCAGGTACGGCTCCAGCATCCGCAGCGGCTGCTGGGAGCCGTTGGCGAACAGGAACGGCCAGAACGCCCGCCGCTCGATCACCAATAGCGCCGTGATGTGGCCATCGATCCGCGTGCCGTCCGACAGCATCCGGCGGCTGATGAAGCCGAACCGGCCGTCGGCGGCTTCGTCGACGTCCACGACGGTGGTAAGCACGCGGCTGCCGGGCGGCATGGCGGCGGTCACGCGCCGCAACTCGGCCAGATCGAAGGCATGGCCGTGCCACACCATCGCCGTCTCCGCCTGCCGGACCACGAAGATGCCGGCGAGCGCCGCGCCGACCAGCCACGCCGACCGGCGCGGCAGGCCGACAGGGCGGACGGCCGCGAACAGCATGAGCGCCAGCATCACCGCGAACCGTGCATGGACATAGCCGGTGCCCTTGAACGCAACCGGCGCCAGCGCCGCCAGAGCTGCCAGAATCGCGAGCAACATCAACGAGGAGCGTGGCACGCGCAGCCGTCGCTGCCAGGCCAGCACCGCCAGCACGCCAAGCACCAGCGCGGAGCACGCCAGATCGGCCGTCAGGTCGTAGCCGAAGAACGGCAAGGCCCGGATCAACCGCTGGTCGAGAGGCCCCCAGGCGAGGTCGTTTGCTTCGGAACCGAACGAGGATGCCGCATAGAGGCCGGCCGCGACTGCCGCCGCCGGCAGCAGGATCAGCACGCGGCGGCAGGCCGGGATCGACAGCCGGCGGTCCCGCAGCATCGCGGCCATGCGGTCGGCCTCGTGGCAGCCGATCAGCAGCGCGAAGAACAGCAGACCCATCAAATGGCTGAAAAACAGTGCGGCCGCCGCGACCGCGCCGAAGGCGGCGATGCGCACGGGATACCGCTCTCGCCATTGCAGCCAGGCGGCGGCGCAGACCGGGGCGAGCCCGATGCTGATCTGGAAGTTCAGGAAGCCGAGCAGGAACAGCCCATTGGCGGTCGCGAGACAGATGCCGAGCGACCAGAAACTATGCCGGCCGAACAAGGCGCGGCTGTACAGGACCCCGCCGGCCACCGGCAACAGCAGCGCGAACGCGACCATCAGCCGGCCGGCGACATGCACCGGCAGCACGCGGATCAGCGGCGGCAGGATCGCGTCCATGGCGAGGTTGGGGATGATCGCCCAGTGCGCGCCCCACATCGACGCGAGCAGCGGGTCGCGGTCGCCCTGCGCGAGGATGAAGGCGCGGGCGAGGTGGTTCGGGTAGTCCAGCAGAGGCGGCACGTCCACCAGCATCAGCGGGAACAGCAACACCGCGCAGCCGGCGGCGAGCAGCGCCCACCAGAGGGTGCGGTTGGACGGCGCGGATGGACGGTGGAGGGGGAGGGACAGGAAGCCGACGGACGCGCTGGCATCCGTCATCGGGGCGTCGCTCTGGATGTCACGCCCATGCTCCTGTCCAAGGCCAATCTGGTAAGACCAGTATGTGGCGAATGCAGGGCAAAGTTGCGAATTGTTTTGTATCGCCGGGGCGCTGCGTGCCCTCTTCAGCCCATCAAAATGTCCGCTGCCGCGTCGGCCATCACCTGACAGCCGAGGACGATGTCGTCCGGCGCGGTGTCCTCTGCGATGTGGTGGCTGATACCACCGATGCTGGGGACGAACAGCATCGCGGCTGGCATCAGTTCGGCGAGGATTTGCGCGTCGTGACCGGCACCGCTCGGCATGTGCTGGAACAAGCGCGGCGCGTGCCGTTCGGCGCTGCGGCCAAGGGCGGCGCGGAAGGGCGGGGCCATGAGTTTGGGGGTGGTCTCGAAAATCTGTTCGATGGTGGCGGGGCAGGGGCCGGCGTTTGCCTCGGCGACCAGGGCGTGCAGGGCAGTTCGCATGCGGGCCAGCACGGCGGGGTCGGCATCGCGCATCTGCACCAGCATTTCGGCGCCGCCCGGAATAATGCTTTGCGCACCGGGCGAAAGCGTGATGCGGCCGATGGTCCAGACCGAGCGGGGGCCGGCGACCTCCGGCATCCGCTGTTCGATGGCAGTGCAGAGTTTGACCAAGGCGACACCAGCGTCCTTGCGGATCGCCATGCGCGTCGTCCCGGCGTGGTTCTGCACCCCGGTAAAGGTGACGCGGAACGTCCAGATGCCGACGATGCTGGTGACGATCCCGATTTTGAGGGCGAGCGCCTCCAACTCGTCGCCCTGCTCGATATGCGCCTCCAGATAGCCGCGATAGCGCGCGGGATCGACGCGCAGGCGAGGGCGGTCGGCAAGGCCGGCCTCGGCGAGCGCGGTGCGAAGCGGTTTGCCCTGGGTGGCGTTGCGGCAGGCATCGATTTCGGCGTCCGTCACGTCGCCGATGGCGGAGCGGCTGCCGAGGAATACGCCGTAATGCCCCTCCTCGTCCGCCCAGGCGGCCACGTCGATCTGGCCGGGCAGTACGCGGGCGAGTTCCAGGCCGAACATCACGCCAAGGGCCCCGTCCAGCCAGCCGGCGTGGTTCTGCGATTCGGAGTGGCTGCCGACTAGAAGCTTGGGGCCGGGGGCGGGAGAGCGGCCGAGGATGTTGCCGATGCCGTCGATCTCAGGTTCCAGGCCGGCTTCGGCCATGCGGCCGGCGATCCAATGGCGGCTTTCCATATCGATTGGCGAGTAGGTCGGACGGTGGACCCCAGTTTCGTAGCGGCCGAAATCACGCAACCGGTTTAGGTCGCCGAGCAGGCGGGCGCCGTCGATGGTGGGCATGGGGGTCTCCGAGAAAGTCGATTTTTCGGAGTATCCACGTTGCGGCGCAGCATGGCGAGGGGACATGCCATCGCCAAGATCACGGGTCCATCGCCGAATGTTCGTCAGTCGCCCCGCCTACAACCCAGCGAACAACGACGTGGACAAATACCGCTCGGCAAAGCTGGGGGCGATGGCCACGATCAATTTGCCGGTGTTTACCCGATTGCGCGCCAGTTCCAGGGCCGCGTGCAGGGCTGCGCCCGACGAGATGCCGATGGGCAGGCCTTCGATGGCGGCGCAGCGGCGGGCGGCGGCGAGGCCTTCGCGTTCGGAGACGCGGATGATGCCGTCCATCAACTCCATTTGCAGGACCGACGGATGGAAGCCGGGACCGATGCCCTGCAAGCCGTGCGGCCCCGGCTCGTCGCCGGATAGGACCGCGCTTTCGGACGGTTCCACGACGAAGCATTGCACGGTGGGCTTCTTTAATTTCAAACCGCGCGCGATGCCGGTCATCGTGCCGCCAGTGCCGGCGCCGCCGAGCACGATGTCCACCGCGCCCGCCGTGTCGATCCAGATTTCCTCGGCCGTCGTCGCCTCGTGGGCGGCGGGGTTGGCAGGGTTGTCGAACTGGCGCGGCATCCAGGCGCCTGGCGTGGCGGCGACGATGGCCTCGGCGCGCTGGATCGCGCCGGCCATGCCTTGGCGCGCGGGCGTGAGTTGCACCTCCGCACCCATCAGCCGCAACATTTTGCGCCGCTCGATGGACGCACCCTCCGGCATGGTCACGATCAGGCGATAACCTTTCGCGGCGGCCACGAAACCGAGCGCGATGCCAGTGTTGCCAGAGGTCGGCTCGACCAGCACGGATCGACTCGGGTGGATGGTGCCCTCGTTTTCCGCCCGCTCGATCATCGCCAGCCCGATGCGATCCTTGACGGAGCCGAGCGGGTTGAAGAACTCCAGTTTCAGCGCAAGGTCAGCCACCAAGCCGTCCTCGGCGGTCAGGCGGGGCAGCCGCACCAGCGGCGTGGCGCCGATGACGTCCAAAACGCTATTGTAGATTTTGCCTCTGGCATGCGGTGCCTCCCGCTCCGGGGCGGGGGGAACACGCAGGAAGTCGGATTCGTGCTTGTTCATGGGAGAATCCTATCACACTTTGGGGTCGTGAATTCACTCCCCGGCGAAACCCTGCTATCCCTTAAGGCGCACATGACGATTCGCAGAGAATGTTAATTCGCAGAGATCGGGCCATGGTGGCCGTTACCGTGATGCTGGACGTCGCTTTCCATGGGGGGCGTTCGGCCACCGTCAGCGCCGCCGATATCGCCGAGCGGCTGGGGCTCGCGCGGCGCGGCATGGAGCCGCTGTTGCAGACGCTGTCGCGCGCGGGATTGCTGGAGAGCGTGCGCGGCCCGCGCGGCGGCTACCGGCTGGGCCGGCCACGCCGAGATATAAAGGTGTCCGATATCGTCACGGTCGCGCTCTCCGAGGACGCTGACCCTGGCGATGGCCCGTCGGGCCGTTTGCAAACGGCGGTGGTGGACCGGGTCTGGTCTGACCTGGAGGATTCGGCGCGGGCGCTACTTTCGGCGCTGACGCTGGACGATCTGATGCGCCGCGCCGCCGCCGCCGGGCTGCGCCGCCCTACCGCCGAGCCGATCACCTTCGCGATTTGATCGGCCACCGAAACGCACAACGGCCCGCGCGTTTCGGCAAGCCGTCGTCGTTCCGCGCCGTGGCCGCTGCTGCTACGCGAAGATCAACACGCCGACGGTGACGACGATCAGTACGAGCGACGCCCAAACCACGTAGCGCGAGGGGAGCATCGGCTCGCCGGCCAGGCCCCAGGGGCCAATGTCCATCGGCGTTTCGTGATACGTCTCGGGCTCGACAGTGAATACGTCGGTTTTGTTCGCGAACATGACGTTCATCCCATATTTTACGTCCGGGATAGCGTATAAATAAAACCACATCGTTCGCAAGCGGTATTTGTCGCTCGGTGGGCATCCACGGACAGTCGTCGTTATTAGGTTATCTGTCATCGAAGCTTCACAAAAATGCAATAGAGGCGACGCCGTCGGCTCCTAGGGTCCGCGGCGAACG
The DNA here is from genome assembly GCA_903970625.1 of Solirubrobacterales bacterium 70-9. Taxonomy (GTDB): domain Bacteria; phylum Pseudomonadota; class Alphaproteobacteria; order Acetobacterales; family Acetobacteraceae; genus CAJCJG01. Next base: position 13,069 of record CAJCJG010000211.1, on the reverse strand, counting down.
GCGGCGGCGGCCCCTACGTCGGCCCCGCCTCCGGAGTCGGCACCCTGCCGGCCTGACCCAAGGAGGGATCATGAAGCTCGTTTCCACGGCCCTGGCGCTCGCGCTAGCCGGTTCGTTCGGCACGCTTGCACAGGCCCAGCAGATCACCGGCGCCGGCGCCACGTTCCCGGCCCCAGTCTATTCCGCCTGGGGCGAGGCCGCAAAGTCGGCGAGCGGCATCGAACTGAACTATCAGGCCATCGGCTCCGGCGGCGGGCAGAACCAGATTTTGAATCGCACCGTGGATTTCGGCGCCTCCGACGCGCCGATGGCGCCGGAGAAGCTGGAGAGCGGCAAGCTGCTGCAATTCCCGACCGTGATAGGCGCCGTCGTGCCGATCGTGAACCTTCCGGGCGTCAAGGCGAACGAGATCAAGCTGACCGGCGAACTGCTGGCGGCCATCTATCTCGGCAAGATCACCAAGTGGAACGACGAGAAGCTGGTCGAGATGAACAAGGGCGTGACCTTGCCCTCGACGGCCATTGCGCCGGTCTATCGTGCGGACGGCTCGGGCACGACGTTCGTGTTCACGTCCTATTTGTCGGCCGTCGAGCCGGCATGGAAGGACGCGGTGGGCGCCAGCACGAGCGTGAAATGGCTGGTCGGCAACGGGGCGAAGGGCAACGATGGCGTCGCTGCTCTGGTGCATCAGGTCAAGGGCGGTATCGGTTACGTCGAATACGCCTACGCCGCAAAGAACGGTTTTGCCACGACGCAGTTGCGCAACAAGGCGGGCGCGTTCGTGGTGCCGAATCCGGAGAGCTTCGCCGCCGGAGCCGCCAACGCCGACTGGGGCGGTGCCAAGAATTATGCCGTCAGCCTGATCGACCAGCAGGGCGACAAGAGCTGGCCGATCCTGTCCACCACGTTCATCGAACTGCCGAAAGACCCGAAGGACGCGGCGCACAGCCTGGCGGTCATGAAATTCTTCGATTGGGCCTACACCAACGGCGCCAAGCAGGCGATCGACCTGCAATATGTGCCGCTGCCGCAGACGGTGCAGGACGCGGTGCGGGCAAGCTGGAAGGCCGAGATCAAGGGGCCGGACGGCGCACCGCTTTACAAGTAAGGGTCCGTCGTGTCCCAAATCGCGGTCGCAGCGCCGAGCATCAGGCCCCGCCGAACTGGCGGGGCCTTTGGCGACAAAGTGTTTGCCGCGTTCGCGCTGGCCGCCGGCCTGCTGGTGCTGGTGCTCCTCGGCGCCATCATCGTCTCGCTGTTCATCGGCGGCCTGCCGAGTTTTCGCGCATTCGGGCTGGGCTTCCTGACCGACGCCGATTGGGACCCTGTGCAGCATATCTACGGCGCGGCCGTGCCGATCTTCGGCACGCTGGTCACGTCCGTGCTGGCGTTGGCGATGGCGGTGCCGCTGGCGTTCGGGATCGCTTTCTATCTGACCGAACTGGCGCCGCCCTGGGTGCGGCGGCCGATCGGCACAGCGATCGAACTGCTGGCCGCCGTGCCCTCGATCATCTACGGCATGTGGGGGTTCTTCGTCATCGTGCCGGCGATGGGCGATTACATCCAGCCGCACGTGATCGACACGCTGGACGGAATTCCCGTGTTGCAGGACCTGTTCGCGGGGCCGCCGTTCGGCACCGGGCTGTTCACGGCGTCGCTGATCCTGGCGGTTATGGTGATCCCGTTCATCGCGGCGACGATGCGCGACGTGTTCCTGACGGTGCCGGCCGTTTACAAGGAATCCGCCTACGGCGTCGGCTGCACGACATGGGAAGTGATGCGCTCCATCGTGCTGCCATACACGCGAACGTCAGTCGTCGGGGGCGTCATGCTCGGACTGGGCCGCGCCCTCGGTGAGACGATGGCTGTGACGTTCGTGATCGGCAACACCAACCGCATCACCGCCAACCTGTTCGGCTCCGGCAACACCATCGCCTCGCTGGTGGCGCTGGAGTTCGGCGAGAGCGAGACCGGCAGCCTGAAGCTGTCCTCGCTATTGGCATTGGGGTTCATCTTGTTCGTGATTTCGTTCATCGTGCTGGCGATCTCGCGCCTGCTGTTGCGGCCGCGCGTTGGGGGGCGGACATGAGCGCCACGACCGCCATGGCCGAGCCTAGGCGCGACCTGCGCATGGCGGCCACGCTGTCGCGTCGGCGGCAGCGGCGGAATTTCGTTATCAAGGTCTTTTGCATCCTTGCCACGGTGGTGGGGCTGGTGGTGCTGGCCTCGATCCTGTTCACCTTGCTGCGCCTCGGGATCGGCGGGCTGAAGGTGACGGTGTTCACGCATATGACCAAGCCGTCCGGCGAGGATGGCGGATTGCTCAATCCGATCGTCGGCAGCCTGATCCAGACCGGCATCGGGGCTGCCATCGGCACGCCCATCGGCATTATGGTCGGCACGTATCTGGCGGAATATGCCGCCAAGTCGGTGCTCGGCAACGCGGTGCGCTTCGTGTCCGATGTGCTGCTGTCGGCCCCTTCGATCCTGATCGGGCTGTTCATCTACCAGTTGTTTGTCAACGGCCACGGCTATTCGGGCATCGCGGGCGCGCTGTCGCTGGCCGTGATCGTCATTCCCATCGTGGTGCGCACGACCGAGGACATGCTGCGGCTGATCCCGGTGGCCTTGCGCGAGGCGGCGGTGGCGCTGGGCGCGCCGAAATGGAAAGCCATCGTGTTGATCTGCTATCGCGCGGCGCTGGACGGCATCGCGACCGGCGTGCTGCTGGCGGTCGCGCGCGTGGCCGGGGAGACGGCGCCGCTGCTGTTCACCAGCCTCGGCAACGGCAACTGGTCGCTGGACCTGACCAAGCCGATGGCGAGTTTGCCGCTTGCGATCTATAAATATGCCGGATCGCCGGCGGACGACTGGGTACAACTGGCGTGGGTCGGCGCCATGCTGATCACGTTCGGCGTGCTGGCACTGAACATCGTCGCGCGCGTCGCGCTGCGGCCACGGCGGTAGGATTTTTGGCATGAGCACAACAATGGTCGAGACGGTCGAAAAGGCTGGCATCGGGCCGATGACGGCGCGCTCCGACGCGGCCTTGCATCCGGCCCGCATTTCGATCCGCGGGCTGGATTTCTTCTACGGCACCAACAAGGCGCTGAAATCCATTTCGCTGGATTTGCCGGAAAAGCAGGTGACGGGCATGATCGGACCCTCCGGCTGCGGCAAATCGACGCTGCTGCGGGTGTTGAACCGGATGTACGATCTGTATCCGAACCAGCGCGCGATCGGCGAAGTGCTGATGGATGGCGAAAACATCATCGCCCCCGGCATGGATTTGAACCAGTTGCGCAGCCGCGTCGGCATGGTGTTCCAGAAGCCGACGCCGTTTCCGATGTCGATCTACGACAACATCGCGTTCGGCGTGAAACTGCACGAGCGGCTCTCCAAAAGTGCGATGGACGAGCGTGTCGAGTGGTCGCTGTCGCGCGCTGCTTTGTGGGAGGAGGTGAAGGACCGGCTGAATGCGTCGGCGACCGGTCTGTCCGGCGGCCAGCAGCAGCGGCTGTGCATCGCGCGCACCATCGCCACCCGCCCGGAGGTGATCCTGCTGGACGAGCCGACCAGCGCGCTCGACCCGATCAGCACGTTGAAGATCGAGGAGCTGATCGACGAGCTGAAGCACGAATTCACCATCGCCATCGTCACCCACAACATGCAGCAGGCGGCGCGCTGTGCCGATCAGGTGGCGTTCTTCTTCATCGGCGAGCTGATCGAGGCAGGACCGGCGGCGCAGATGTTCACTTCGCCGCGCCAGAAGCGCACGCAGGAATACATCACCGGCCGGTTCGGCTGAACGGGGGCGCGACATGGCATCCGAGACAACGGGACACATCGTCAAGAGCTTCGAGGTCGAGCTGAAGCACCTCTCGGCGCTGCTGACCGAAATGGGCGGGCTGGTAGAGAGCGAGGTGGCGCTGGCGTGCGAGGCGGTGCTGTCCCGCGACGCGGCGGCTGCGACGGCGGCGGTCGAGACCGATCCGAAGGTCGATTCGCTGGAGCGCGATGTCGAGCAGTTCGTGATCCGCCTGCTGGCGCTGCGCCAGCCGTTCGCGCAGGATTTGCGGCAGGTGGTGATGAGCCTGAAAATCACCGGCGATCTGGAGCGAATCGGCGACTACGCCGCCAACGTTGCCAAGCGCAGTATCGTGCTGAACCAGTATTCGCTGCCGTTCTCGCTAACCGGTCTCGCTCATATGTCGCGGCTGGTGCAGGAGAATCTGAAAACGGTGATCGACGCGGTCGGCGAGAGCGATGCCGACAAGGCCGTAGAAGTCTGGCGTTCGGACGAGAGCGTGGACGAGATCTACAATGCACTATTCCGCGAACTGATCACTTACATGATGGAAGACCCGCGCAACATCACGCCCTGCACGCACCTGCTGTTCATCGCCAAGAACCTGGAGCGGATCGGCGACCATGCGACCAACGTGGCGGAGACGGTTTACTACGCCGTGAAAGGTGAGCCGCTGAGCGGCACGCGGCCGAAGGGCGACACGTCGGCCTACGCCGTCGTCCGCCCGCGCGGCGAATAGTTTTAGGGGAACACAACGATGTCGCAGCGACTGCACGCAGACGAAGGGTCTTCGGCGCTCTCCAAGCCGCTGGTTCTGGTGGTGGAGGATGAAGCGGCATTGGCGACGATGCTGCGCTACAATCTGGAAAAGCAGGGCTTTCGCGTCGAGGAAGCCGGCGACGGGCAGGAGGCGCTGACCCGCATCGCCGAGGCGCAACCCGACCTGGTGCTGCTGGACTGGATGCTGCCGGTGATGTCGGGCATTGAGGTGTGCCGGCAAATCCGCAGGCGCAGCGTCACCCGCGACCTGCCGGTGATCATGGTCACGGCGCGCACGGAAGATCAGGACGCGGTGCGGGGCCTGAACACGGGGGCCGACGACTACATCACCAAGCCGTTTAACATGGAGTCGCTGCTGGCGCGGATGCGGGCGCTGCTGCGCCGCTCCAACGCGGTGCCGGCAAAGGGGCGGCTGGTGTTCCACGACATCACGATGGACCTCGCGACCCACCGCGTGCAGCGCAACGCGCGCTCCGTGCATCTTGGTCCGACCGAGTTCCGGTTGCTGGAGTTCTTCATGCAGCATCCGCGCCGCGTGTTCGCGCGGGAGGAACTTTTGGACGCCGTGTGGGGCCCGGACATCCATGTCGAGCCGCGCACGGTGGACGTGCATATCCGCCGCCTGCGCAAGTCGATCAACGGCGAAGGCGAACTGGACGTGGTCCGCACCGTCCGCGCCGCCGGCTACGCGCTGGATACGGAGCCGGTTTGAGCTACTACCGCCGCCGCCGCCGCAACTGGTCGAAATAGACGATCACGATGATCAGCCCGCCGGTGATGATCCGCTGCCAAAAGGAGTTCACGTTCAACAGGTTGGCGCCGTTATTGATCGTCGCCAGGATGAACGCGCCCAGCAGTGGCCCGTGCCAGGAGCCGACCGCGCCGAACAGGCTGGTGCCGCCGATCACCGAGGAGGCGATGGCCTGCAATTCCCAGCCTTCCGCCTGCGTCGCATTGCCGATGCCGATGCGCGAGGCCAGAAGCAACCCGACGAAGGCGGCGCAGACCGAAGATAGGATGTAGGCGAGGTAGATCGTCCGCGTCACGCTCACGCCCGACAGCCGCGCCGCTTCGGCGTTGGAGCCGACGGCGAACAGATAGCGTCCCCATCGGCTGTGGCTGAGAAAGAGCCATGCCGGAATCGCCACCAGGATGACCATTGCGAACAGGTTCGGGACGTCGAACGGCGCGATGTCGATGCCGAACAGCGAGTTCAGGACGTCGTTGCGCGAGAAATCGGTGAAGGTGTCGTTTGTGATCGAGATCGTTGAGCCGTTGGTCATCAGCAGCCCGATGCCGCGCAGCGAGGTCAGCGTCGCCAGCGTGATGATGAACGGCGGCAGCCCCATCTTGACGATGCCGAACGCGTGGAAGCTGCCGATGCCAAGCCCAATCCCGAGCGTGATCAGGATGGACAGCCAGATCGACACGTCGTGCGTCAGCAGCCACGCGACGATGACGCTGGTGAAGCCGACCACGGCGCCGACCGATAGGTCGATCCCCGCGGTGATGATCACGAACGTCTCGCCGAGCGCCAGAATCGCGATCATCGCGCCCTGACGCGCGAGGTTCGGGATGTTACGTTCGGTCATGAAGCTGGGGGTGAAGATCGTCAGCAGCACGCAAAGGAACACCAGCAGCGCCACCAGCGTCAGGCCGAACGGGATACTCAGTTTCTTTCGCGCGCCCGGAATCGGCTCGGCCTGCGTGCTGCTCATCTATGTTTCTCCCCTGGCGGCGCGTGGATTTAGACGCCGATGGCCTGCGACAGCACGTCTTCGTGGCTGGCAACCTTGTGCCCGTGGCTCGCGACCAGCTTGCCGGTGCGGAACACATGCAGCGTGTCGGACAGTTCGTACACTTCCGGCAGGTAGGAGGAGATCAGGATGATTCCCGCGCCCTGCTTCAGCAGCATGCCCATTAGCCGGTAGATTTCCGCCTTCGTGCCCACGTCCACACCGACGGTCGGCTCGTCGAAGATGAACAGTTTGGCGCCGTGGTTGAGCCACTTGCCGATGACGATCTTCTGCTGATTGCCGCCCGACAGGCTGGAAGCGAGCGCGTGGCGGGAGGCGGTTTTGATCCGCAGGTCGCTGATCTGGCCTTCGGCGGCTTCCGTCTCCGGCCGGCCGGCGATCAGGATGCCGCGCGTCAGCCGCCGCAGGATCGGCAGGTTGATGTTGAAGCCGACCGGCATGTTCAGGCATAGGCCTTGGTCGCGCCGGCTTTCCGGGGCCAGCGCGATGCCGAGTTTCAGCGCGTCCCGTTCGCTGCGGATTTTGACCGGCTTGCCTTGCCACAGGATTTCGCCGGCCGTTGCCGGCTCGCGCCCGAACAGCGACAGCACGAACTCGCTGCGCCCGGCGCCGATCAGACCATACAGCCCGACGATCTCGCCCTGCCGCACCGTCATCGACACGTCGGAGAAGCCGCGCCCGCTCAGATGCCGCGCCTCGATCACCGGCGCGCCGAACGGCACCGCTTCCTTATGGAACACCTGTTCGATGGTCCGGTTGATCATGCCGCGAATGAGCTTTTCTTCGTTGGTGTCCTCGATCCGCTCGGTCGAAATCAGTTCGCCGTCGCGCAGGATGGAGACGCGGTCGGACAGGTCGAACACTTCCTCCAGCCGATGGCTGATATAGACGATGGTGACGCCGCGCGCCTTCAGCCGCCGGATCAGCGCGAACAACTGCGCCGCCTCCTGCCGCGTCAAATACGCGGTCGGCTCGTCGAAGATCAGGAATTTGGTGCCGCGCGTGGCGGCGCGGGCGGTCGCAACCAACTGCTGCTGACCGATGGTCAGCGAGCCGAGCATGGCGCCCGCCGGCAGGTTGAAGCCGATTTCGTCGAGAATTTCCTGTGCGTCGCGCAGCATGGCGCGGTGTCGCAGCATGCCGTATTTGATCTCCTCGTCGCCGAGGAACAGGTTGGCGGCCACCGTCAGCGCCGGGCACAGCACCACTTCCTGATGCACCGCGTTGATGCCGAGCGCGATGGCATCGTGCGGGGTGGCGATGTGCGCGGGCTGGCCCTGCCACAGAATCTCGCCGGAGGAGCGGACATGCACGCCGGTCAGCAACTTGATCAGCGTGGACTTGCCGGCCCCATTTTCGCCGACGATGGAATGCACTTCACCCGGCAGGAACGCCAGATCGACCGCCTTCAGCGCATGCGTGCCGGTAAACCGCTTGTCGAGCTTGCGCAGTTCGAGAATCGGCACCTGCGCCAGTGCGACGCGCGGCGCGAGCGTGGGTGATGCCGTCGGCATGGGCGTTTCCCGGTTGTTTTTGGCCGCGTCGATGGGATCACGAAACCTGCGGGATGGCCAGGGCAGGGGCGGCGCGCGGCCGCCCCCGAGTCGGCGCGGCTACTTCACCTTGGGGCTGAGAAGTTCCTGCGAGCGCGGCGTGTCCATATTGGCGTGCGTGACCAGCGTGGCGCCGGTATCGACGAACGCTTCGACCTTCTCGCCCTTGGAGGCCGCGAGCGCGGTCTTGATCCCGTCGTAGCCCATACGGAACGGGTCCTGCACGACCAGCCCGGCAGTCACGCCGTCCTTGAGGAATTTGACCGTCTTGTCGTCGCTGTCGAAGCCGATCAGCAGCAGCTTGCCGCCCAGCTTGTTCTCGGCGATGGCCTGGCCCACGCCCTGCGACATGATCAGATTGTCGGCGAAAATGCCGCGCAGGTTCGGGTCGGCGGTGATCAGGTCGGTGGCCATGTTCAGGCCGGTGGTCGCCTGCCCATCGGCCACCTTGATGGCGGTCAGCTTCAAGCCGGGATATTTGGCGGCTAGTTCCTCCTTGAACCCCTTGTCGCGCGCGTCGAGCGAGCCCACGCCCGGCAGGCTGTTGACGAGCGCCACGTCGCCCTCGGCCTTGCCGTATTTCGCGGCAATGGCGGCGGCGAGACCGTCGGCGGCGATGCGGCCGCCCTGCACGTTGTCGGTGGTCAGGAAGGAGGTGAACGCCTTGCTGTCGGCGCTACTGTCGATGCCGATGATTTTCACGCTCTTGGCGGCTTCGTCGATCGGCTTGCCGAGGGCGGCGAACTGCGTCGGCGAGATCACGATGGCGGCCGGCTTCTCGGCCACGGCGTTTTCAAGAATGGTGATCTGGCCGTTGATGTCGGATTCGGACTGTGCGCCCAGTTCCGGCACGTTCACGCCAAGATCCTTGCCCGCCTTGCGGGCGCCGGCGAGCACGATCTGCCAGTAAAAGGATGTCGTGTCCTTGACGATGATGGGAATCGTCGGTTCGGTGGCGCGCGCGGCCGTAAGGCCGGCGACGGCAAACGTGGCAACACATGTTGCGAGCAGAAGCTTTTTCACTTGGGTATCCCCCTAGGCGTTGTTTCGTTCGGGGCGTGTGGCCAGCCACGCGGCCGGCCACAGGCTCAACGCCGGGGATATGCACGCAATCCGGGACTAAATCAACTGCTCTGAACTAACTGCTGGGGCGACCCGGCAGGTGCGCCGGGGCGGTGGATCATTCTGCCGCGATGCCGACACTCCCGCTTGCCGTGTTGACGACGATGCCGCGCAGTTCGTCGAGCAGCGCCTTGCCGGCCGCCGTCCGCTCCACCAGGATGCTGCGCCGATCCGACGGGTCAGGCGCGCGCCGTGTCAGTTCCAGTTCGCCGAGTTTGTCCAGCGAGCGCGTGATCACGGATTTCGACACGCTCAGTTCGGCCGCCAGCGCCCGGACCGTGTGGTCTCCGCCGGTCAAGTAGCACGTCAGATAGACGGCCAACTGATGGGCGGACAGGGCAGGGCCGTCGCGGCGCACCAGTGCCACGATCACTTCCCGCAGCATCTGAACTGCGAGGGTCGACGACGATGAGTCTTGCATCGAGAAGGTCCTTTGACGCCTTTGACGTAGCCGACTTGGATCCCCCGGGTTTGGAGATCGGACTATCCCCGCATCTCTACGTCCCAGGGGAACGATCGGATGCGGCGCCGCCATGTGGCGGAATGGCTTGGCGTGAATGTAATGCTTTGGGGGCCGATTTCGCCAGTCGGCGACCGCTTCCTAAGGGAACGTTACCGCTCCCGCGCGATCAACTCATCGTGTTACGCGACGGTGGACCGGCTTTATGCTCGTGAAAACCGATAGATCGTCCGCGAGGTAAAGGTTACGCCCGGCCGCAGGACGACCGTGGGAAACTCCGGCCGGTTGGGGCTGTCGGCGAAATGCTGGGTCTCCAGGCACAGCGCGCCGTGGCGGGCGAACGGCGCGCCCAGCCAGTTGCCGGTGTAAAGCTGCACACCCGGCTCGGTGGTCAGCACCTCCATGGCGATCCCGCCGGCGGTGACGCGCGCCGCGAACCGGGGCGCGCTGACTGGCGCGTCGCCCAGCACATAATTGAGGTCGTAGCCGCCGCCGATCTTGAGCGCCGGAAAATCCGCATCAATCCGATCGCCGATCCGCTGCGGCGTGCGGAAATCGAGCGGCGTGCCGGCAACGGGGGAAAATTCGCCGGTCGGGATCAGGGCTGCGTCGGTGGCCGTGTACGTGTCGGCCGGGATTTCCAGCACATGCTCCAGCACTGAGGGGCGCCCGGCGCCTTCGAGATTGAAATAGGCATGATTGGTCAGGTTCAGCACCGTGGCCGCATCGGTCCGTGCCGCGTAGTCGATGACGAGGTCGTCGCCCTCGATGGCGTAGCGCACCTGCACGTCCAACTTGCCGGGAAACCCCTGGTCGCCGTCCGGGCTGGTCAGACGCAGCAGCAGCGCCATGCCGTCCGGTTCGGCCGACCACACCCGATAGGCGAACCCGTCCGGACCGCCATGCAGCGTGTTGCCGCCGTTGTTCAGCGGCAGGGTGTACTCGCGGCCATCCAGCACAAACCGGCCGCCGCCGATGCGGTTGGCGTAGCGCCCGGTGACGGCGCCGAGATGCGACCGGTCCTCCAGCCACGGCGCGAGCGTAGTGAAGCCGAGATTGACATTGCGCTTGCCCTCCGCGGTTGGGACGTTCAGCGACATGATGCGGCCGCCATAGGCAAGGATCGTGGCGCCGAGTCCGTCGGCGGTGCCGAGGTCGAAGGACGGGACCGGCGTGCCATCCGGCATCCGTCCGAACAGGCGTGTCTTCATGGTATGTCCCCCCATCGCGCGGCGGCAGCCTACCCAGGCGTCGGCGCCCTGCACAAGCGCGGGGCAGCCGTCGGACGGAATGCACTTGGAACCGCGCCCCGAAAGAGGGAGCATCGCGGCGGAGGCGCGCATGACCATCCAGACGCAACCGGACACCCTGCTGCGGCACGACGAGGCGGGCGTCGCGTGGCTGACGCTCAACCGGCCTGCCGCCCGCAACGCGCTGTCGGTGGCGCTGATGGCGGCGCTCGGCGACGCGCTGGCGGCCATCGAAGCAGACGACTCGGTCCGCGTCGTGGTGATCGGCGCCGCAGGCCCTGCCTTCTGCGCCGGCCACGATCTTCGCGAGATTCGCGCCAACCCCGGCCGCGCGACGATGGAGGCGCTGTTCGCCCATTGCTCGGCGCTGATGACGCGCATCGTGCGGCTGCCCAAGCCGGTGATCGCCCGCGTCCACGGCATCGCCACGGCCGCCGGCTGCCAACTGGTGGCCAGTTGCGATCTGGCGATCGCCGCGTCCGACGCGCGGTTCGCCACGCCCGGCGTCAATATCGGCCTGTTCTGCTCCACGCCGATGGTGGCGCTGTCGCGCAATGTGGGACGCAAGGCGGCGATGGAAATGCTGCTGACGGGCGACACGATCGACGCCGCGCGGGCGCGCGAGATCGGGCTGGTCAATCGCGTGGTCCCGCCCGACGAGCTGGACGGCGCGGTCGCCGCGCTGGCGGACAAGATTGCCGGCAAGAGCGCGCTGACGCTCGCCATCGGCAAGGAGGCGTTCTACCGGCAGGCGGAGATGGACCTGGATGCCGCGTACGCCTCCGCCGCCGAGGCGATGACCCGCAATATGATGGCGCGCGACGCGGCAGAGGGGATCGACGCGTTCCTCGCCAAGCGCGCGCCAATCTGGAGCGACAGCTAGACCGAAGGGAGAGGAAACATGGACCAACTGCATCCGGCCAAGGCGATCTTCGACAGAACGGTCGAGGACGTGGGCAACATCGTGGAGTTCGGGCACGTCAATGTGTTCATTCCAGACCAGCAGCTTGCCACGCTGTTCTATGTCAGCGTGCTGGGGCTGACGCGCGATCCGTTCCTGATGACCAGCACCGATAATATGTGGATCAACATCGGCCAGCAGCAGATCCACATGCCGACCGGCGGCCCGCAGGTGCTGCGCGGCACCACCGGGATCGTGGTCCCGGAGGTTTCGTCGCTCCGCAAGCGGATCGAGCGGAATGGGCCGAAATTGCGCGGCACGGCGTTTTCGTGGGCGGAGGAAAATGGCGCCATCGAACTCACCTGCCCGTGGGGCAATCGCTACCGGCTGCACGAGCCGGCCGAAGCGTTCGGTCCTGTTGCACTGGGCATCGCCTATGTCGAGATCGACACGCCGGCCGGCACCTCGGGCGGCATCGCTCGTTTCTATCGCGACGTGCTGCACGGCAACGCCCATGTTGGCCACGATGCGCGGGGCGCGTTCGTCGCGGTCGGCGCCGGGATGTACACGCAACTGATCTATCGGGAAACGACGGCGGCGATGCCGGCGTTCGACGGGCACCACATCCAGATCACGCTCGCGGACTTCTCCGGCCCGCACGAACGGCTGCTGGCGCGCGGGTTGGTGACGGAGGAGAGCGACGAACACCAGTATCGCTTTCAGGCGCTGGTGGACCCGGAGATCGGCGACGTACTGGTGGAGATCGAGCACGAGGTCCGCTCGATGCGGCATCCGCTGTACAATCGCCAACTGGTCAATCGCAATCCGCTGCAATCCAACCGGCACTACGCGCCGGGGCGGGAAGCGTGGCCCTGGTCTGCCCCACTCGATTGATTTTGACGAAAAAGGGCGGCGTCTGAGGGACGCCGCCAAGGTTTCTCGGTAAGGGACGCCTCGTGTGGCAAGTCTGCGGTCATGAACCGCACAAATCGCCAAATAGTGATAGAGGGCGCAGTTTCAAATGAACTCAGCGTTACATGCGGGCCATGCAGCGGCGACAGTCAATAGGCCCCCGGCCGCTTTACCGGTGCCGACGCTCGATCATGTCGTGGTCAATGTCCGCGACGACATGGCGCGGGCAGCGGACCAGTATCGGCGACTTGGTTTCACGCTCACACCACTTGGGCGGCATACGCTCGGCTCGATCAACCATCTGGCGATGTTCGGCACCGACTATCTGGAACTGCTTGCCGTCCCGCCCGGCGGCGCGCCCGGCACGGATGTGCTGGACTGGCCGGCGGGGCTGAACGCCGTGGTGTTCGGCACCGACGATTCCGACGCGCTGTATGCGACGCTGAGCGGGGCCGGCGCGCCGGTGCTGCCGCCGCTGGCGTTCTCGCGGCCGGTGGATTTCGCCGCGGTGCATATCGAGGGCATT
>CAJCJG010000210.1 GCA_903970625.1 Solirubrobacterales bacterium 70-9 | reverse complement strand
CCTCCGGACTGGGCGACGATGGCCTGAATCAGCATCAACAGGAAGGCGTTGAACCGATCTACCGGGGAGAGGATGGGGGTGTTTTTCACTCCGTTATGTTAGTATATATGACTATGGCTGGGCAAGGAGAAAAGTTAGTAAATCGCGCCGTCCGTGGCCATCGCAGTGTCAGGAGCGGCCGTCTCCGTCACGCTGAGACGGACGCAAACACGGGTGCCCCCGCCGGGTTTGCTATGGCGGATGACGGTGGCGCCGATCCGGCGGGCCAGCGTGTCGATCACGCTGGTGCCGAGGCCGGCGCGTGGCGGGGTCGCGGGTAGCCCGACGCCGTCGTCGGCCACAATCATCGCCAGAACGCCGTCTTCGACGGCAAGACTCAGCGCCACCGTGCCCGGCGTGCCGACGGGAAAGGCGTGGCGCAGCGCATTGGTCAGCACTTCGCTGGCGATCAGGCCGAGCGGGATCGCCTGCTCGGCGTCCAGCCAAAGATCGACATCGGTGGCGTGGGTGGTCGCTACCGCCGGGTTGAGCGAACCGATGCGGACGCACACATCCGCCAGCATCCGGCCCACCTCGATACTTCGCAGGTCGGGGCTTTGCTGGAGGGCCAGATGAGCGTCGGCCACCGCGTTCACCCGCGTCATCGCGGCGCGCAGGGCCGCCTTGGCATCGGCGTCGGCCACCCGGCCGAGTTGGAGGCGCAGGAGTGCGACCACCAGTTGCAGCGAATTCTTGATGCGGTGATCGGCCTCGCGCATCAGCACCTCGCGGGCGGCGAGAGCTTCTTGCAATGCCTCCTCCCGCTCGCGGCGCTGGGTCACATCGCGCATGACGCCCGCGACCTTGCGCGTGTCCGCCAGCACGGCGCCGCGGGAGACGATCCAGCGCAGCGCGTTCTGGGCGGTGCGCATGCGCAGTTCGTCGGCGTAGATGCCACCCGAATCGGTCGCACCGGCAAGCACTTTCCCGGCCCGCGCAAAGTCGGCGGGATCGACGAACCGCGCCATGTCGGCGCGCGGCATCTCGACCGGTTCGGCCGGCAGCCCCAACATCGACGCCGCCGCCGCGTCCAGCCACACACGCTGGCGCTCCAGATCCAGTTCCCACAAGCCCAGCGCCCCGGCGTCGATGGCCGCACGCAACCGCTCCGCCGTCGCGCGATGCCGCGCCTCGCTCTCCCGCAATTGGCGCACCGCCGCGACTTTTTCGCTCACGTCGAACGCCATGCCGACGGCAGCCACGATGGCGCCGGCGGCGTCCCGGACGGGGCCGGCATAGACTTCCAGATCGGCCATCTCGCCATTCGGGCGGCGATAGCGGAACTGCTCGCCGCCGACGACCTCGCCCGTCTTGAGCGCCCGCACGATGGGATAGTCGTCGGCGGCGAAACGGCGCCCGTCCGGATGCAGACCGCCATAGTCGGCCAGACCATTGCTGGCGGCCAACTGCCGCTCCCGCTGGCCAAGCACGACGTCCGACTGCGCGCTGCGGGCCATCAACTTGCCGTCCGGCGCCGCCAGGATCGCGGCGGCGCCCGGAATTTGGCGGAACACCTCGGCCAGCCGCGCCTCTGCCTGCGCCGCGTTGGCGGCAAAGCCGCGCAGGGTGCCAGACGCCCACAGGATCATGGCGACGGCCGGAATGAAGGTCAGCATGCCGATCTGGCTGGCGTTGAATGGCGGCCATTGAGTCAGGGCACGGCCGGCAAACAGCACCCCAACCGCCGCCCCTCCCGCCACGGCGCCGACAACGGCAGGTGCCGTGCCGCAGAACACGCCGGCGAGCACAACAGCCGGAAACAAGGTGATGAAGAACGGGGCACCGGCGGTCACGCGCTCGATCAACGCCCGCACCAGCAGGGCCGCGCCGACGATCAGCAGCGCGATCAGATAGTCGGCGAATACCGATACGCGCGACAGCCGGGCCTTGATGCGTTCGGCGAGCATTATCTCCCCCACAGGGCAAGCCTCGCCGTCGCTACCCCGGTGTCAATCCCCAGAGCCTCCAACACACAGCTTTGTTCGCATGGGAAACATGCCCCTCGGCCACACCGCCCCACAGGTTTGTGATGGCTGGGGGCAAACGTCCGACGGGCGTTTTCGTTCCCTGTCGGATGAATTCCGGCCTAGTCCGAGGGCAGGCCCAACGTCCGCCCCGGATAGCCGGCGGCGTCGAAATACCGCGTCTCGCCGACGGTCTGCGTCAGCACGACCGTCACGCGCCCGGCCGCGTCGGGCTCGGATCGGACCACGCTGGATTCCGCCGCCGGCATCGTGCCGTTCGGCATCGCCTCGGTCAGCACACGGCCGACCAGTTTGCCCTTGTCGGGGATCTGCAAGCCGAGCAGACCGGCGATGGTCTTGCCGACATCGGCGTTGCTGGCGGGCGCGGAATCGACGAAATGCGTGCGGAAGTCGGGGCCGACGGCGCCCATCATGTTGCGCGTGTCGGCGCGGGAAAAGCTGCCGTGCATCCCCTGGCCCTGTTGCAGGCCGGTGTCGGCGACTTCGACGCCGCAGGTCGTCGCATCGGCGCAGCCGGTGGTGAACGAGCGGAAATTGACGGCAATGGCCGGCATCGGCGTCACCGCCGAGCCTTTTAACGCGACGGCGGACAGCGGCAGGGTGCCGGGAAACGACCCGAGGGCGTCATCGACGAACAGGCCGCTGACATAATCCTGCGCCGCAAGTGCGGCGACCACGCGGGCGGCGAGAGCCTTGTCGCCGGTCGGCAGATACACGAGGTCGGAGCCGCCATTGGCCGCCACCACGACCAGCGGATGGTCGGCATCGCCGCCGATCAGACCGTTGCCGAATTTGGAATGCGCGCCGGCTGCCACGGGTGCCGCCTTCGCATCCGGGTCCAGCAGCGCCATGCCGAGAGCGTGCGCGAGGTCCAGCGCCACGAAGCCGGGCGGCAGGAGGTTGGGGGCCACGTCGGCGTAGGTCTGCGTGGCCGCGAAGCTTGTCGTGCTTTCCTTGGAGATGGTGGAGAAGCCGTGGTCGGCGGTGATGACGATGTCGGTGTCGTCCTCCAACCCCTGGTCGTGCAAAGCGGCCAGCAATCTGCCCAGATCGTCGTCGGCGTTTTTGATGCCGGCAAGCGAGGTCGGGCCGTTGATGCCGGGGATCAGGCGGCCGAGGCTGTCGCCCTGGTTGTGTTGCGAGCCGTCCGGATCGCGCGACCAGAACACCAGCGCGAACGGTTTTTGCCGCGCCTTGAACAGCGGCAGCACCGCCTTAGTCGCCACGTCCGCGAAGTAATTCTGCTGCTCGACATTGGCGACGCTCGTACCGGGCGTGGTGGCGTTGCCGGATTTGCCGTTGTCGCCGCGCGTCGGCGCCTGGTCCGGCAGGTGCGCGGCGCCGAGGGCCGCTTTCAGTTCGTCGGAGAGCGGGATGCCGCCCTTCCGGCCGGTGGAATCGTCCAGCACGATGGTGTGCTGGCCGGTGCGCTCCGTGTGGTCGAAGATCAGCGCGGGGCCGAGCTTGCCGATGGTCGCGGTCGAAAAGCCGGCGTCGCGGGCCGCGTGCAGGATGGTTTCCTCGTTCAGG
The DNA here is from genome assembly GCA_903970625.1 of Solirubrobacterales bacterium 70-9. GTDB lineage: Bacteria > Pseudomonadota > Alphaproteobacteria > Acetobacterales > Acetobacteraceae > CAJCJG01. The sequence goes on along the minus strand of CAJCJG010000210.1, from coordinate 22,969 downwards.
TAGTCGCCGGAAAAATGCTCGTCCACGTCGCCGAGCACCGGGTCGTTTTCCAGAAACGGCGTCAGGCTGTCGCCGGCGCCGGGGACCTGGAAGCCGGTGTAGATGGTGTTGGAGAAGTCGCCGGTGTCGCCGAGCATGTGGCCGGTCGCCATGCCGGAGGCGTTGGCGGTGGTGAAGGTGGGGAACAGCGAGTGCGTGTTGGTAAAGCGCACGCCGCGCGCGATCAGGGCGGCCATGTTCGGGGTGTTCTTGTCGTTCACCATGCCGGCCCGCAACCCATCCGCCACGAACAGCAGGACGTTGTGCGGCCGGGATTGCGCCATGGCCGGGGCGGCGAGCAGGAGCAGAGCGGCAGCGAGGCAAAGTTTCGCCGATCGGAACACGAATGCGCCGGCCGCTCTAAAGCCCTCTCCCCTGGTGGGAGAGGGTTGGGTGAGGGGTGCTGCCCGCTCCGAGGTCCGTGGCGCGCGACCCCCCACCCCGGCCTTGGTCTGCTTCGCAGCCCTCTCCCACAAAGCTACGGCATTCACACAGCGTGGTGGCGTCCATGCCCATTCTTCTCCCTCTCTGCCCCGTTGGGGCGGAGAGGGTCGGGGTGAGGTGGGGTGCGCCGCAGCTCCGATGTCCGAGGGTCGCTCCCAACACCATGCCGGCTCGACGACCAACCTCTCCCCGGCCCTCTCCCCCCGCGAAGGGCGGGCGGAGAGGGGGCGAATGCGCAGGTTCGTCGCCAAACTGGCACCTTCGGAATGTGTGAATCCCGTAGCCCACAAGGGGAGGGGGAGAAGAAGTCGTCGCACCAACGAATCTCTGGTTTGGACGGAGCGCATATGAATTCCCATCGGGCGGCGTTAGCGCCTTGGGCCGGAGAAAAACATCGCAGAATTATGACATCCGTTTCGGCGGCCGGGCAGCCGGCGCGGTGAAGCCGATGGTGCGGAACGTCGCCTCCATGTGCGGCGGCAAGTCCGCCTCCACCGTCAGCGTGCCGCCGGCGGGGTGCGGCAGGGTCAGGCGGCGGGCGTGCAGGTGCAACTGGTCGGACAGCCCTTCCACCAGGGCGGAGTTGCCGTTTTCCCGCCATTCGCCGTAGGTCGCATCGCCCAGGATCGGCGCGCCGAGTTCGGCAGAGTGGACGCGCAACTGGTGGGTGCGTCCAGTCAGCGGGCGCAGTTCCAGCCACGCGAGTTTTCGGGCGGCGTGATCCAGGGTGCGGAAATCGGTGATCGCGTGCGTGGCCTCGGCATCGTCCGCCTCCGCCACCGCGATCCGCTCGCCGCGCGTGCCTTTCAGCTTCGGGTCGCGCTTCGTCAGCGGCACTTCGATGCGGCCCTCGACCGGGACGGGCCGGCCGACGACGACGGCCCAATAGATTTTTTCCACCGCGCGCGAGCGGAATGCCGCCGCCAGCTTGGCCGCCACGCCGTGCGAGCGCGCGACGACCAGCACGCCGGACGTGTCGCGGTCCAGCCGATGCACCAGGCGCGGCCGATCCTCCGGCGTCGTCGCCAGCGCCCGCGACATGCCGTCCAGGTGCCGGGTGATGCCGGGGCCGCCTTGGGTGGCAAGGCCCGACGGCTTGTTCAGCACGATCAGATGCTCGTCGCGGTAGAGAACCATCGCCTCCATCTCCGCGCGGGTGCGCGAATCCGGCGGGGCCTCGGCCTTGTCCGGGGCTTTCGGGTCCGGTAGCGGCGGGATGCGGACGGTCTGGCCGGCGATCAGGCGCACCGATGCTTCCGCCCGCTTGCCGTCCACGCGCACCTGCCCGGTGCGGCACCATTTCTGGATCGTGCCTTGCGTCAAGTCGGGGAAATGGCGGCGGAACCAGCGGTCCAGCCTGATGTCGGCCTCGTCGGCCAAAACTTCGCGTTGAGTGACGGTCATTCGCGGCCTTCCTGGCGCAGTTTGGCCCAAAAGGCGAGCCGCTTGGCCAGTTCGCGCTCGAACCCGCGATCTTTCGGCCGGTAGAAATCGGCGCGCGCCATGCCGTCCGGAAAATAATTCTGGCCCGAAAAAGCGTCGTCGGTGTCGTGGTCGTATTCGTAGCCGGCGCCGTAGCCGAGTTGCTTCATCAGTTTGGTGGGGGCGTTCAGGATGTGGGACGGCGGCGTCAGGCTGCCGGTGGCGCGGGCGGCGCGCTGGGCTTCGCCGAGCGCCATGTACACCGCGTTCGATTTCGGCGCGGTGCCCAGATAGAGCACCAGTTGCGCCAGCGCCAGTTCACCCTCCGGGCTGCCGAGCCGCTCGTAGGTCTCCCACGCGGCGATGGCCTGCGTCAGTGCCGAGGGGTCGGCGAGGCCGATATCCTCGACGGCGAATCGGGTCAGGCGGCGGGCGATGTATCGGGGGTCTTCGCCGCCGGTCAGCATGCGCGCGAACCAGTAGAGGGCCGCATCCGGGTCAGAGCCGCGCAGGGATTTATGCAGGGCGGAAATGAGATTGTAGTGTTCTTCGCGGTCCTTGTCGTAGAGCGCGGCGCGGCGGGCGAGCAGGTCGGACAAGGCGGCCACGTCCAACGGCTCGGCACCGGCCGGCAGGGCGGCCAGTTGTTCGGCCATGTTCAGCAGATAGCGCCCGTCGCCGTCCGCCATCGCCCGCAGCGTCGCCCGCGCATCCGGTTGCAGCGGCAGGGGATGGCCGATGTCCGACTCCGCCCGGTCCAGCAATAGGTCGAGCGCCGCATCGTCCAGACGGCGCAGCACCAGCACCTGGCAGCGGGAGAGCAGCGCGCCGTTCAGCGCGAAGGACGGGTTTTCCGTCGTGGCGCCGATGAGCGTGATGGTGCCGTTCTCGACGACGGGCAAGAACCCGTCCTGCTGGGCACGGTTGAAGCGGTGGATTTCGTCCACGAACAGCAGCGTGCCTTGGCCGGTCTGGCGGTTGAGGGCGGCTTCCTCGAAGGTGCGCTTCAGGTCCGCCACCCCGGAAAAGACGGCCGATAGTTGCACGAAATGCAGCTTGGCCCGGTCGGCGAGGAGGCGCGCGATGGTGGTTTTGCCGACGCCCGGCGGTCCCCACAGGATCAGCGAGGCGAGGCTGCCCCGCGCCAGCATGCGCGTCAGGCTGCCGGCGGGCCCGACCAGATGGTCCTGGCCGACCACTTCTTCCAAGGCACGCGGCCGCAACCGGTCGGCCAGCGGCGCGGGCGTATCGGCGGTGAACAGGCTTGCGGCGGTGGGCTTGCGAGGCATGGAGAGAGTTTAGCATGCGGGCGCGCGGAGATGACGCTCGGGCGGCGCCATGCTTATATGCGTGGCATGTCAATGGTCCTTCGCAAACCGATGACGCTGCCGGAGTTCCTCGCGTGGGAGGAACGGCAGGAATTGCGCTACGAGTTCGACGGCGAGCGGCCGGTGGCGATGACCGGCGGAACGCTGAACCATGACGATATCGGCGCCAATCTCCGCGCCGCCCTGAAGTCGCGGTTGGCGGGCGGCGGTTGCCGGCCGTTCGGCCCGAACGTGAAAATCGTCGTCGCCGGCCATATCCGGTACCCCGATGTCGTTGTTACTTGCACGCCCCAGGTCGGCGGCAACACGATCTTGGAAGCCCCCGTGATCGTATTCGAAGTCTTGAGCGCCAGCACCTCCCGCACCGACCGGACCGACAAGGCGGACGAGTATTTTGCGACGGATTCGATCCAACGCTACGTGATGCTCGAACAAGACAGCATCACGGCGACCGTGCTTGAGCGGCAGGGCAATGCCTGGCGATACGTCATCGCGCGTGGAGACGATATGCTCGCGTTGCCCGAGATCGGCGTCGGCTTCCCGCTGGCTGAATGCTATGCTGGCATCGAGTTTGCGCCAGAACCGGAAGGTGACGGCCGATAGACTGGGACGTTGCGGCGATAAGCCCGCACAACCATAGTCGTGCTGTTCACTCCCTTGGTGCCTCATGGACAAGCCCATCGCCGCCGCCGAGGCCAATCGGCAGTTTTCGCGCATCCTGCGGGACGTGCAGGGCGGCGACAGCTTCGTCGTCACTGCGCGCGGGCGCCCTGTTGCCCGTATCATCCCCGTGACCGACACGGACACCGACCGTGAAGCCGCGCGTGCCGAGTTGTTGCGTCGTGCAACCTCCAACCGGCACAGAACCTTCCGCGCTGGACGCGCGACGAACTATACGACGAAGGCGAACCGTGAGGCTTGTGCTCGACACGAACATTCTTGCCTACGTTGAGGGTGTCAATACAACGGAGCAGCAACTGACGGCTGCATCGCTCATCAAACGAATTCCGACCCAATCGGCGGTGGTGCCGGCACAAGTGATCGGGGAGCTGTTCAACGTCCTGACACGCAAAGCCCGCCGTCCGCCGTCGGTGGCACGCACGGTCTGCGCAGATTGGGCGAGGAACTACGAGGTTATCCCAACGACGGCGGCGGTGCTGAGTGATGCGTTCGATCTTGCGACCCAACATCGCCTCGCGACCTGGGACGCCGTGATTCTCGCCGCCGCCGCAAGGGCCGATTGCGACTATTTGCTATCCGAAGACATGCAGGACGGGTTTTCCTGGCGTGGCGTCACCATCGCCAACCAGTTCGGCGCGACGCCGTTGCCGATGGCCCTGGCAGCACTCCTCGCAACCGGCATCTGAACCCCAAAACGCAAAGGGCCGACCCGAAGGTCGGCCCCTGCGATTCGACGGCGGAAAAAACTCACTCGCTCTCGCTGTCCGGCGCCAGATCGGGGCGGGGGCCGCTGTCTTGCCCCTTGGCCGACGGGTCGCGGTCCACCAGTTCGATCACCGCCATGCTGGCCGCGTCGCCGTAGCGGATGCCGGCGCGGAGCACACGCGTGTAGCCACCGGCGCGGGTTTTGTAGCGGTCAGCCAGCGTGGAGAAAAGTTTGGTCACGATCACGTCGTCACGCAGATGCGCATAGGCTTGCCGACGGGCATGCAACCCGCCCCGCTTGCCCAATGTGATCAGCTTCTCCGCCACCGGGCGCAACTCCTTCGCCTTCGGCAGCGTTGTGGTAATTTGTTCGTGCTTCAGCAGCGCGTGCGCCATGTTGCGAAACATGGCGAGCCGGTGGCTGCTGGTCACGCCGAGCTTTCGGCCGGCGACCCCGTGACGCATCTCTGTCTCCTACCTACGTGCTCAGAACGGCTCTTCGAGCCGCTTGGCCAAATCTTCGATGTTTTCCGGCGGCCAGCCGCTGACTGTCATGCCCAGCGACAGACCCATGGAGGCTAGCACCTCCTTGATCTCGTTCAGCGACTTGCGCCCGAAATTCGGCGTCCGCAGCATTTCCTGCTCGGTCTTCTGCACCAAGTCGCCGATATAGACGATATTGTCGTTCTTCAGGCAGTTGGCAGACCGAACCGACAGTTCCAGTTCGTCCACCTTGCGCAACAGGTTGCGGTTGAACGGCAGGTCGTCGTGCGGCTCCTCCGCGCGGACCTGCTGCGGTTCGTCGAAGTTGATGAACAACTGCAACTGGTCTTGCAGGATGCGCGCGGCGAGGGCCACCGCGTCCTCCGGCGAGACAGCGCCATTCGTCTCGACCGTCAGCAAAAGCTTGTCGTAGTCGGTGACTTGCCCAACCCGCGTCGGTTCCACCTTGTAGGACACGCGGCGCACCGGCGAGTAAATGGCGTCCACCGGGATCAGCCCGATCGGCGCGTCTTCCGGCCGGTTGGCGCTGGCGGCCCAGTAGCCCTTGTTGCTGGCGACCGTGAACTCCATGCCGAACTTCACCCCGTCGTCCAACGTGCAGATGACGAGGTCGGGGTTCATGATGTCGATGTCGTGGCCGGCCTGGATCTGGCCCGCGCGAACCTCCCCCGGGCCGGTCGCCGTGAGCGACATGCGCTTCGGCCCGTCGCCGTGCATCCGCAGCGCCAACTGCTTGATGTTCAGCACGATGTCCGTCACGTCCTCGCGCACGCCGGCGACGCTGCTGAATTCATGCAGCACGCCGTCGATCTGGATCGCAGTGACGGCGGCGCCTTGTAGCGACGAGAGCAGGATGCGGCGCAGGGCGTTGCCCAGGGTCATGCCGAAGCCGCGCTCCAGCGGCTCGGCCACGATGGTGGCGATACGCGACGGGTCCGAGCCCGGCTCGACATCGAGCTTCTCGGGCTTGATCAGCGATTGCCAGTTCTTTTGCAGAACGACATTGAGTCTCATGGGGTGGAGCCTCCATGCACGCGGCCGTCGAGCGGCCCAAATGAAACGCCGCTGGATGCGGCGAGCGATCTAACTCCGGCGGCGGCGCCGAGACCGAGGTTCAATGCTCAGACGCGCCGGCGCTTGCGCGGCCGGCAACCATTGTGCGGCACCGGGGTCTTGTCGCGGATGGCGGTGATCGAAAAACCCACCGTCTGCAACGCCCGCAGCGCGCTCTCTCGGCCGGAGCCGGGGCCACTGACTTCGATCTCCAGCGTCTCCATGCCGTGCTCTCGCGCCTTGCGACCCGCATCTTCGGCCGCGACCTGGGCCGCGTACGGAGTCGACTTCCGGCTGCCCTTGAACCCCTGGCTGCCGGAGGAGGCCCAGGCGATGGCATTGCCCTGCGCGTCGGTGATCGTGACCATCGTGTTGTTGAACGTCGCCGCCACATGGGCGACGCCCGAGGTGATGTTCTTGCGCTCCTTCTTGCGGGTGCGCACGGCGGCAGAGGCTTGCTTTGCCATCTTCGGTCCTGTCCAGTTCACGACCGCGCCGGGCAGATGCCTCGGCGCGGCGCATCGTGTTGAAGGCGTCGCAAACCGCCGGTGAGTGCGGCGGTGCCAGCCTTACTTCGTCACTTTCTTCTTGCCGGCGATAGCCACCGCCTTGCCCTTGCGGGTGCGGGCGTTGGTGTGGGTGCGCTGGCCGCGCACCGGCAACCCGCGACGATGCCGCAGGCCGCGATAGCAGCCGAGGTCCATCAGCCGCTTGATGTTCATCGCCACTTCACGCCGCAGGTCGCCCTCGACGCGATACTCTCGATCGATCAATTCGCGGATGCGCAGCACTTCTTCGTCGGAAAGCTGGTTCACGCGGCGGTCGTCCGCGATGTTCAGTTTTTCGCAGATCGCAGCGGCCTTGGTCGGGCCGATGCCGTAGATATAGCGAAGGCTGATAGTGACCCGCTTGTTGGTCGGGATATTCACGCCGGCAATACGCGCCACGCCCGTTCACTCCTACGTTCCAAGGCCGCGCAATCGCGGCCCCGCCGATCGGCATTGCCGACGACGGGCCGCTTGCTCGCGACTACCGGTCTGCAACCCATGCGGCTGGGAAAACACACGGACGGCGCCCACTCGCGTGGGGGCCGCCAAGGGCGCGCACTATAGTCGCAGTCGCCGCAGAGTCAACGCGCCCCGATCAACTCTGCGTGAGATCGGCTTATTTCGGCGCGACCTTCAACGCATCGAGAATCGCCAAAATCTGCGCCGACACGTCGTCGATCGCCGCCAGGCCGTCCACGTCGTGCAGGATGCCGCGCCCCGCATAGTGCGGCAGGATCGGCGCCGTCTGCTTCTCGTACGCTTCCAGCCGCGCTTGCACTGTCTCGCGCTTGTCATCGGCCCGGCGGACAAATTCCGTTGAGCCACAGGAATCGCACACGCCGGCGACCTTCGGCAGCTTGAATAGATCGTGGTAGCCGGTGCCGCACTTGGCGCAGGAATACCGCCCCGCAATCCGCTCCACCAGCGTCGGCGCATCGACCTTCAGCTCGATCACCGCGTCCAGCTTCACGCCATGCTCGGCCAGCATCGTATCCAGCGCCTCGGCCTGCGGCACGGTGCGGGGGAACCCGTCCAAGATGAAGCCAGGCTTGCAGTCCGGCCGTTCGATGCGTTTGGCGAGCATCCGCACCAGAATGTCGTCGGAGACCAGCTTGCCGGCCTCCATGACCGCCTTGGCTTCACGCCCGATCTCGGTGCCGCCGGCCACTTCGGCGCGCAACATGTCACCGGTGGAGATCTGCACGACCCCGAACTTTTCCTCCAGCCGCTTTGCCTGGGTTCCCTTGCCCGCCCCTGGCGGCCCCAGCAGAATCAGATTCACCGTCCCCGTCCCTTCACTCGGGCCTTTTTGATCAGGCCTTCATATTGATGCGCCAGCAGATGCGACTGGATCTGCGTGACCGTGTCCATCGTCACCGACACCACGATCATAATGCTGGTGCCGCCGAAATAGAACGGCACGCCGTAGTTGCTGATCAGGATTTCCGGCAGCAGGCAGACCACGCACAGATACAGCGCGCCCACCGTCGTCAGCCGCGTCAACACATAGTCGAAATAGTCCGCCGTGTTGGTGCCCGGCCGGATGCCTGGAATGAAACCGCCATATTTTTTGAGGTTGTCCGCCGTCTCCTGCGGATTGAACACGACGGCGGTGTAGAAGTAGCTGAAAAAGATGATCATCGCCGCATACACGGCCATGTAGAGCGGCTGGCCGTGGCCGAGCGCGTTGGCGATCGTGCCCAGCCACCCCGTATCGCCGCCGCCGGCGCGGTTCGAAAAGCCCGCGATGGTGGCCGGGATCAGCAGGATGGAACTCGCGAAAATCGGCGGAATGACGCCCGATGTGTTGATCTTCAGCGGCATGTGGGTCGAATCGCCGCCGAACATCCGCTGGCCGACCTGCCGCTTCGGATACTGAATCACGATACGGCGCTGCGCCCGCTCGACAAACACGATGAAGGCGATCACCGCCACGGCGATGACGAGGAACGCCAGGATAAAGATGGGGCTCAGCGCGCCGCTGGTCTCCAACTGGAACAAGCTGGCCAGCGCGTGCGGGACGTTCGCCACGATGCCGGAGAAGATGATCAGGCTGGTGCCGTTGCCGATGCCGCGGGCGGTGATCTGCTCGCCGATCCACATCAGGAACATCGTCCCGCCGACCAGCGAGACGACGCAGGACAGCCGGAAGAACATGCCCGGGTCGATCACCGCCGGCCCGAAACTGCCATGCATCCCCTCCAGCCCGACGGCGATCCCGTAGCTCTGGAACATCGCAATGAACACGGTCAGGTAGCGGGTGTATTGATTCAGCCGCTTGCGGCCCTGCTCGCCCTCTTTCTTCAACGTTTCCAGTGCGGGCACGGCGGCCGACATCAACTGGATGATAATGCTGGCGCTGATGTACGGCATGATGTTCAGCGCGAACACCGTCATGCGGCTCAGCGCACCGCCGCTGAACATGTCGAACATGCCCAGGATGCCGCCGCCGCCCCGGGCGTTGAACATCTCGCCCAGCACCGACGCATCGACGCCCGGCACCGGGATATAAGTGCCGATGCGATAGACCAGTAGCGCGCCAAGGGTGAACCAGATGCGCTGCTTGAGTTCGGTGGCCTTCGAGAAGGTCCCGAGACTGAGATTGGAAGCGAGTTGCTCGGCGGCCGATGCCATGCCCTACTCCGTTGGCGTCTGGCGACGCCCGCCCTTCATTGCAGCGACGAGGCCGGGATCTCCCACTTGGGTGTCCCCGACCGCGCCGCCCGAGTCAAGCAGGTGTGCCGGCTACCCGGCCGAAGCAACCCCACCGGCCGGTCAGGCTGCCGCAGCAGCCGCCTTGGCCGCAACCGTCGTCGTCACGCTGCCGCCGGCCGCCTGCACCGCCGCAATCGCGGTCGCGGACGCGCCGGAGACGGTGATCGTCACCGCCTGCGTGATCTCGCCGTTCGCCAACAGCCGCACGCCGACCACTTTGCCGCCGCGCACCAGCCCCGCCGCGCGCAGGGTGTCTTCGCTGATCGGCTGGCCCGCGTCGATCTTGCCCGCCGCGATGGCGGCAGCCACCGCACCGATGTTCACCGGCGCATATTCCTTGCGGAAGATGTTGGTGAACCCACGCTTGGGCAGCCGCCGGTAGATCGGCAACTGGCCGCCCTCGAACCCGTTCAGGGCAACGCCCTCGCGCGCCTTCTGGCCCTTGACGCCCTTGCCCGAGGTCTTGCCCTTACCGGAGCCGATACCCCGCCCGAGCCGCTTGGATTTCAGGCGCGAGCCGGCATTGTCGCGCAGATCGTTGAGCTTCATCGCACTTCCCTTCCGTCCCGAACCGCCAACCGGCGCCTCAGGACAGCTCCTCCACCTTGATCAGGTGGGCCACCTTACGGATCATGCCGCGCACCGAGGGAGTATCCTCCACCACGCGTGTGCTGCGAATCTTGTTCAGACCCAGGCCGACCAGCGTCTCCTTCTGGCCGGGTTTGCGGCCTAGCGCGGACGCGGTCTGCGTGACCTTCACGGTCTTCTTCTCGTCAGGCATCGGTCGCCTCCACAACGGCGCCAGCCGTCGCCGGGGTCTCGCGCTTGCCGAGCAGGTCGGAGACCTTCTTGCCGCGACGCGCCGCCACCGAGCGCGGGCTCGCCACCCGTGTCAGCGCATCGAACGTGGCTTTCACCATGTTATGCGGGTTGCGGCTACCGAGGCTTTTTGCCACCACGTCGCCGATCCCCAGCGTCTCGAACACGGCGCGCATCGGGCCGCCGGCGATGATGCCGGTGCCGGCCGGAGCCGACCGCAGCACCACGGAACCCGCGCCGAAATTGCCCACCACGTCGTGATGCAACGTGCGGCCTTCTTTCATCGGCACCCGGATCATGCCGCGCTTGGCGCGGTCGGTCGCCTTGCGAATCGCCTCCGGCACCTCGCGTGCCTTGCCGGCGCCATAGCCGACGCGGCCCTTCTGGTCGCCGACGACGACAAGAGCGGCAAAAGCGAACCGACGGCCGCCCTTCACCACCTTTGCCACGCGGTTGATGGTGACGAGCTTGTCGATCAGCTCGTCGCCGCCCTCGCTCCGCTCGCCGCGATTGCGGTCGTGCCCGCGCCCGCCGCCGTCCCTCGCTTCCCGTGCCATTCTGTCTTTTCCTAGAAGGCCAAACCGCCCTCACGGGCGGCATCGGCCAGCGCTTTCACGCGACCATGGTAAAGATAAGCGCCGCGATCGAACACGACGTTCGTCACCCCGGCCGCCAGCGCCCGCTCGGCTACCAGCTTGCCAACCGCCGCCGCCGCGTCCTTGTCCGCGCCGGTCTTCAACGCGGCCTTCAGGCCGGCATCGAGGCTGGAGGCAGCAGCAAGCGTCGTGCCCTGCGCGTCGTCGATGATCTGCGCATAGATGTGCTTGCTGGAGCGGAACACCGACAAGCGCGGGCGCCCGCCCGACTTGCGTCGCAGTTGGAAGCGCAGGCGCTCACGCCGACGCTGTTCCAGATCCTTGGTCGCGCTCATTACTTCTTCTTGCCTTCTTTGCGGCGGATGGTTTCGGTGGTGTAGCGCACGCCCTTGCCCTTGTAGGGCTCCGGCTCGCGCCAGCCGCGGATTTCCGCCGCCACCTGGCCAACCTGGCGCTTGTCAACGCCTTCCACCTTCACCGCCGTCGGCCGCTCGCAGGTGATTTTGATCCCCGCCGGGATCGGATACACCACGTCGTGCGAATAGCCGAGGTTCAACACGAGATTGCTGCCGTTGACCGCCGCGCGAAAGCCGGTGCCGGTGATCTCCATCGACTTTTCGTAGCCGGTGGAAACCCCCTTCAGCATGTTGGCGACGTTGGCGCGGGTGGTGCCCCACATCATCCGCGCCGGCGTCGAATTGCCGCGCGGTGCGATGGCCACCTTGCCGTCTTCGACCTTGGCCTCGATGTTGTCGGTCAGGGCCAGTTTCAGTTCGCCGAGCTTGCCCTTGGCAGTCAGCACGCCGTGGGAAATCGCCACCTGCACGCCCGCCGGGATCTCGACCGGATATTTTCCGACTCTGGACATGTCCCGTTCCTCAGAACACGCGGGCGAGGACTTCGCCGCCAACATTGGCGGCGCGTGCCTCGGCATCGCTCAACACCCCGCGCGGGGTGGACAGGATGGAAATGCCAAGGCCGGCATAGACCCGGGGCAGTTCCTTAATCTTCGAGTACACCCGGCGGCCCGGCTTGGAGACGCGCTGGATCTCCTTGATGACGGGCTCGCCCTCGTTGTACTTCAGCTCGATGCGCAGTTGGGCGATGCCCGGCTTGAGCTGCTCGGCGCTGTAGCCGCGAATGAAGCCCTCGCGTTTCAGTACTTCGAGCACGTTGGCACGAAGATGCGACGCGGGCGACACGCACGACGAATGGCGGGCACGCTGCGCATTGCGGATGCGTGTCAGCAGATCGCCCAGGGGGTCGGATAGGCTCATGATCTGTCCCCTCCCTTACCAGCTTGCCTTGACCATGCCGGGGATCTGCCCCGAACTGGCCAAATCCCGCAACGCGATGCGGCACAGCTTGAACTTGCGGTAGTTGCCGCGCGACCGGCCGGTCATCTCGCAGCGCAGGCGCACGCGCACGGCCGCCCCGTTGCGCGGCAACTGCGCCAGCTTCATGGTCGCATCGAAACGGTCTTCCACCGGCAACGTGCGATCCATCACAATCGACTTCAACGCGGACCGCTTGCCCTTGTCGCGCTTGGCCAGCCGCTCGCGCTTCTTGTTGCGGTTGACCTGCGATGTCTTGGCCATCCTGTCTTACCCTCCGGAACCTGCCGGCCTATGCCGGCGGTTTTCCAATTCAGTGTTCAGGCTCAGTCATGCGGCACAGCCGAGCGGCTGCGCCGAATTCCTTACGGCGCGAACGGCACGTCGAACTGCTTCAACAGCGCCTTCGCCTCGGCGTCCGACCTTGCGTTGGTCACGAACACGATGTCCATGCCGCGAATCTGGTCCACACGGTCGTACACGATTTCCGGGAAGATGATCTGCTCCTTCAGGCCGAGCGCGAAATTGCCCCGCCCGTCGAAACCCTTGTTCTGCGGGATGCCGCGAAAGTCGCGCACGCGCGGCAGCGCGATGGTCACCAGGCGGTCGAGGAATTCATACATCCGCGCCTTGCGCAGCGTCACCTTGCAGCCGATGGCGAGGCCCTTGCGAATCTTGAAGCCGGCAATGGCCTTTTTCGCAATCGTTTTGATCGGCTTCTGCCCGCTGATCAGCGCCAACTCGGCGACCGCCGAGTCGAGCTTCTTCTGGTCGGCGGCGGCTTCGCCCACGCCCATGTTGATGACGATCTTTTCCAGGCGCGGCACCTGCATCGGGTTCTTGTAGCCGAACTCCTTCTGCAACGCCGGCCGAATCACCTCGTGGTAGCGTTTCAGCATCCGCGTGGTTTCGGACGGCGAGGCTGCGGCCTTGCCGGCCGCCGCCACGGCGATCTGCGTCGTGTCGCGCTTGGCCTTACGGTCGGGTGCGGCACCGGCGCCGCGCGGCCCGGCTGCTTTCGCGGCCCCGCCCTTGGCGCCGCCTTTGGCCGCGCCACCCTTGGGGGCGCCGCCCTTCTTGGAATCGCTCACCGAATTCTCCTCAGCTCTCGATCACGTTGCCGGTCGCTTTGGCCACGCGAACCTTCCGGCCGCCGTCCAGCACCCGGAACCCGACCTTCGTCGGCTTGCCGGACGTGGGATCGACGAGCACCAGATTGGACAAATGGATCGTGGCTTCCTGCGACACGATGCCGCCGGGCTGGCCCACGCCGCGCGGCTTGGTGTGCCGCTTGGCGACGTTCACGCCTTGCACCACGGCGCGATTTTCCTTCGGCAGCACGCTCAGCACTTCGCCGCGCTTGCCTTTGTCGCCGCCGCTGATGACGGCGACGGTGTCGCCCTTACGAATGCGCGCGGCCATCACAACACCTCCGGCGCGAGAGAGATGATCTTCATGAACTTCTTCGCCCGCAATTCACGCACCACCGGCCCGAAGATGCGGGTGCCGATCGGCTCCTGCTGCTTGTTGATCAGCACGGCCGCGTTGCGGTCGAAGCGGATCGCGCTACCGTCCGCGCGGCGCACCGGAAAGCTGGTGCGCACCACCACGGCCTGATGCACGTCGCCCTTCTTGACCTTGCCGCGCGGAATCGCGTCCTTGATCGACACGACGACGACGTCGCCGACCGAGGCGGTCTTGCGCTTGGAGCCGCCCAGCACCTTGATGCACTGCACCCGGCGCGCGCCGGAATTGTCGGCGACATCCAGGTTGGTCTCGACCGAAATCATCTATTCTCTCCTACGCCTGCACGAGCGCAGGGGTCGCGGCGTCCGCCACGGGCACCGTCGGCTGCCCGTTGCGTTCCACCACCAGCCACGTCTTGCGCTTGCTGATCGGGCGGCATTCTTCGATGCGCACCTGATCGCCCACTTTGCATGCGTTCAGCTCGTCATGCGCCGCGTAGTTCTTCGAGCGGCGGATAAACTTCTTGTACAGCGGGTGCATCACGCGCCGATCGACAAGGACCGTCACGGTCTTGTCCATCTTGTCGCTGGTCACTCGGCCGGTCAGGACGCGCTTCGGCATCGTCCCACTCCCTTCAGGACTGCGCGGCAGAGGAGCGATGCTTCTCTGCCAAAATCGTCTTCACGCGCGCGATGTCGCGGCGCACCACTTTCACCCGGCTCACGCCTTCGTTCTGCCCCGTCGCCTTCTGGAAGCGCAGGTTGAACTGCTCCCTGCGGAGATCTAGCAACAGCGCGCCCAGTTCGTCCGGCGTTTTCAGCCGCGCATCGGTCGGCTTCAAGCTCTTGGACATCTCAGCCGTCTCCGATCCGCGTGATCATCTTGGTCTTGATCGGCAGCTTGGCGGCACCGAGCGCCAGCGCCTCGCGTGCCAGTTCCGCTGCCACGCCGTCGATCTCGAACATGATGCGGCCCGGCTTCACCCGTGCCACCCAGAATTCCGGTGCGCCCTTGCCGGAGCCCATGCGGACTTCGGCCGGCTTCAAAGACACCGGCACGTCCGGGAAAATCCGGATCCAGACGCGCCCGGCCCGCTTCATCGCGCGCGTGATGGCACGCCGCGCTGCCTCGATCTGCCGCGCGGTGATCCGCTCCGGCTCCAGGGCCTTCAGACCAAACTGGCCGAAATTCAGCGCGGTGCCACCTTTGGCATCGCCCTTGATCCGGCCCTTATGGGCCTTGCGGTATTTCGTGCGCTTAGGGGAAAGCATCTATCCGCTCCTTACCGCTGCGGCGCCTGTTCGGCAGCGCGACGGTCCTGCGCCAACGGGTCATGCGCCAGGATCTCGCCCTTGAAGATCCAAACTTTTACCCCGCACGTGCCGTACGTCGTTTTGGCTGTCGCGACGCCATAGTCGATATCTGCGCGCAGCGTGTGCAACGGCACCCGCCCTTCGCGATACCACTCGACGCGCGCGATCTCGGCGCCGCCGAGGCGACCGCCGCAATTGATCCGGATGCCCTGCGCGCCAAGGCGCATGGCAGACTGCACAGCCCGCTTCATCGCACGGCGGAACGCGACGCGGCGCTCCAACTGCTGCGCGATGTTCTCGGCCACCAGCGTGGCGTCGATCTCGGGCTTGCGGATTTCGACGATGTTCAGCGAGACCTCAGCCTTGGCCATCTTCGCAAGATCCTTGCGAAGATTCTCGATGTCCTGGCCCTTCTTGCCGATCACCACGCCAGGACGTGCAGCGTAGATCGTCACGCGCGGCTTTTTGGCCGGGCGCTCGATCACCACGCGGCTGACGCCGGCACCGGAGAGCTTGCCGCGCAGATGCGTGCGCAGCGCCAGATCGTCGTGCAGCAGCTTGGAGTAATCGCGGCCGGCGTACCAGCGGCTATCCCAGGTGCGGTTGATGCCGAGCCGCAGCCCGATCGGGTTGACCTTGTGTCCCATCGGTTACGCGGCCTCCTGCGCCGGCGTCTGTTCGCGTTCGGCCACCACGATCTTCAGATGGCTGAACCACTTCTCCACGCGTGCGGCGCGACCGCGACCGCGCGCCTGGAAGCGCCGCATCACGACCGATTTGCCAACCTCGGCGCGGGTGACGACCAGGCGGTCGACATCGAGCTGATGGTTGTTCTCGGCGTTGGCGATGGCGCTTTCCAGCAACTTCTTCACGTCCTCCGCGATGCGGCGCTTGCTGAAGGTCAGCGTCGCCACGGCCTCGGCCGCCGACCGGTTGCGGATCAGGCCCGCTACCAGATTCAGTTTGCGCGGGCTGACGCGGACATTGCGCAGGATGGCCTGTGCTTCAGTGTCCGCGAGCGCGCGAGGGGTTTTTGGCTTGCTCATGTCAGCCCCGCTTGGCCTTCTTGTCGCCGGAATGGCCGGTGAAGTTACGGGTCGGCGAGAACTCGCCGAATTTGTGCCCCACCATGTTCTCGTTGACCTGTACCGGCAGAAATTTGTGGCCGTTATAGACGCCAAACGTGAGGCCGACGAATTGCGGCAGGATCGTCGAACGACGCGACCAGATCTTGATGATCTCGTTGCGGCTCGACTGCCGCGAGGCTTCGGCCTTGTTGAGCAGATACCCGTCCACGAACGGGCCCTTCCAGACGGACCGGGTCATGGATCAGCCCTTCCCCTTGTTGCGACCACGGACGATCAGGCGATCTGTCCGCTTGTTGACGCGCGTTTTGTAGCCCTTGGTCGGCTTGCCCCACGGCGTGACCGGATGCCGCCCGCCCGAGGTGCGGCCTTCGCCACCGCCGTGCGGATGATCGACGGGGTTCATCACCACGCCGCGATTGTGGGGCCGGAAGCCCAGCCACCGCTGCCGACCGGCCTTGCCGATCTGCGCATTGGAATTGTCCGGGTTGGAGACGGCGCCGATGGTCGCGACGCACTCGCCGCGCACCAACCGAACCTCGCCCGACATCAACTTCAGTTGCGCGTAGCCGGAGTCCTTGCCGACCAATTGCGCGTACTGCCCCGCGGCCCGCGCAATCTTACCGCCCGCGCCAGGCTTCATCTCGACGTTATGGACGATGGTGCCGACCGGAATTGCACCCAGCGGCATCGCATTGCCCGGCTTGATATCAACCCGCGCGCCGGCCACCACGGTATCGCCCACCCGCAACCGCTGCGGCGCGATGATGTAGGCCAGTTCGCCGTCCTGATACTTCACCAGTGCGATGAACGCGGTGCGGTTCGGGTCGTATTCCAGTCGCTCCACAGTCGCCGGCACGTCGAACTTGCGGCGCTTGAAGTCGATGACGCGATAGGTCTGCTTATGCCCGCCGCCGCGAAACCGGCTGGTGATGCGGCCATGATTGTTCCGACCGCCCGACGAGTGCTGGCCTTCGGTCAGGCCCTTGAGCGGCTTGCCCTTGTACAGTTCGCTGCGATCCACAAGGATCGTGCCGCGAAGGCTCGGCGTGACCGGTTTGAAATGCTTGAGTGCCATTGGTCTGGTCCCTGCCTTACGCGAGGCCGGTGGACAGGTCGATGGTCTGACCGGCCGCAAGGCGCACGTAAGCCTTCTTCAAGTCGCTGCGCTTGCCCGGACGGCCGCGAAATCTCTTGGTCTTGCCCTTGGCAATCAGCGTGTTGACGCCTTCGACCCTGACGCCGAACAACCCCTCGACCGCCGCCGCGATCTGCGGTTTGGTGGCCTCCATCGAGACGCGAAACACCACGGTGTTCTTCTCGCTCAGCGCCGTCGCCTTCTCGGTGATTACCGGATTGCGAATGATTTCGTACATCGCCTCGCGCGAGATCCCAACGCGCGGCTTGGCTTTGGTTGTCGCGTCGCTCATGCCAGCCGCTCCTTCAATCCCTCGACGCCGGCGGCCGTCACCGCAAGCACGTCGTGCCGGAGAATATCATAGACGTTGGCACCCACCGTCGGCAGCACGTCCACGCCGTGGATGTTGCGGCTGGCCTTCAGGAAACCTTCGTCCACCGTGCGGTCGATGATGAGCGCCGACGTCCAGCCGAGCACCTTCAACTTTGCGGCCAGCGCCTTGGTCTTGTCGCCACCGCTCGCCGCGTGCAGCACCACCAGCTTGCCCTCGGCCTGTTTCTGCGAGAGCGCGGATATCAGCCCCAGTCGACGCACCTTCTTCGGCAGGTCGTAACCATGATCGCGAACCACCGGCCCATGCACCACACCGCCGGTGCGGAACTGCGGTGCCCGCAGGCTGCCTTGCCGCGCGTTGCCGGTGCCCTTCTGCTTGTAGGGCTTCTTGGTCGTGCCCTGCACTTCGCCCATGCCCTTGGTTTTGTGCGTGCCGGCCCGGCGCTTGGATTGCTGCCAGTGGACGACGCGCGCCATGATGTCCGGGCGTGGCGCGACGGCAAAGATCTCGTCCGGCAACTCGATGCTGCCGGCGGAACCGTTATCGAGGGTCTTGATGTCGATCTGCATGTCTCTGCCCCTCAACCCTGCGCCGCTTCGATGAACGCCGCCGGATACGGGGCATCCTTCGGCGCATCGTGCTTGATGGCATCGCGCACCAGAACGAACCCGTTCTTGGCGCCGGGCACAGCGCCCTTGATGAACAGCAGCCCCTTCTCCGCATCGACGTGCGCCACCTGAAGGTTCAGGGTCGTCACCCGCTCGACACCGAGATGGCCCGCCATCTTCTTGTTCTTGAACGTCTTGCCCGGATCCTGCCGGTTGCCCGTGGACCCCGGCGACCGATGACTCACCGACACGCCGTGGCTGGCTTCAAGCCCGGAAAAGTTCCACCGCTTCATCACGCCGGCGAAGCTCTTGCCCTTCGACGTGCCGCAGACATCGACACGCTGGCCGGGGAGGAAATGCGCAGCGCTCAGCGTGGCACCCGGCGTCAGCACCGCGTTGGCATCCACGCGAAACTCGGCAAGCTTCGCCTTCGGCTCCACCTTCGCTTTCGCGTAATGGCCCTTGTTCGGCTTGGTGACGTTCTTCACCTTCGCCGTGCCCCAGCCAAGTTGGACGGCGCTGTAGCCATCCGTCTCCTCGGTGCGCGCCGCCACCACCTGCACGTTATCGACGTGCAACACGGTGACGGGCACATGAGTGCCGTCGTCCTTGAAAAGCCGGGTCATGCCCAGCTTCTTTGCCAGCAATCCAGTTCGCATCACTACTTTCCCCAGAGGGACACGCGGCCCGAAGCCGTGGTCCTTAGGCCAATGGTCGGTTAGAGCTTGATCTCGACATCCACGCCGGCGGCGAGATCGAGCTTCATCAGCGCGTCCACCGTCTGCGGCGTCGGCTCGACGATGTCCAGCAGGCGACGATGCGTGCGGATTTCGAACTGCTCACGGCTTTTCTTGTCGACGTGCGGCGAGCGGTTCACGGTGAAACGCTCGATATGCGTCGGCAACGGGATCGGCCCGCGTACCCTGGCACCCGTGCGCTTGGCCGTGTTGACGATTTCCTTCGTGCTGTTGTCCAGCACGCGATGATCGTACGCCTTCAGGCGGATGCGGATATTCTGGTTGTCCATAACCTCAGTCTTCCAGTGCGGGCCGGCCTCGTTTCAAATCAGGCCGTGATCTTCGCCACCACGCCGGCGCCGACGGTGCGGCCACCTTCGCGGATCGCGAAGCGCAGACCTTCATCCATCGCGATCGGCGCGATCAGTTCCACGTCCATCGAGACGTTGTCGCCCGGCATGACCATCTCCACGCCTTCCGGCAGATGCACGATGCCGGTCACGTCGGTGGTGCGGAAATAGAACTGCGGGCGATAGTTGGTGAAGAACGGCGTGTGACGCCCGCCCTCTTCCTTCGTCAGGATGTAGCTCTCGGCCTTGAACTTCGTGTGCGGCGTGATCGTGCCGGGCTTTGCCAGCACCTGGCCGCGTTCCACGTCCTCACGCTTGGTGCCGCGCAGCAACGCGCCGATATTGTCGCCGGCCTCGCCCTGGTCGAGCAGCTTGCGGAACATCTCGACGCCGGTCACGATCGTCTTGACCGTGTCCTTGATGCCGACGATCTCAACTTCCTCGCCCACGCGCACCACGCCGCGCTCGACGCGGCCGGTCACGACCGTGCCACGACCGGAGATCGAGAACACGTCCTCGATCGGCATCAGGAACGGCTTCTCTTTCGCGCGGATTGGCTGCGGAATGTAGCTGTCAACGGCGGCCATCAGTTCCAGCACCGCCTGCTCGCCGATCTCCGGCTGCTTGTCTTCCAGCGCGCAGACGGCCGAACCTTTGATGATCGGAATGTCGTCGCCGGGAAACTGGTAGCTGCTTAGTAGTTCACGCAATTCCAGTTCGACCAGTTCGACGAGTTCCGGGTCGGCAATGTCCATCTTGTTGAGGAACACGACCAGCGCCGGCACGCCGACCTGACGGGCGAGCAGAATGTGCTCGCGCGTCTGCGGCATCGGGCCGTCGGCGGCGGAGACCACCAGGATCGCGCCGTCCATCTGCGCGGCACCCGTGATCATGTTCTTCACGTAGTCCGCGTGGCCGGGGCAATCGACGTGGGCGTAGTGGCGGTTCTTGGTCTCGTATTCCACGTGCGCGGTCGAGATCGTGATCCCACGCGCCCGCTCCTCGGGCGCCTTGTCGATCTGATCGTACGCGGTGAACGTAGCGCCGCCTGTCTTGGCCAGCACCTTCGTGATGGCTGCGGTCAGCGACGTCTTGCCATGGTCCACATGGCCGATCGTGCCGATATTGCAGTGCGGCTTGTTGCGCTCGAATTTCGCCTTGGCCATCGTCGTTCTCCGTGCCCG
This sequence comes from Solirubrobacterales bacterium 70-9, assembly GCA_903970625.1. Lineage (GTDB taxonomy): Bacteria > Pseudomonadota > Alphaproteobacteria > Acetobacterales > Acetobacteraceae > CAJCJG01. Next base: position 2,565 of record CAJCJG010000210.1, on the reverse strand, counting down.
CTGCTACGTGTCGGGGTTGGGTGTCAGGTTTACCAGCGGTAGTGGCTGAAGGCTTTGTTCGCCTCGTCCATCCGATGGGTATCTTCACGCTTCTTCACTGCCGAGCCGCGATTGTTCACCGCGTCCAGCAGCTCGTTCGATAGCCGATCTTCCATCGTGTGCTCGCCGCGCTTGCGCGCCGCGTCGATGATCCAGCGGATCGCCAGCGCCTGCCGGCGCTCCGTCCGCACTTCCACCGGCACCTGATACGTTGCACCGCCCACGCGGCGCGAACGCACTTCGACGGCCGGCTTCACGTTGTCCAGCGCCTCGTGGAACATCCGCACCGGATCGGCCTGGCCCCCGCCGCGCTTCTTCAGCACGTCGAGCGCCCCATAGACGATCCCTTCGGCGGCGGACTTCTTGCCGTCGTACATCAGCGCATTCATGAAACGCGTGATAACGACATCGCCGAACTTGGCATCCGGTAGAACTTCGCGCTTGATCGCGCGGCGGCGGCGGCTCATCTCGGCCTCTCCTTACTTCGGGCGCTTGGCGCCGTACAGCGACCGGCGCTGACGGCGCTTGGCGATGCCCTGGGTGTCCAGCACGCCGCGCAGGATGTGGTAGCGAACGCCCGGAAGATCCTTCACGCGCCCGCCACGGATCAGCACGACGCTATGCTCCTGGAGGTTGTGGCCTTCGCCGGGGATGTAGCTCACCACTTCGTATCCATTGGTCAACCGCACTTTCGCCACCTTGCGAAGCGCCGAGTTCGGCTTCTTCGGCGTTGTGGTATAGACGCGCGTGCAAACCCCGCGCTTCTGCGGGCAGCCCTCTAGGGCCGGCACCTTGTTGCGCTTCGCGGCGGGCTCGCGCCCATGGGCGATTAGCTGGTTGATGGTCGGCATAGACCCTCTTTCAATCTTGTCGGCGGAGTCGTCTTCCAAACGCATGCCCCGCAGACAGGCGGTGCGCCCACCCTGCGGGGTTCGAACTTGCCTGCGACCTAAGCGCCCCACCCCGAAACCGAGGGACGAAGCGCGGTGCCGCACGCTTTAGAAGCCTGCAAACGTCCTTGGAACCAGCCGCCAATCAGCCTCGGCCAAGGGCGCGGAACCTACGGTCAGGCACCGCGCAAGTCAAGCGCCGGAGGGCGCCAGTTTAGCCAGAATTCCCCGAAAAGACGAAGGCCGGCGATGCATTCATCGCCGGCCTCCCATGTTCCGCGCTGCCTACTCCGCCGCGATGTCGCCACGCCCCGGGATCGCCGGCGGCGTCGGTGGCGTGCGTAGCGCGCCCCGGTCCTGGCCGGCCGCAATCGAGCGCAGCCGGTTCATCACGCTGCCCGTGCCCGCCGGAATCAGTCGGCCCACGATGACGTTCTCCTTCAGGCCCATCAGCGTATCCACCTTGCCGGCCGTGGCCGCCTCGGTGAGCACTCGGGTCGTCTCCTGGAACGACGCCGCACTGATGAAGCTGTGCGTCTGCAAGCTCGCCTTCGTGATGCCTTGCAGCACCGGCATCGCGCTCGCAATCCGCTCGCCCTCCGCCTCCCGCTTGGCGTTCTCCGCGTCGAACTCGAAGCGGTCGATCTGCTCGCCGGTCAGGAACGTCGTATCGCCCGGATCGAGAACTTCCACCTTCTGCAACATCTGCCGCACGATGACTTCGATGTGCTTGTCGTTGATCTTCACGCCCTGGAGTCGATAGACGTCCTGAATCTCGTTGACGAGGTAGTCGGACAGCGCCTCCACCCCCATCACCTTCAGGATGTCGTGCGGCACGCGCGGGCCATCGACCAGCGGGTCGCCACGGCGCACGAAGTCGCCTTCCTGCACCGAGACGTGCTTGCCCTTCGGCACCAGATACTCGGTCTCCTCGCCGGTCTCGTCGTTCTTCACGATCACGCGGCGTTTCGCCTTATAATCCTTGCCGAATTCCACCCGACCATCGGTCTCGGCGATGATCGCGTGGTCCTTCGGCCGCCGCGCCTCGAACAGTTCGGCCACGCGCGGCAGACCGCCGGTGATGTCGCGCGTCTTGCTGCCCTCGCGCGGGATACGCGCCAGCACATCGCCGGCCGCCACCTGCGCCCCGTTCTCGACCGACAAAATCGAGTCGGGCGACAGGAAGTAGCGCGCATCGGTGTTGTTCGGCAGGCGGATCACTTCGCCGTTGCTGTCCTTCAGTTGCAGCCGTGGCCGCAGATCGACGCCACGCGCGTTCTGCTTGTAGTCCACCACGACCTTGGAGGTCAGGCCTGTCACTTCGTCCACCCGCTCCACCAGGGTGACGCTCTCGATCAGGTCGAGATACTCGACCTTGCCGTCGCGCTCGGTGATGATCGGCAGCGTGTACGGGTCCCATTCCGCGAGCTTCTGCGCCCGCGTGACGGTGGCCCCTTCCTCGGTGAGCAGCCGCGCGCCGTACGGCACCCGGAAGCGCGCCCGCTCGCGCTGCTTGTCGTCGATCAGGACGATTTCGCAGTTGCGGCTCATCACCACCGGCACGCCGGCGGAATTGGTGACCACGTTGCGGTTGCGGATCGCGATGGTGCCGTCATGGCTGGCCTCCACATTGGAC
>CAJCJG010000209.1 GCA_903970625.1 Solirubrobacterales bacterium 70-9 | reverse complement strand
CCCTCTCCGCCCCAATGGAGCGGAGAGGGAGAAGCAAGGCCGCATCGTACATGATCCCCGAACTCGGGCATTTCGCGCTGGCGCTGGCGGTGGCCATCGGGTTCGCGCAAGCGATTTTGCCGTTGTGGGGCGCGTGGCGGCGGGATGCGCGGTTGATCGGGGCGGCGCCGGCCATCGCCATCGGGCAGTTGATCGCGCTCGGTTGCGCCTGGGGATGCCTGACCTGGAGCAACGTGGTCGATGATTTCTCCGTCGTCACGGTGGCGGAGAACGGGAACAGCCTGACGCCGCTGATCTACAAGATCAGCGGAACGTGGGGGAACCACGAGGGGTCGATCCTGCTGTGGTGCCTCGTGATCGCCATTTGCGGCGCGGCCGTCGCGGTGTTCGGCGGCAACCTGCCGTCCTCGCTGCGCGCGCGGGTGATCGGGGTGCTCGGCGCCGCCGCCGTCGGGTTCCAGTTGTTCGCGCTGCTGGAAAGCGATCCGTTCGCGCGGGTCTGGCCGCCGCCGCCGGATGGGCGCGACCTAAATCCGCTCTTGCAGGACCCTGGCCTCGCGATGCATCCGCCGATTCTCTACATCGGCTATGTCGGCTTTGCGGTGCCGTTCGCGTTTGCCATCGCGGCGTTGCTGGAAGGGCGCATCGACGCCGCCTGGGGCCGCTGGGTGCGGCCGTGGACGCTGGCCGCGTGGTGTTTTTTGACCGGCGGCATCGCGCTCGGGTCGTGGTGGGCGTACTACGAGCTTGGTTGGGGCGGGTTCTGGTTCTGGGACCCGGTGGAGAATGCCTCGCTGCTGCCGTGGCTGACGGGCACGGCGCTGCTGCACTCGGCCATCGTCGTCGAGAAGCGCGAGGCGTTGAAGACGTGGACGGTGCTGCTCGCCATCGGCACCTTCTCGTTCAGCCTGTCCGGCACGTTTTTGGTGCGCTCGGGCATTTTGAACAGCGTGCATGCGTTCGCCAACGATCCGGCGCGGGGCGTGTTCATTCTCGGGCTGCTCGGACTGGTGATCGGCAGTTCGCTGCTGCTGTTTGCGTTGCGGGCGCCGGTGCTGTCGGCGTCCGGCATTTTCGCCCCGGTGTCGCGCGAGGGCGCGCTGGTGGTGAACAATATTATGCTGTGCTCCATCGCCGCCGTCGTCACCACGGGGACGATGTATCCGCTGTTCGCCGATCTGCTGCTGGGCGAGAAGCTGAGCGTGGGCGCGCCGTTCTTCAATTCGACGGTGTTTCCGCTGGCGCTGCCGCTGGCCGCCGCGATGTCCGTGGGACCGATGCTGTCGTGGAAGCGCGCCAACCTCGGCGAGACGCTTTTGCGGCTGTGGTGGGTGGCGCTCGTGGCGCTGATCGTCGGGCTGGTCGCGTCGTATTGGGCGAAATTGCTGCCGGCATGCGCGTTCGCCGCGTCCGCGTGGCTGATGTTCGGGGCGCTGGCGGACGTGGTGGAGCGGACGCGGCTGTTCCGGCTGCCGTTCGCCGCCAGCCTGCAACGGCTGCGGTCGCTGCCGCGCGGGTCGTTCGGGACGACGCTGGCGCATGCGGGCCTCGGCGTGACCATCGCGGGGATCGCCGGGATGTCTCTCGCGCAAGAATCCATCGTGCTGCTGAAGCCGGGCGAGACGGCGCATGTCGGCAGGTACGATTTCCGGCTCGTCGAGATGCACGACAAGGACGGGCCGAACTACAGCGCCCGCGTCGCGACCATCGACATTTCGCGCGGCGGTGTGCCGGTCGCGACGCTGGCGCCGGAGCGGCGGAGTTTTCCGGTGCAGCGGATCAACACGACGGAAGCCAAAATCTCGACCAATTTCCTGCGCGATCTGTATGTCGTGCTGGGCGAGGAGCGGGACGGCGGCGGGGTGCTGCGGCTGCATGTCAATCCGCTGGCGCCGTGGATTTGGCTGGGGGCGCTGGTGATGGCGCTGGGCGGGATGATTTCCCTCGCCGACCGGCGGCTGCGGGTGGGGGCGCCGATGCGGCGCTTGGCCGGGATTCCGGCCGGCACGGAGCCGGGGTTGCGATGAACCGGCGGCTGTTGCTGCTGGTCCCGTTCGCCGGCGTCGTCGCGGCCGGGGCCGGCTTCTTCGCGATGCTGAAGCGGGAGACCGAGGGCACGTTCGATCCGCGCGGGGTGCCGAGCATGCTGATCGGCAAGCCGGTGCCAAAATTCGCGCTGCCGGGCGATCCCGGCTTCGGCGCCGCCGATCTGGCGGGCAAGCCGATCCTGGTGAATTTTTTCGCCTCCTGGTGCGTGCCGTGCGTGGAGGAGGCGGACGTGCTGATGGGGCTCCAGCGGGCTGGCGTGGCGATTTACGGAATCGCCTACAAGGACAAGGCGCCGGCAACGGCCGCATTTCTTGACAAGCACGGCAACCCGTATGCGCGCCTGGGCCGCGACGATCCGGGGCTCGTGGCCATCGATTGGGGTGTGACCGGCGTGCCCGAAAGCTACCTGATCGACAAGGACGGCACGGTGCGCTGGCGCTGGGTGGGGCCGCTGACGGCGGAGGCCGTGACGGGCAGTTTGGAGCCGCTGTTGCGGCAATACGCATGAGGTGTGGCCTGTTCGCGGCCGTGCTGGCGGGCGGCCTGATGCTGGGCGGCGGCGCGTGGGCCATCGGCGACCCGAACGAGGCGTTGGCCGACAAGGCGCAGGAGTCCCGCGCCGTAGCCATCGGCCAGCAATTGCGGTGCCTGGTGTGCCAGAACGAGAGCATCGAGGATTCGGGCGCCGATCTGGCGCGCGACCTGCGTCGCCTCGTGCGCCAACAGGTCGCGGCCGGGCAGAGCGACGAGCAGGTGGTGCAGTGGCTGGTGGCGCGCTACGGCAATTTCGTCCGCCTGAGTCCGCCGTTCGAGTGGAGCACGGTGCTGCTGTGGGGCTCGCCGCTCGTCGCCGTCGTGGTCGGCGGCGGGATCGCGCTGTTCGCGCGGCAACGGCGGCCGGTGGCGCCGGCCCCGCTGGATGCCGCCGAGCAGGCACGGTTGAGGTCGCTGCTCGACACATGATCTATGTCGGCATCGTCGTTTTGGCGCTGGCGGCGCTGGCGCCGCTCGCCTGGGCGGTGGCCCGGCAGGGGGCGGCACGCGGGCGGCGGGAGAGCGCGCTGCGCATCCAGGCGGCGCAACTGGCCGAACTGGACCGCGATTTTGCCCAGGGGCGGATCGGGGTGAGCGAGCACGCCACCGCCAAGCTGGAGGTGCAGCGGCGGGTGCTGGCGACGGCGGACATGGCCGAGCCGGACGCGAAACGAGGCTCCGTGCTGCCGGTTGCGGCGGCGCTGGTGCTGGTGCCGGCGCTGGCGGTGGGGCTATATTTCAAGAGCCACGGGCGGCCGGACCTGCCGGCGATGCCGCTGGCGCAGCGGGTGCTGGCGCAGGCCAAGGACAGCAAGGAGGCCGAGGCCCTGATCACCCGACTGCGCGACAAGCTGGCGACGCTGGACCAGAAATCCGAGGTGGCGCGGCAGGGCTATCTGCTGCTCGGCAATGCCGAGAACAGCCTAGAGCATTTGGCCCTGGCGGCGGACGCGTGGCACACGGCGTTGTCGATCCGGTTCGATCCCGGCCTCGCGGCGCTGACGGCGGAGGCGCAGACGCGGCTGGAGGGGCGGGTGAGCGAGGAATCGCTGGCGCTGTTCCGCCGCGCGCTGGCGGAGGCACCGGCCGATGCGCCATGGCGGCAGGCGGTGACGGAGCGGCTGGCGGAGGCCGCGAAGCAGTAGATTGTTGCGTTATCGGAACATTATCGGCGTGCCAAGGCGCGGGCTTCGCCAGGGCCGAAAGTGGCGGTCCCCTCGTGGCCCGAAGGCCGGTGAAGCGGGGTTGAATGCCGGGCGCGGCGGGCTTGGCAGGCCGGGCAGTGGCCCTTTGCCGCCGGAGGAGCGGGGGTTTTTGGGCCTGGGCCGGGCGGGGGGCCGCTTTTCGGCGGGTCCGGCGCTCCCGGCGGCTCGGCACCGGCTGGCCTTTCTGGACGCTTGCGGCCAGACGGGCGAAATCTTCGCCGATGCCGCGAAGCTGGGCCTCGATGCGCGCCACCACGCACGCCGGGAGTTTTCCTCCGGCCTGGGCGACGATGAGCTGGATCAGCATCAACAGAAACTCGTTGAGCCGGTCTGCCGGGGAAAGGGTGGGGGTGTTTTTCACCCCATAATGTTAGTTTATATGACGTAAGCCGGGCAAGAGGAAAAATGCGCGATGGTCGCTTTCTTTCGAAGCAGGGCGCGCGAGGGTCGGGATTCGTGCGGAAATAACACTTTCGTCCGGTCAGCCCGGCGAAGGCGGGGTCCAGGCCAGCGCGAACGTCCGAGCGGGTAGCCCCCTGGATTCCGGCCTTCGCCTATGGGCGCTGACAAGGCGCTTTCTTCTCCCTCTCCGCCCGCCCTTCGCGGGGGGAGAGGGCCGGGGAGAGGTGGG
>CAJCJG010000208.1 GCA_903970625.1 Solirubrobacterales bacterium 70-9 | reverse complement strand
CACCGGATCCGCCAGCGCCGCCCGCCGCACCTTCGGAAATATCGTTGGTCGGGTCGCCGTTGTTCGGGTTGGTGCCGTAGTTGTAGCTGTTGCCACCACCGGAGCCGCCCGCGCCGCCGGTGGCGCCATCCCCGCCGGCACCGCCGGCCGTGTAGGCGTTCAATTCGATCCCGCCGATGTAGGTGGCGCCGACGGCGCCGACGCTGTCGTTGGCCATCTGGATCGTCGCCGCGCCGCCGTCCGCGCCGTTGCCGCCCGGACCGCCGTTGCCGCCCTGCGTGTAGGTGGTGGTGGCATCGAAATTGGCATCGTACACCGTGGTGCCGACCCCGTTGGCGCCCTCCGAGCCATTGCTTCCGGCACCGCCGGCGCCGCCGGTCGCCTGCGGCTCAAGCGTCGAACCGGCAGGGATCGAGGAGAAATTCTCGTTGCTGAACGGCGTGGCCGATTCAGCGACGGACTGGCCAACGGTGCCGGGGGCGCCGACCTGCTCCCGGTTCTGGGAGCCGGCGGTGCCGACGAGCGGCGTGTCGATGGTGGTTACAGTGCCGCTCATGCTGATCCCCCTTCCGGCAGGCGTCGGCATATAGCTTTACGCAAGCAAAGCGCGACGGTTTGTCAAATAATGTGACACGGCCCTGATCGACCTCGGGGACTCCGCCGGGGGCAAGCCAAGCCGTCGCGTGGGAGGCAGACATGTGCCAGGGGATGCGTTGACTCGGGGATAACCCGCGCTATAACCCGCGCTCCCGGTGGCCGGACACGTCCAGGCCGCCTTTTTGCCGATGCGCCGCGCCGATAGGATACGAGAGAACATGTTCGCAGTGATCCGCACCGGCGGAAAACAGTACCGCGTGACACCGAACGCCGTGCTGAAGGTCGAGAAGCTGGAGGCCGAGCCCGGTTCCTCCATTACGTTCACCGACGTTCTGGCCGTGGGCGGCGAGGGCAGCCTAACCATCGGCGCGCCGACCGTGGCCGGCGCCTCCGTCGTGGCGACCGTCGTGGCACAGGATCGGCTGGACAAGATCGTCATCTTCAAGAAGCGCCGCCGGCAGAACAGCCGCCGCAAGAACGGCCATCGCCAGCACGTCACCGTGCTGCGCATCGCCGAAATTCTGGCGGCGTAAGGAGAACCCAGATGGCACATAAAAAAGCAGGCGGGTCGTCCCGCAACGGGCGCGATACCGAAGGCCGCCGCCTCGGCGTCAAGAAGGCCGGCGGGCAGGCCGTGATCGCCGGCAACATCATCATCCGCCAGCGCGGGACCAAGGTGAAGCCGGGCCGCAATGTCGGCCTTGGCCGCGACCACACGATTTTTGCCCTGATCGACGGCACCGTGACGTTCGAGCGCCGCGCCGAGGACCGGGTGCAGGTCTCCGTCACCCCGCTCCCGCTCACCGCCGAGTAATTTCGACCCGCTGACCCGCGTATCCGAACGGGGGCCGGCGCCACGCCGGCCCCCGTTTTTGTTGGTTCGCCCACCGCCATGAAATTTCTCGACCAGGCAAAGATCTATTGCCGCTCCGGCGACGGCGGTAATGGCGTGACGGCGTTCCGGCGCGAGCGGTTCATCGAGTTCGGCGGCCCGGACGGCGGCGACGGCGGGCGCGGCGGCCATATCGAGTTCGTCGCGGTCGAGAACCTGAACACCTTGATCGACTTCCGCTACACGCAGCATTTCCGCGCACCGAAAGGCGGCAACGGCGCGGGGGCCAACAAGACCGGGGCGGCGGCGAAGGATCGGCTGATCCAGGTGCCCATCGGCACGCAAATCTTCGACGACGATCAGGAGACGTTGCTGGCGGACCTCGACACGCCCGGCAAGCGCGTCGTGCTGCTGCGCGGCGGCGATGGCGGGCATGGCAATTCGCATTTCAAATCTTCCACCAACCGCGCCCCGCGCCGCGCCGACAAAGGCTGGCCGGGCGAGGAACGCTGGGTGTGGCTGCGGCTGAAACTGATCGCCGACGCGGGCCTGATTGGGCTGCCGAACGCCGGCAAATCGACGTTTTTGGCGGCCGTTTCGGCAGCGCGCCCGAAAATAGCGGACTACCCGTTCACGACGCTGCATCCGCAACTGGGTGTGGTGCGCCTGTCCGACACGCAGGAATTCGTCATTGCCGACATTCCGGGGTTGATCGAGGGAGCGGCCGAGGGCGCGGGGCTGGGGACGCGGTTCCTGGGGCATGTGGAGCGGTGCGCGGTGCTGCTGCATCTGGTGGACGGCGCGGCGGGGAACGTGACGGACGCTTATCGAACTGTCCGCGAGGAACTGGCGTCGTACGGCGGCGGGCTGGTGGACAAGCCGGAAATCGTGGTGCTGAACAAGTCGGACGCCATGGCGCCGCGCGAACTTGCTTCCCGGCGCAGGGCACTGGCGCGCGCTTGCGGACACGAGGTGTTCGTCATGTCCGGCGTGGCGGGCCAGGGCGTGCAAGAGGTGCTGTGGGCGATCCAGGCGGCCGTCGATGCCGGCCGCAAGGTTCCCGTGCCGTGATCGCGCCCTCGCTGGGGGCCGCGCGGCGGCTGGTGGTGAAAATCGGCAGCGCGCTCGTGGTGGATGCCGAGCAGGCGGCGCCGCGCATGCCCTGGCTGTCCGGCGTGGCCGCCGACATCGCGGATTTGCGGTCGCGCGGGGTGGAAGTGATCGTGGTCTCGTCGGGCGCGATAGCGCTGGCGCGGCGGACGCTGGGGCTGACGCAAAAGCGCTTGCGGCTGGAGGAGAAGCAGGCGGCGGCGGCGGTGGGGCAGATCCGGCTGGCACAGGCATGGACCGATGTTTTGTCGGCGCACGAACTGACGGCGGCGCAGTTGCTGCTGACGTTGGAGGATACCGAGGATCGGCGTCGGTATTTGAATGCGCGGGCGACGCTGGAGACGCTGCTGGGGTTCGGCTGCGTCCCGGTCATCAACGAGAACGACAGCGTGGCGACGGCGGAGATCCGCTACGGCGACAATGATCGCCTCGCGGCGCGGGTGGCGGAGATGGTGCAGGCCGACCAGCTCGTTCTCCTGTCCGACATCGACGGGCTTTATACGGCCGATCCGAAGCGCGACCCCAATGCACGCCACATTGCGGTGGTCGAAGGGCTGACGACCGAGATCGAAGCAATGGGGGGCGAGCCGCCGCCGGGCTACTCCTCGGGCGGGATGCGGACGAAATTGGTCGCGGCGCGAATTGCGACGGGGGCCGGGTGTGCGATGGCGATTGCGCTCGGGCACGTGGCGCACCCGCTGCGCGCACTGGCGGACGGGGCACGCTGCACCTGGTTCCTGCCGGTGCCGGAGGGGCGGTCGGCGCGCAAACGTTGGATCGCGGGCACGCTGGCACCGCTGGGGCGGCTGACGGTGGATGCGGGCGCCGCGCGGGCGCTGGCGCAGGGGCGGTCGCTGCTGCCGGCCGGGGTGCGCGGGCTGGAAGGCGCGTTCGACCGGGGCGACGCGGTGGAGGTGGAGGGGCCGGACGGGGCACGTTTGGCGCGCGGCCTGTCGGCCTACGGCAGCACGGACGCCATCCGCATCATCGGGCACCGCAGCGAGGAGATCGAGGCGATTTTAGGCTGGCGCGGGCGGGACGAGTTGATTCATCGGGACGATCTGGTGCTGCTGTAGGGATTAAACAGCGTTTGAGATGAACGCGCTGCCTAAAACCCGTCATTCCGGCGGAGGCCGGAATCCAGGCCAATCCGCTCCGCTTTTCGCGCGGGACTGGACCCCGGCCTTCGCCGGGGTGACGTAACAGGCAGGGTGGAACGCTCGCCAGCGCGGGCCGCTTGCTCACGCAATAATGGCCCGCCGCCGCAGTTCCTCCACCACGCGGTCGGCCAATTCCTCGGCTGTCGCGTCCGTGCGGAGGTGCAGTTCCGGATTTTCCGGCGCCTCGTACGGCGCGCTGACGCCGGTAAAATTGCGGATCAGGCCCTGGTCGGCGCGGGCGTACAGACCCTTCGGGTCGCGGCGGCGGCATTCGTCGATGGGGGTGTCCACGAAGGCTTCCAGAAACTCGCCCGGCTCGAACCGCTCGCGCGCGGCCTCCCGGTCGGAGCGGTAGGGGGAGATGAAGGAGACCAGCACGATCAGCCCGGCATCGACCAGCAGGCGCGCGGCCTCGGCGGCGCGGCGGATGTTTTCCACGCGGTCGGCTTCCGTGAAGCCGAGATCGCGGTTCAGGCCATGCCGCACGTTGTCGCCGTCGAGGATGAACGTGTGGCGGCCGAGCGCGTGCAGCTTGCGGTCCACCAGATTGGCAACGGTGGATTTGCCGGCGCCGGACAGGCCGGTGAACCAGATCGCGGCCGGGCGCTGGCCCTTCATCGCGGCGCGGGCTTCGCGATCAACGGCGAGGTCGTGCCAGACGATGTTGGTGGAGGCCTGCGCCGCCGTCTCGACCATGCCGACGCCGACAGTGGCGTTGGTCAGCCGGTCGATCAGGATGAAGCCGCCGAGATCGCGGTTTTCGGTGAAACGTTCGACCGCGATCGGGGCGGTCAGCGACAGGCTGACGGCGGCGACATCGTTCATCTCCAGCGTGTCCGCCGCGACATTTTCAAAACTGTTGATGTCGATGCGGTGGCGGATGCGGGTGACGCTGCCGGAGACGCTGCGGGTGCCGAGCTTGACGATGTAGCTGCGGCCGGGGAACAGCGTGTGCTCGGACAGCCAGACGATCTGCGCGTCGAACTTGTCGGCGACCGGCACCGGCTCGGTCGGAGCGGCGAGCACGTCGCCGCGCGAAATGTCGATCTGGTCGGCGAGCGTGAGGGTGACGGCGCGGCCGGCACCGGCTTCGTCCAGATCTCCGTCCAGTGTGACGATGCGGGCGATGGTGGAGGTGCGCCCGGAGGCGGCGACCGTCACGCGGTCGCCCGGCCGGATGCTGCCGGAGGCGATGGTGCCGGCGTAGCCGCGAAAATCCAGGTTCGGGCGGTTGACCCATTGCACCGGCATGCGAAACGGTCTTGCCGCCGTGTCGCTGTCCACGTCGATGGTTTCCAGCAGGTGCAGCAGGCTGGGGCCGTCGTACCAGGGCGTGCGTTCACTGACGGAGATGACGTTGTCGCCGTAGCGGGCAGACATCGGGATCGCGGTGAGCGTCTTGAAGCCGAGATGCTGGACGGCGGCGGCGTATTCCTCGCGAATCTGGTTGAAGCGCGCTTCGGAAAAACCGACGAGGTCGATCTTGTTGACCGCCAATACGATGTGGCGGATGCCGAGCAGGGAGACGATGAAGGAATGGCGCTTGGTTTGCGTCAGCACGCCCTGCCGCGCGTCGATCAACACGACGGCGAGGTCGGCATTCGACGCGCCGGTGGCCATGTTGCGGGTGTACTGCTCGTGGCCCGGCGTGTCGGCGACGATGAAGCGGCGCTTGTCCGTGGTGAAGAAACGATAGGCGACGTCGATGGTGATGCCCTGCTCGCGCTCGGCTTCCAGGCCATCGACGAGCAGGGCGAAGTCGATGTCGTCGCCGGTGGTGCCGTGTTTGACGCTGTCGCGGGCCAGCGTGGCCAGCGTGTCGTCGAAAATCAGTTTGGTGTCGTAGAGCAGGCGGCCGATCAGCGTGGATTTGCCGTCGTCGACGCTGCCGCAGGTCAGGAAGCGCAGCAGGCCGATGCCTTCCTGTTGCGCGAGGAAGGTTTCGAGCGGCGAGGGTACGGGGGCAAGCGGGGGCATCGCGTTCATCAGAAATAGCCTTCCCGCTTCTTCTTTTCCATCGAGTCCTTGTCGTCGCGGTCGATCAGCCGGCCGCCGCGCTCGGACGTGCGGGCCACCAGCATTTCGGCGACGATGTCCGGCAAGGTCGCCGCATCGGATTCGTGCGCGGCTGTCAGCGGGTAGCAACCGAGGGAGCGGAAGCGAACCAGCTTTTGCTCCGGCACTTCGCCCGGATCGAGACGCATCCGCTCGTCATGCACGACGATCAGGCTGCCGTCGCGGACCACGACGGGGCGAACGGCCGCGAAATACAGCGGCACAATGTCGAGCTTTTCCAGCATGATGTAGTGCCAGATGTCGAGTTCCGTCCAGTTGGACAGCGGGAACACGCGCAGCGATTCGCCCGGATTCATGCGGCCGTTGTATAGCTGCCAGAATTCCGGGCGCTGGTTCTTCGGGTCCCATTCCTGGGCGGCGGTGCGGAAGGAGAACACGCGCTCCTTCGCGCGGGATTTCTCCTCGTCCCGCCGGGCGCCGCCGAAGGCCGCGTCGAACCCGTGCTGCTTCAGCGCCGCCTTCAACGCCTCGGTCTTCATGGCATGCGTATAGTAGCCGCCATGGTCGAACGGGTTGATGCCCTGGCGGCGGCCTTCCGCGTTGGTCGCGACGATCAGCGGCAGGCCGAGGCGCGCGACGGTCGCGTCGCGGAATTCGATCATCTCCCGGAACTTCCAGCCGGTGTCGATGTGCATCAGCGGAAAGGGCGGTTTGGACGGGAAGAATGCCTTCATGGCCAGATGCAGCATCACCGTCGAATCTTTGCCGATGGAATACAGGAACACCGGCGCGCGGCATTCGGCAGCCACTTCGCGGAAGATGCGGATGCTCTCGCTCTCCAGGCGCTTCAGATGCGACAGACGGTCGGACAAGGCTGCATTCCTATCGTTCGCGGCCGCGACGCCGCCGTGTGGCGGCGGGGTATTAGGGCCTTTCGGAATACTCCCGCAACAGGCGCGGGTCTCCCACAATCCACGTCCGCGTTGCGCGCATATACGAACCGATGGGCGTGGAATTGTCCGGCGCTTTGCGCGGGCGCGCCCGCAGCGCATGATGCAAGCATGCAATCCCACCCATCGACCCTGAGTCGCGCGTGAGCGACGCGGAGCCCGATGCCCCGGCCGATTTCGACGAGGCGGTGTATCTCCAGTTGAATCCCGACGTCGCGGCGGCAGTCTCCGCCGGGTCGTCCCCCACCGGGCGCGACCATTTCCTGCGCTACGGCGCGCGCGAGGGACGGCGGTATCTGCCGGGCTCGGGCGAGGTCCGGGCGCCGGTGGTGATCGCGATGGCGTCGTTGCGGCCGGACGGGACACGCGCGCCGCCGCCGCCGGGGTTCGGGGTGGAGGCGGTGCGGATGTCCCCCGGCGGCGGCGTGTTTGTCACCGGGTGGGTGGACGACGCGACCGACCCGCTGGCGGCACTGCTGCTGCAAGGCGAGGGATTCGAAATCGACCTTGCGCAGGTGTCGCTGGCGCGGACACGGCGGCGGGATGTGGAGGACAAACTCGGTGCCAGCGAGCGGCATCCGTACGGGTTCTGGTCGTTCCTCGATCTCGGGCGGCAGATGCCTCGGCAGGGCACGCTGCGACTGGTGCTGCGGCAGGAGAGCGGGGCGGGCGTGACGGTGGAGGCCGGGGTCCTCAGCATGCCGGACACCGACCTGCGCGACGAGGTGCTGGCGTGGCTTGCGACTGCCGATTATTTCGGCGACCGGTATGCGGCGGCGGTGGCATGCCTGGACGGCGGCACCGGGGCGCAACTGATCGCCAGCAACCTCCGGCTGACGAACGCCATCGTCGCCGAACCGTTCGTGGAACGGTTTGGTCCGCAGGGGACGAAGCCGCTCGGGTCGCTGGTAGTGTGCCTGTACGGGCGGCCGGAGTTCATGTTCGTGCAGAATGCCCTGTTCGCCGGGCTGCCGGGGATCGAGGACTACGAGTTCGTTTATGTCTGCAACAGCCCGGAGCTTGCCGACCGGTTGTTGCGGGATGCGCGGATTTCCAACCTCGTCCACGGCTTGCGGCAGACAATGGTGCTGCTGCCCGGCAATGCGGGGTTCGCGGCGGCCAACAATGTCGGTTTCGCACAGGCGCGCAGCGACCGCGTGGTGGCGCTGAACCCGGATGTGTCGCCGCGTCAGCACGACTGGGCGCGGCGACACACCGACACCGTTGCGGCCCTGCCGCCGGCGCAAACGGCGCTGTTCGGCGTGCCGCTATACTACGAGGACGGGTCGCTGATGCATGGCGGGATGTATTTCGACATCGACAGCGTGCCGGTGGAGGGGCGGCGCCGGCTGGTCCGGCGCGATCTAGTGCGCGTGGAACATTTCGGCAAAGGCTCGCCGCCCGGCAGCGAGGATTTTGTGCGCGCGCGCCCCGTGCCGGCGGCGACCGGGGCGTTCTTGTCGTTCCGGCGAGACTGGTTCGAGCGGCTGGGCGGGTTTTCCGAGAGTTATATTTTCGGCCATTACGAAGACGCCGACATTTGCGTGCGCAGCCTGATGGCCGGCACGCCGCCATGGCTGCACGACATCCGGATGTGGCACCTGGAGGGCAAGGGCGGCGTTCGGTCCGCCGCATCCGAGGGGGCGTCGTTCGTCAATCGCTGGCAGTTCTCCCGCGCATGGGCAGGCGCGATACGCGGCGGATTGTCGCTGCCCGCGCCGGCGCCCGGGCGAAAGGCCCGCCGATGAAAGTGCTGCTGCTCAGCGTGTTCCATCCGGATCTGGTACGCGGCGGCGCGCAGCAGATCGCGTGGGAATTGTTCGAGGGGTTGAAGCAGGTGCCGGGCGTCGAAGCAGTGTTGCTTGCGTCGACCGACCGCAGCCTGCCGGCGCTCTACAAAACCGGTGCGTGCATCACGGGTTTCGATGGGCGGACGGACGAATATCTGTTCCTGACCAACGATCTCGATCCGTGGTGGCACAAAAGCTCGGACGCCCGGCTTGTGGAAGCGTATGCGGCGTTTTTGCAGCAGGTGCGGCCGGACGTAGTGCATTTCCATCACTTCATGACGTTCGGGATTGAGTTGCTGACGCTGACGCGACGAGTGCTGCCGTCGTCGCGGATCGTGTTTACGTTTCACGAATTTCTCGCCATCTGCGCGGCCGATGGCCACATGATTCGCCGCACCGACGGCTCGCTATGCGACCATGCGACGCCGGTGCGGTGCCATCAATGTTTCCCGGAGGTGGCGCCGGAGCGCTTTTTCCTCCGTACCGCTTATATGAAATCGCATTTGTCGGCGGTGGACGTGTTCACCGTGCCGAGCCGCTTCATGCGGGACTTCTATGTGCGATGGGGCCTACCGGCAGACAGGCTGGTGCATGTGAGCAACGGGCAGCTTCCGCCGGATGGCGCGGGTGCGCCGATGCCCGAGCGGAAGCAGCGCAACCGATTCGGCTTTTTTGGCCAACTGGTTGACGCCAAGGGTGTGTGGCTGCTGTTGCAGGCGATCGATCTGCTGCGGACGGAGGGTTTTGTCGCATTCAGTGTCGAGATCAATGGCGATAATTTGCGCTATGCGTCGGATTCGCGACGCGCCGAGATCGAACGATTCACGGCGGCCGAGGAGGCCCGGCCCTTCGGCGAACGGCTTGTGACCTTCAACGGATCGTACCATCGCGCGCTGATCGCCGAGCGAATAGCGCGCATCGATTGGTGCGTGGTTCCCTCTGTCTGGTGGGAGAATTCGCCGATCGTCATCCCGGAGGCGTTCCTGTTCGGCCGGCCGGTGATCGCCGCGGACGTAGGTGGCCAGGCCGAACTTGTGACCAACGAACGCGATGGGCTGCTGTTCCGTTTCGCCGATGCGCGGTCGCTCGCGGACACGCTGCGCCGGGCGGCAAGCGAGCCGGGATTGTGGCAGCGGCTGGCGAGCGGGATCGCACCGACGGTGACGCGGGAAGCGATGGTGGAGAGCTGCCTCGCCCTGTACGCTGCAACCTAGCCGCCGCGCAGCAGCGCCAGCTTGCGCTCGAAATGCGCGCCCGACGTGATCGGTGCGTATTTTGGCGGCGTGTCGCTGTCGCCGCAGCCCGGCAGGCATTCGACAATCGCGTGCCAGTTTGGCTGGTGGAAGAAGGCGATGGATTGGCGCGGCAGATGCGCCCGTTCGCGCGGCGGATTTGCGACGCGATGCAGCGTGGAGACCCAGCGATTGTTGGTCCATTGCGCCATCAGGTCGCCGATGTTGACGACGAACGCTTCCGGTGCGGGCGAGACATCGTGCCAGATGCCATCTGCATCGGCGACCTGTAGCCCGCCGGGATCCACACCCGTACTGAGAATGGTCAGGCTGCCGAAATCGGTGTGGGCACCGGCGCGCAACTGGCCGGCGGCCGGCGCCGTCGGCTGCGGCGGATAATATTGCGCGGACAGGCCGGTGATGTGGCGGTCGATACTGTCGCGGAAATAATCGTCGCGCAGGCCGAGCGCCAACGCGAACGTGGCCATCAGGTCGCTCGCGAGGCGTTCCATCTCGCGAAAATAGTCGGCCCAGACTTCGACGAATCCGTCCGGCCGGGTCGGCCACAGGTTACGGCCGAAATAGCGGACTTCCTCCGGCGTCAGGTCCGCCGGCACATCGACCGGGCCGATGGAAAACCCTTCCTTCCAGTCCGGCGCCTGGCTTTCGCCGGGCGCCAGCGTGTCCGCCAGATAGGATTGGCGCGGCCCGGTCCAGCCATGGATGCGACTGCCGGCCACTTGCAGGCGGCGCTTTTCCGATTCCGGCAGACGGAAGAACGCGGTGGTGACGGCGTGCATCCGGCGGATCAGGTCCGGGTCCACGCCGTGACCTTCCACGAGCAGAAAGCCGATGTCGCGGCAGGCATCGTCCACGTCCTGCGCAAGTGCCGTGCGATCCGGCCCGTGCAGCCGCGAGAGATCGATGCGGGGAACACGGGCCGCCATTTGCATCAGCCTTGCATCAGGTAGGCGGTTTTGACCTGCGTATAGAATTCCACCGCATAGCGCCCCTGCTCACGCGAGCCGTAGCTGGAGCCTTTTCGGCCCCCGAACGGCACATGGTAGTCCACGCCCGCCGTCGGCAGGTTGACCATGACCATGCCCGCTTCGGCGTTGCGGCGGAAATGCGCGGCGTGCTTCAGCGAGGTTGTGACCACGCCGGCGCACAGGCCGAACTGCGTGTCGTTGGCGGTGGCCAATGCCTCGTCGTAGTTCTTCACGCGCACGACGGATGCGACCGGGCCAAACACTTCCTCGCGGTTGATGCGCATGGCATTCGTAGTTTCGCTGAACAGGGCCGGCGATAGATAGAAGCCGCTCTTCTCGCGATTCAACCGTTCGCCGCCAACCACCAGCTTGCCGCCTTCGGCCTTGGCGATGTCGATATAGTTGATGTCCTGATCGAGCTGGCTCTGGTCCACGACCGGGCCGATGGTTGTGCCGGCCTTGCGCGCGTCGTCGATCACCTGCTTTTTCAGGGCTTCCGTCAGCCCGGCAACGAACTTGTCATG
This sequence comes from Solirubrobacterales bacterium 70-9, assembly GCA_903970625.1. Lineage (GTDB taxonomy): Bacteria > Pseudomonadota > Alphaproteobacteria > Acetobacterales > Acetobacteraceae > CAJCJG01. Next base: position 7,237 of record CAJCJG010000208.1, on the reverse strand, counting down.
CACCGCTTCCTCGACGATCAGGCGGGAGGAGGCTGTGCACCGCTGGCCGGTCTGGAAGAACGCGCCATCAAGCGCGACGCGCACGGCCACGTCGAGGTCGGCGTCAGCGAGCACGACGAGCGGGTTCTTGCCGCCCATTTCCAGTTGCACTTTGGCGCCGCGCGCTGCGGCTTTGGCCAGAATGCCACGGCCGGTCGGCACAGACCCGGTAAAGCTGATCGCGTCGATGCGCGGGTCCGTGACCAACTTTTCGCCGACGACGGAGCCTCGGCCGACGACGAGGTTGAACACGCCGGCCGGGAACCCGGCACGCTGGATGATTTCGGCCAGCGCCCAGGAGGAGCCGGGGACCAGTTCGGCCGGCTTCATCACGATGCAGTTGCCGTACGCCAAGGCAGGCGCAATCTTCCAGGCCGGAATCGCGATGGGGAAATTCCACGGCGTGATCAGGCCGATCACACCCAACGGCTCGCGGGTGATCTCCACATCGACGCCGGGGCGCACCGAACCAAGTCGCTCGCTGGGAATCCGCAAACACTCCTGCGCGAAGAATTTGAAGATGTAGCCGGCGCGGCCGACTTCGCCGGTGGCATCGGCCAGCGTCTTGCCTTCCTCCCGGGCGAGCAAGTCGGCGAGTTCGGCGCGGCGGGCGAAGATCTCGATGCCCACTTTTTCCAGCAGATCGGCGCGCTGCTGCACCGTGGTACGCGCCCACGCGGGCGCCGCGCGGCGGGCGGCCTCAATGGCGTCGTCCACTTGCGCGGCGCTCGCGCGCTCGTATTCGCCGACGACATCGCTGGTGTCGGACGGGTTGATGTCGCGCACGGCGTCGGTGCCGCGCACCCATTCGCCGCCGATCAGATTGGCATAAGACATTTCGATCAGAATCCTTATCAGAGCTGCGCGATATGCGCCCAGGGCGTGTGCGCCACCGCGAGCGGATTGCGCAGCGGCAGGGTGAACGGGGCGGCCTCGATCTCGAACACGTCGCCAGGCTGTGTCCTGAAGTTGTCGGAGAACGATAGCGTGGCGGTGCCGAAGAAGTGGATGTGAACATCGCCGGGGCGGCGGAATAGCGGGTATTTGAAGTGATGCGCTTCCAGGTTGGCGACGCTGTGGGACATGTTGTCCTCGCCGGACAGGAACGGCTTCTCCCAGGCGATCGCGTTGCCGCGCCGGATGCGGGAGGTGCCGCGCAAATCCGCCGGCAACGCGCCGGTCAGCAGTTCCGGGCCGAGCGAACAACAGCGCAGTTTTGAGTGGGCCAGATACAGATAGTTCTGCCGCTCGGTGACGTGATCCGAGAACTCGTTGCCCAGCGCGAAGCCGATCCGCCAAGGCGTGCCGTCCGGGCCGATGAGGTAGATGCCGACCAGTTCCGGCTCCTCGCCGCCGTCCAGCGCATAGTCGGGAGAGGTCAGCGGCGCCTCCGGGCCGACGAGGATGGAGCCGTCGCCCTTATAGAACCATTCCGGCTGCACGCCGCGCTCGCCGACGGCGGGCTTGCCGGCGTCCAGGCCCAAGCGGAACATCTTCATCGAATCCGACAGCTTGCTCGGGTCCTCCAGATCCTTGTGCATCTTGTCCCGCCCCTCCGCACTGCCGAGGTGCGACAGGCCGGTGCCGGTGACGAGCAGATGCGCCGGGTCGCGATGGTCGATGGGCGCCAGCACATGGCCGGCCGCCAACGCCTTCGCCAGATCGATTTTTTCCCCGCGCCCGGCGGCGGCGGCCTCGGCGGCGAGGCTGCGGCCGGCGTGGATGGCGGCGGCTGCGAGGTCGTAGCTGGTGGCGAACCCCGACACGACATGGGCGCCGGCCTCGGTCAGTGCCGCGACCGACCGCGACCCGTCCGGGTTCCGAAGTTGTACCAGGTGCAGCATTTGTCCCTCCCCGCCCCCGGTCCCTTGCCGCGGGCGGCGGGACCATGCCACAGACTCGGGCGCGCCGTGGAGAGCCGAAGATGGACAGCAGCCCCGCCTATCCCCGCGACTTCCGTGGCTATGGGCGCACCCCGCCGGACCCGCGCTGGCCGGGTGGCGCGGCGATCGCCGTCCAGTTCGTAATGAACTATGAGGAAGGCGGCGAGAACTGCATTCTACACGGCGATGCCGCCTCGGAAGCTTTCCTGTCAGAGATCGTCGGTGCGGCGCCCTGGCCGGGGCAGCGGCACATGAACATGGAAAGCTTCTACGAATACGGTGCCCGCGTCGGGTTCTGGAGGCTGTGGCGGATGTTCACGTCGCGGCAGATTCCCGTGACCGTGTACGGCGTCGCCACCGCGCTCACGCGCGGGCCGGAGCAGGTGGCGGCGATGCAGGAAGCCGGGTGGGAGATCGCCTGCCACGGCCTGAAATGGATCGACTACCGCGACTTCACCCGCGACGAGGAGCGAGTGCATTTCGCGGAGGCGATCCGGCTGCACACCGAGGCCACCGGCCAGCGCCCGCTGGGCTGGTACAGCGGCCGGACCTCGGAGCACACGCTTGAACTGGTCAAGGAAGATGGCGGGTTCCTGTATAGCGCGGATTCCTATGCCGACGAACTGCCGTATTGGGTCGCCGCCCCGCACGGGCACCAACTGATCGTGCCCTACACGCTGGACGCGAACGACATGCGGTTCGCGATTGCGCAAGGGTTCAACTCGGGCGATCAGTTTTTCGCCTATCTGCGCGATTCGTTCGACGTTCTGTATACGGAAGGTTTGGCCGGAACACCCAAAATGCTCTCCATCGGCCTGCACTGCCGGCTGGTTGGGCGGCCAGGCCGTGCGGCGGCACTCGGGCGGTTCATGGACTACGTGCAGGGGCATGACCGCGTGTGGCTGGCGACGCGCCTGGACATCGCCCGGCATTGGCACGCGGAGCATCCGCCCGCTTAATCCCGCATTCCGTGCATGGGTGCCATTGCCGCCGCGCGGGGCACCCGATAGAAATGTGACACGACACCGCACGCTATGGGAGAGATCGATGACAGACACTTCCGGGACCACCCAGACATCTGGGGGCGCGATCAGCCGCCGTTCCGCCATCAAGGCCGCCGCTGCCGTCGGCCTGGGCGTGCTCGCCTCGCCTGCGATCGTGAAACAGGCGCTGTCCTCGTCCGGCCAGGTCAATTTTATGGGCTGGGCCGGCTACGACTTCAAACCGGCGTTCGCGGACTTCACCAAGTCCACCGGCATCAAGATGAACTTCATCGAGCAGCCGGAACAGGACACGTTCACGGCGCAGGCGAAGCTGGCCAAGGGACAGGGTCTGTATGACATCTGCGAGCCGACCGCCGACCATATCGCGAACTGGCTGGAGCAGGACTTGATCCAGCCGTGGAACGAGAAGAACATCGCGCTCGACAACGTCACCCCGTCGCTGCTGGAAGGCGCCGCCGCGTCGTTGGAGGTCGTCGGCGGCAAGCGGTACTTGACGCCGAGTTGCTGGGGTACGGAAGCGATCACCTTCAACACGCAGGAAGCGCCACAGAAATACGGCGACTGCAGCCTGTCCGTGCTGTGGGACCCGAAATACGAGGGCAAGGTGACGGTGCGTCCGCATTCCGGCCTCGCCGCCCTTGGCCGCTGGCTGGATACGCAAGGCAAGCTGCCGCACCCGTTCATCGAGTCCTACAAGGACGAGAAGATCATGCGGGCGAACTGGGACGTGATCCTGACCAACGCCAAGCAGTTCAAGAAGGATATCGGCCAGTTCTGGAAGGACGAGAACACGGCGCAAGGCGCTTTCCGTGCCAACGGCTGCGTCGTCGGCCAGACCTGGGACAGCAGCGCCTTCCAGTTGAAGCAGGACGGCGTCCCGGTCAGCTACGTCGCGCCCAAGGAAGGCGCATTCGCCTGGATGCAGGGAATGATCCTGTTCAAGGACGCCAAAAACGTCGAGCAGGCCGAAGCCTTCATCAAATGGCTGAACACCCCCAAGGGCGCGGCGCTATGGGGGACCGCATTCACCGCCAATCCGTGCTCCAAGGGCTCGGTGGAACTGCTCGCCCAGCCGGTGAAGGACCAGTACAACTCGGCGTTCCCGGGCGATGCGCTGTCCAAGCTGTGGTGGTGGCCGTCGCAGCCGACCTGGTATCTTGGCGTTCGTAACGAGTACGCCGACAAGTTCCAGGCGAGCTAGGCGACAAGGCCGGATGAGCCAGGAAGTTGCTCTCGAAGGCGTCACGCGGCGGTTCGGTGAGTTCGTCGCCGTCCGGAATGTGGACCTGACGATCCGGGCCGGGGAATTCTTCAGCTTCCTCGGCCCGTCCGGCTGCGGCAAGACGACGATCCTGCGGATGATTTCGGGCTTCATCGAACCGACCGACGGTGTCGTGCGGATCGGTGGCAGGGACATGCGCGGGATTGGGCCGAACAAGCGGCCGACGGCGCTGATCTTCCAGAACCTCGCGCTGTTCCCACTGATGCCGGTTTGGCAGAACGTGGCGTTCGGCCTCGAAGTGCGCGGCGTCGGCAAGGCGGAGCGGCGCAAGCGGGCCGAGGAACTGCTCGCCATCGTCGAACTGAGTGCCTCGGCCGACAAGCAGGTGGCGGATCTGTCCGGCGGCCAGAAGCAGCGGGTGGCGATTGCACGCGCACTGGCGGTCGAGCCGCAGGTGATGCTGCTGGACGAGCCGCTGTCGGCACTCGACCTGAAACTGCGCCAGCACATGCGCGCCGAACTGCGGCGCATCCAGCAGCGCACCGGCGTCACCTTCATCTACATCACGCACGACCAGGGAGAGGCGCTGACCATGTCCGACCGCGTCGGCGTGATGTCGCAGGGCGTGTTGCAGCAGGTCGGCACGCCGCTGGAAATCTACAACGACCCGGCGACGCCGTTCGTCGCCTCGTTCGTGGGCGAGGCCAACGTGTTCGCCGGCACGGTAGCCCAGACCAACGGTACGATGGCGCACATCGAGACGTCGAGCGGCACGTTCAAGGCGCGCGTGGGGCGTGGTGCCCGCAGCGGCGAGGCGGCGATGCTGTTCGTGCGGCCCGAGCATATGCGGCTCGGCGACGCCGCGAGCGGGACAGCCAACCACGTCACCGCCTCGTTCAGCCACGCCGAGTTCGAGGGCAATTTCGTCAACGTGTTCTGCGACGGCGGCCTGCGCAAGCCGATGATGGCGCAGACGCGCAGCGACCCGCGCCTGCTCGGCCTCGCGCACGGCGAGGCGTTGCCGATGGGCTTCGATGCGGCCGACGCCGTGATCCTGCCGCAAGGCGATCTGGCGCGCGAATGAAATACCTGCTCAGCCGCTACGGCGCGACGCTGACCGGCGGGATGATTCTGGCGACGTTCGTATGGCTGGCCGGCATGGTGATCCTGCCGTACCTCGTGATGGCGGATTTCTCGCTGCGGCCCAACCTTCTGCCGGCCGATCTCGGGTCCGACAAGGACCATTATACGCTCGACAATTACGGCACGCTGTTCCGCAACGAGATCCATTTCGTCGTGTTCCTGCGCACCCTGTGGGGCAGCGCGCTGGCGACGTTGCTGTGCCTGTGCGTGGCCTATCCGGTCGCCTATTTCCTGGCGATGATCGCGACCCCCGCACAGGCGGCGACGATGCTGCTGCTGCTGGTGATCCCGTTCTGGATCAATGAAATCCTCCGCACCTTCGCGTGGTTCATCATTCTCGCCTACAACGGGCCGCTGAACGGCGTGTTGCGGTTGAGCGGGCTGATTTCAGGGCCGATCCGCTGGCTGTCCGGCAGTTGGGGCGTGATTGCCGGCATGGTGTACGCCTACACCGTGTTCATGGTGTTCCCTGTGTACAACGCCATCCTGTCGCTGGACCGCAATCAGGTGGAAGCCGCGCGCGATCTCGGCGCGCCGCTGTGGCGCATCCATTGGCGCGTCGTTATCCCCCATGCCAAGCCCGGCATCACGGTCGGCTGCATCCTGGTGTTCACGGCGGCGGCCGGCAGCTACATCGTGCCGTCGATCCTGGCCGCCCCCGGCACCCGCTGGTTCACCGAGATCATCTACCAATGGTTCTACGAGGGGCAGAACTGGCAGCAAGGCTCAGCCTACGCCTTCCTGTTGCTGGTACTGTGTCTGGCGTTCGTGCTGGGCATGATGCGCCTGTTCCGCGTCGGCCTGTCCGACATCGCGCGCTAGCGGGGACGCGCCATGGAAAGCAAAACCGCCCGCCTGATCATCAACATCTACCTCGCGATCTTCCTGCTGTACCTGTTCGCCCCGCTGTTCGTGATGATCGCTGCCGCCTTCAACGACAGCAAATTCCCGACCGTGATGCCGTGGCGCGGCTGGACGCTGCGCTGGTTCTCCGACTTATGGGCGGACGACCGCATCTGGGGCCTTGGCGACGAGGATGGGCGGTTGGGCGCGGTCGCCAACTCCGTACTGGTCGGGCTGGCCGTGGTCGCGATCTCGGTGCCGGTCGGCACCTTGGCGGCGCTGCTATTGGACAGTCTGCGCGGGCGCGTCCGCAGCATTCTCTACGCGCTGATGGTGGCGCCGCTGCTGGTGCCCGGCATCATCATCGGCATTTCGACGCTGATCTTCTGGACGCGCCTCGGCGTCGGCTCCGGCTTGCATCTGTCCACGATCGCGCAGTGCAGTTTCATCTGCTCCTACGTGATGCTGATGGTACTGGCGCGGCTGGCCCGGCTGGATCGGTCGCTGGAGGAAGCGGCGCTGGACCTCGGCGCCACCCACATGCAGGCGCTGCGGATGATCGTGCTTCCCTACCTGCGCCCATCGCTGCTGACGGCGGCCGTCTTGGCGTTCTTCCAATCGTTCGAAAACTTCAACGCCACGTTGTTCACCCGCGGCGGCGCCTCGACGGTGACGATCTTCATTGCCTCGCACATTCGGACGGGCGTGACGCCGGAGATCAATGCGCTGGGGTTCGTGCTAATCAGCATTACGGTGATCGCGGCGGTGGTCTATTCGGTGCGTAACCGGAAGGCAGTGGCTGCAACGTAGGCGGATTGTCGGGCCATTCTGGTCCCCCGCAAGTTCCAACAAACTCAGCGTCATTCCCGCGAAGGCGGGAATCCACGCGGGCGCAGCAGCATAGTCGGTGACCATTGGCGACGATTTGCAGCCCCATGGACCCCCGCCTTCGCGGGGGTGACGAATACAAACGAGTGGTGTCCTTTAGCTTAGCGTTTGTCGGACAATAATTGCCCCACTTTCGTCATTCCGGCGAAGGCCGGAAGCCAGGCCGTCCGCTCCGACGTTCCTGTGTGCGCGCCTGGACCCCGGCCTTCGCCGGG
>CAJCJG010000207.1 GCA_903970625.1 Solirubrobacterales bacterium 70-9 | reverse complement strand
GCGGGCGCGGGCGCTGCGCCGCCACTCGACCAGGGCTGGCCCGCCCGGCAACGTGAGGAATTCGGATGTTCCAGACTCCATTCCCCGACTTTGCCGGCTCCGCCGACGCGCCGCAATCGCGAGATATTCGCAAATGCACAAATCGCCCCGGCCCGCCGACTCGACGCAGGCAATGCGATGTTATATCATTCTTATTACGATGATTCGAGATAGGGCGGGCGCGCAGGGGAACGCTGTCGAAGTCGGCGACCTCACCCTTGCGCTGGGCGGCCGTGCCGTGCTGGCCGGCGTGAGCTTCACCATTGCCGCCAACGAGTTCGTCGGCGTCCTCGGCCCGAATGGCGCAGGCAAAACCACGCTGATGCGGGCGCTGTTGGGATTGCTGCGGCCGGCGCGCGGCAGCATCGCCATCCTGGGCGCGCCGGTCGCGTTCGGCAATCCGGCCGTCGGCTACATGCCGCAATTCCGCACCGCCGCTAGCGGGATGCGGCTGCGCGGCTGGGATTTCGTGGCGGGCGCAGTGGCCGGCCATCGCTGGGGGCTGCCGCTGCTCGGGCACGCCGATCGGGCGGAGGTGGCGCGCGTGCTGGCGCTGGTCGATGCGACGGCGCTGGCGCGGCGGCCGTTGCGCGACCTGTCGGGCGGCGAGCGGCAGCGGCTGCTGCTGGCGCAGGCGCTGCTGGGCCGGCCGAAACTGCTGCTGTTGGACGAGCCGCTGATGAGCCTGGACCCGCACCACCAGCACGCCGTCGTAGCGCTGGTGCGCGACCTGCAACGTGAGCTCGGCATCGCGGTGCTGTTCTCCGCCCACGAACTGAATCCGCTGCTCGGGGCGCTGGACCGGGTGCTGTATCTGGGCGGCGGGCACGCAGCGCTCGGCGCGGTGGACGAGGTGATCACCGGCCCGGTGCTGTCGCGCCTCTACGGCTCTGAGATCGACGTGATCCGGCTGGCCGGGCGGATTTTCGTCATGTCGCGCGGGCAGGCGATGGAGCGGGACCACCACGGCCACGCGGACCACGAGCATGTTTGAGTACGATTTCATGCGCAACGGCTTCGTGGCCGCCGGGATCGTGGCCGTGCTCGCGGGGCTGGTCGGGTATTTCCTGGTGCTGCGCGGCCAAACTTTCGCCGGCCATGCGCTCGCGCATGTCGGCTTCACCGGCGCCACCGGCGCGGTACTGGTCGGCGGGTCGCCGCTGTGGGGCATGGTGCTGGTGACGGTCGCGGGCGGCGTCGGCATGGGCCTGATCGGCGAACGGCTGCAAAATCGCGACGTGGCCATCGGCGTGGTACTGTCGATGGCGCTCGGCCTCGGGTTGCTGTTCCTGCATTTTTTCACCGCCTACGCGACGCAAGCCACGGCGCTGCTGTTCGGCAACGTGCTGGGTGTGACGACACAGACGATTTTCGCGCTGCTCGGCCTCGCGCTGGTCAGCCTCGCCGGCCTCGGCGCAATCGCGCGGCCGTTGCTGTTCGCGACGTTACAGCCGGAACTGGCTCAGGCCAAAGGCGTGCGGCTGCGGCTGGTCGCGGTGCTGTTCCTGGCGGTCGTGGCGCTGGCGACGGCCGAATGCAGCCAAATCGTTGGCGTGCTGCTGGTTTTCACCCTGATGGTGTGCCCGGCGGCCACGGCACAACTGCTCACGGCCCGCCTGGGGGCGGGACTAATCCTGTCGGTCGTGTTGGCGCTGTCGCAGGCGTGGCTCGGCCTCGTGCTGGCGTTCTACACCGACTGGCCGACCAGCTTCTGGATCACCGCGCTGAGCGGCGCCGGCTATTTAGCGGCGACCGCCTGGGCGTCCAGCATGACGCGGATGTAGTCGGTCAGTATTCTCTCCACTGCCGCCAGGTCGGGCGAGGCCGACAGGTCGAACCGGTGTTCGGCGAAATCTGGGGCCGACCGGCCACCGAACTGGCGGACATAGACGCGCACGATGGTCGTGGCCGGTTCCAGTTCGAACACCAGCGGCGCGTAGTGCGTGGGGTCGTCCGGGTCGGTGCGGGCCAGTTCGGTCTGCATGCGGGGGTGGCTGAGGTCGTGCATCGGATGCAGCGGCGACAGCGTGTAGCCATAGGGGGCGAGCGTGGCACGCAAGGCCGCGAACAGGGGTCGTGATTGGCGCGGAAACGTATTCACCAGCCGGAAACGCAGATCCCAGGACGCCGGGTGCTCTCCCGTTGCCGAGGCATCCGATGCGGAGGGGCCGCTCCCTCGCGCGCGGCGGCCCACATCGGCTGTCAGCGCCTCGTGCAACGTCGGGGTCGCAGTCGTCATGGCTTGGGTTCCTCGTCTTCAGGCAGAAGGCCACGTCGCGCCGCTTGCGTCGAACGCGGCGAACGGCGGCGCCTGCGGGCGGCTCTCGTAGTCTGCGTCCGCGTAACCGGCGGAGCTTACCGAACTGCCAACATGGCCGCCGCCGCGCAGGGCGTCGTGCGTCATGGGGCGGTTTCCTTACGCGGTGGGCGGCGGGTGCGCGGGACGCTGCCCGGCCACTCGACGATATGGTGATCGAGCGGCCCGGCGCGCTTTTCGCCGACCGCGCGGCCGCGCACCGAGATGCCGGCTTCGTGTACCGTCTCGGGATCGCCGGACACCAGCGGGTGCCACCACGCCAGGTCCTTGCCTGCGGCGAGGCGGCGGTAAGCGCAGGACGGCGGCAGCCAGTCGATTTCGCGCAGCACCCGCGGAGTCAGTTGCACGCAGTCCGGGACGCGGCGGCGGCGGTTGGCGTAGTCGCTGCACCGGCAGGTGTCGAGGTCGAGCAGGCGGCAGGCGACGTTGGTGTAGGCGAGCGAGGCGGTGTCCTCGTAGCGCAGCTTGTGCAGGCAACAGCGACCGCAGCCGTCGCACAAGGATTCCCATTCGGCGCGGGTCATCTCCGCGAGGCGCTTGGTTTTCCAGAACGGGTCGGTATCGGACATTGTGCGGCACAGTAGCCCGAGGCTGGCCGCGCCCGCTACCCGCGCCTCTCGGCGGGACCGGTCGGCAGCCGAGCCCCTCGCTCAACCGCCGGCAAAGCGGGCGAGCATCTCCCGCAGCGGTGCCGCCCCTGGGTTGCTGCCGGCGCCCTGGTTGACGATCTGCGCGGCGGCCAGAGGTTGGCCGTAATAGGCCTGATTCCAATCGCTCATCGAACTGATGATGCTGCCCTGGATGGACACGCCGGCGAACAGGCCGCGCGTCTTGGCGAACGCCACGATGTCGGCGCGCAGCGCAGCGGTGGTGTCGCCTTCCACGCCCGCGCCGAGGGTCGCCACCGCGATGGCGGCGTCGGCGCCGATCTTGAACTGGCTATCGAGCACCGCCTGGAGCCCCCGGTCGGTCAGGATCAGCAGCGACAGCTCCATGTCCTGCACCCCGATTTGCAGGCCGATGCTGCCGCTGCCGACATTGTAGAAGGCCGGTGCGGACCAGCCGCCCGGGCCGCGCGACACCAGCACGCAGTTGCCGCCCTGGCCGCCGAGGATGAAGCCGGCCTTGAAGATGCGCGGGCAGATCAGCGCACCCTTCGCGTGTTGCAGGACGCTGCGCTGCTGTTGGGCGGACTCGGGGCCGAACATGTCCTGAACGGCCAGCGTCGCCCGGTCGACCAGGGTTTGCGGCTCGGTCTGGGCGTGCGCCGCCAACGGCAGCAATGCCAGCAACGCTGCGGCAAGCAAGCGTCTCATGCGGAGGAACTCCCAGTTGTTGGCTCGGGCGCGCAAGCATTTTGCCGCCCAGCGTGAACAGATGGTCGGCATAGCATCCGCGCAACGTGACCGGGCAAGGCAGTTCTGACGATCAGGCACGTCGCCGGGACTGGCGGCACAGCCGGCAAAGCGCCACAATTCATCCGGGATGGCCCTACCGCCCGACATTGTGGTGCTGACCGGCGCCGGCATCAGCCGCGAATCCGGCCTCGCAACTTTCCGCGACGCGGACGGGGCGTGGGCGCGAGTGCGGTTGGAGGACGTGGCGACGCCCGAAGCATTCGCCCGCGACCCGGCGCAGGTGCATGGGTTCTACAACGCGCGCCGAGCGGGATTGGCCGAACCCTCGGTGGTGCCGAATGCCGCGCATCTGGCGCTGGCGGACCTGGAGCTGCGGTGGCCCGCCGCGTTCCTGCTGGTCACGCAGAACGTCGACGATCTGCACGAGCGAGCCGGCAGCCGGCGGCTGGTCCACATGCACGGCGAATTGCTTCGCGCCCGCTGCGTCCGGTGCGACGCGGACCGCCCCTGGACCGGGCCGATGGATGCCGGCACGCAGTGCCCGGCCTGCCTGCTGCGCGGAGGGATGCGGCCGGATATCGTGTGGTTCGGCGAAATGCCGTACGAGATGGACCGGATTTCCGACGCCCTGGCACGCTGCGGGCTGTTCGTCGCCATCGGGACCTCGGGCAACGTCTATCCCGCCGCCGGCTTCGTGGCCGAGGTGCGCGGGCGGGCGGCGACGGTGGAGTTGAATCTGGAGCCGTCCGAAGGGGCGGCGCTGTTCCACGAGGCGCATCACGGGCCTGCGACCCGAATCGTGCCGGCCTATGTGGCGGACCTGCTGGCACGGTGGACGTAGCTGCCGAACTGGCGGCCGTGTCGGCGGCGGCACGGGCCTGCCGGCATTGCACGGACCTGCCGCTCGGCCCGCGCCCGGTGTTCCGCGTCTCCACAACGGCGCGCCTGCTGATCATGGGGCAGGCACCCGGGACGAAAGTCCATGCCAGCGGCGTCCCGTGGGACGATCCGTCCGGCGACCGGCTGCGGGACTGGCTCGGGTTGAGCCGCGCTGCGTTCTACGACGTGGCGAGGATTGCCATCGTGCCGACCGGATTGTGCTATCCGGGCCGGCTGCCGCGCGGCGGCGACGCGCCGCCGCGCCCCGAATGCGCTCCCCTGTGGCACCCGCGCCTATTGCCGCCGCTGACCGGCGTGCGGCTGACGCTGCTGGTCGGCAGCTACGCGCAGGTAGCCGCCCTTGGTCCTGGCCCAATGACGGCGCGGGTGCGCGCGTTCTGCGATCATCTGCCGACCCGCTTCCCGCTGCCGCACCCATCCTGGCGCACGCTCGGGTGGGCTTCGCGAAATCCCTGGTTCGCGGCCGACGTACTGCCGGCGCTCCGCGCGCATGTCGCCGCGTCGCTCACCGAATCTTGATACGGTCGATACGGACCCGGATGGCTTGCCGGTCGTTAAGGCCATGCGCGCGATGCGGCGACGTATCCGTGCCCGACGCGCTCATCGGCTTTCGGCGCTCTTTGCGACAGGAGGTTTCCCCATGACCAAATTTCAGCGCGGCCTGATCGTGGCGCTCTGCGCGGGTTCCTTGGGCGCGTGCTCGGGTATGTCGGAGCGCGACCAGCGCACGCTGTCGGGAGGTGCCATCGGTGCGGGCGTGGGTGCGGTCGGCGGCGCCTTGATCGGCGGTTCGCCCCTTGCCGGTGCCGCCATCGGCGCGGCCGGCGGCGCCGTCATCGGCAACGTGACGACGCCCCACGATTGACGAGGTTCGGTCGAGGCATGGCCAAGAAAAAGCCAGACTTCGATCCTAACCTCGCCCCGTCTTGCGGTTTCGTTCGACATTCACATCGGGAACTTTGACATGACCATGATTCAACGCGGCGCGATCCTGATCCTGTGCGCGGGATCGCTGGCGGCGTGTTCCGGCATGTCCGACCGCGATCAGCGCACGCTGTCCGGCGGCGCGATCGGCGCGGGTGTCGGCGCGGTGGGCACCGCCATCGTAGGCGGTCCCGTGCTACTGGGCGCCGGGATCGGCGCGGTCGGCGGCGCCGTCATCGGCAACGTCACGACGCCGAAATAGCGCGGGCGGCGGGAGCGCCGGGTCGGCGCGCCTCAGGCCGGCCCGGCTTCCAGCGCCTCGATCTCGGCGTCGCTGAATCTGAAATGGTGAGCAACCTCGTGGATCAGCACGCTGCGCACCAGCTTCTCCAGGTCTTCCTCGGTCTCGATCCACTCCAGCAGGATGGCGTGCCGATAGAGCACGATCAGGTCGGGCGCTCGGGCGATCTGGCCGCTGTCGCGCAGATGCAGGGGGGTGCCCCGATACAGGCCGGTCAGATCGAACGGCGATTCGATTTCCATCTCGTCCAGCGTCGCATCGTCGGCAAGGTCCTCGACGGTGATGGCCACATTGTCGATGCGACGGCGCAGCGATGCCGGAATGGCGGCAAGCCCGCGTTCGGCCATCGCCTCGATGTCGGCCTGCGAAGGCGGGGTTGTGTAGCGGGGCAGGGTGCCGTCTTGTTCCGTCATGGCCGCATGCAGCGCACAGGTTTTCTTCCCCGGTCAAGCGCCACGGCCCAACCAGGATGAGGCGAACATGCTGACGAAACTGAGCGAGACCGAACACGCCGACCTCGGCACGGCGTTGCCGCACTGGAAACTGGCGGAAGGGCGGGACGCGCTCGTCCGGCGCTTCACCTTCAAGGATTTTTCCCATGCCTGGGCGTTCATGGCCCGCGTGGCGCTGCTCGCCGAAAAGCAGGACCATCATCCGGAATGGTCGAACGTTTGGAACAAGGTCGAGATCGTGCTGAGCACCCATGACGTGGGCGGCCTGAGCGGGCGGGACGTGACCCTGGCACGGGCCATCGACGCGTTGCTGTAGCGACGGGGCGTATCGGCTAGCCTCGGTGCGTGCCAGACGAACTCCCATCGGGTCCCGCGCCGTCGTTTCCGGAGCGTAGCCTTGCCGTGCGGCGCGCGACGGCGCGGCTGTGCGGGCGGCTGGGCTGGGCGCCGTTGCATGAGGTGCCGCTGCCGAACGGGCGTCGCGCCGATATTCTCGCGCTGCGGCCGGACGGCGGCTTCACATGTATCGAGGTGAAATCCGGTCCGCGCGATTTCCTGACCGACAGCAAATGGCCAGACTACCGGCAATTCTGCGACGCGCTCTATTTTGCGGTGGACGATGCGTTTCCGGTCGGTCTGCTACCGCAGGAGATCGGACTGATCGTGGCCGGCGAGGGCTTTGCCGACATCGTGCGGGAGGCACCGATGCATCCGTTGCCGCCGGCGCGACGGCGCAGCCTGTTGCAGCGGTTCGCCTGGATTGCCGCCTTGCGGCTGGCAGCGACGGAGGATCCGGCCGGCGCGGCCGACTTGCGGGCGGCGTTGCGCGCGGAGTAGTGGCTCAGGCCGTCTCGGCGAGCCTGTCGGCCTCGATCACCTGGCCGCCCCAGTCGCGAACCAGATCGGCCGCCGCCAGTGCGTCGCGGTTCGGTCCGGCGGTCGCGGTGGCCGCGGCAGTGACGACAAGTTCCGGCCGGAGTTGGCGCAGCAGGCCGGCGGGCCCCGCTTCCTCGTTGATGACAACCAGATCGACGCCTGGCAACGCCGCGAGTGCGGCGGCCCGCGTAACGTCGGGATTCAGCGGATGGCCGTCGCCTTTGCGCAGGCGGACCTGCGCATCGTCCTCGACGGCAACCAGCAGCCGGTCGCAGGCGGCGCGGGCTTGCGCCAGCAGATGGATATGGCCCGGGCGCGGCCCCTCGAACGCGCCGTGCACGAAGCCCACGCGCCAGCCGCGCCGACGCCAACGCTCCACCTGCTCGGCGGCGGTCTCACGCGAGACGATCTTGCGCAGGGCGCCGCCTTCGGGCGACAGCGCATTGAGGAAATCCTGCTCGCGCACCACGGCGGTACCGACTCGGCCCATCGCGATGCCGGCGGCGATGTTGGCCAGCCGCGCGGCCAGATCGAGCGGCGCCCCGATCGCCAACGAGGCCGCCAGGGTGCCCACCGCTGTATCGCCGGCGCCCGACATGTCGAACACTTCGGCCGCCTCGCCGCGAAAATGTTCGGTTCCGTCGGCCTGCACGAGCGTCATGCCGTCCTCGGCGCGCGTGACCAGCACCGCGCCGAATTTGTGTGCGGCGCGCACGCCTTCGGCCGCCTCGGCGACGGTGGTGTCGTCCTCCAGCGTCCCCGCCAGCGCGCGCGCCAGGTCGCGACGCGACATGATGACGACGTCCGCACCCGCATACGGGGCAAAATCGCTGCCGCGCAGATCGACCACCACTTTGCGCCCCGACTGCCTGGCTGCTGCGACCAGCCGGCTGGCCACGTCGTGGGTCATCACGCCCTTGCGATAGTCGGACAGCACGGTCAGCGAGGTGGCCGCCATCGCATCGCGGGCGATACGCAGCATGCGTTCGGCGAGCTTGGGATGGATCGGGGTGGTTTCCTCGCGATCCACCCGGAGCAATTGCTGGCCTTGCGCCACCATGCGGGTCTTGACCGTGGTGGCGCGGCTGCCTTGCACCAGCAGCCAGGGCTCGACGCCGGGCTGGCCGCCGATCAACCCGGTCAGGTCCGATCCCGCCTGATCGTCGCCGACCACCGAGACGAAGGCGACGGCGGCACCAAGCGCGCCGAGATTGCGCACCACATTGCCGGCACCGCCCGGCATCGCCAGTTCCCGCTGCACCGACAGCACCGGCACCGGCGCTTCGGGGCTAACGCGCTCAACTTCGCCGTAAATGTAACGGTCGAGCATCGCGTCGCCGACCACCAGGACACTCGCGCGCGACAGACGCCGAATGGTCGCGGCCAGCCGCTCATGGTCGGGGTCCGCCGGTGCGGCGTCTGGCTGGGCCAAGGGCGTTTCATCAGCCTGCATCTCATACGCCGTAGAGAAGCTGCGGCCCGATGACAAGCGGCGTCGACGGCACTCGGTCCGATCCGGTCGGCGGCGGGCCGTCACGCACGCAGGAAGCCGATGACGTCGGCTTCGAGCACGGCGCAGGTCAGCGCCCCGCCCATGACCGCGCCGGTGTCCACGCCGATCCGCGTGGGCCGGACGAGCACGGTGCGCTCGGGCGTGTGGCCGTGGATGACGACGCCGGGGAGTTCACCCTTGAACGACAGGAAAGGCTCGCGAATCCACAGCATGTCGTCGTGCGTCTGACGCTCCATCGGCAGACCGGGCCGCAAGCCGGCATGGACAAAGATATAGCCGCCCTGGCGATGCGAGACGGCAAGGCCGCGCAGGAATGCCAGTTGTTCTGGCGGGATGTGTTGCCGCCACTGCAGCGGCCGGCTGCGGGGCGACAATCCCCAGCTCCCGAGCGTCTCGGAGCCGCCGTTGGACAGCCAGTGCATCACGCTCTCGGGCTTGACCTCGTCGAGTGCGGCCAGGAGCATCGCTTCGTGATTGCCTTTCAGGTTGATCACGCGCGGCGACGGATCGGACCGCCACCCGCGCACGAGGCGCGCCAGCACGCCAGCACTGTTGTCCCCGCGGTCGATGTAATCGCCGAGATGCACGATCGTCGGCTCGGCAATCGGACGGGCCGCCAAATCCTCACGAATCAGCGCGTGCATCGCCTCCAGCCGGTCGGCGCAGCCATGCACGTCACCGATGGCATAAACCCGCTGCCCAGCGGGAAGAGTGGCAGGCGCTAACGTCATCGTAATCATACCCCGTCATCCTAGCGCCGGCGGCGGGGGGATTCGAGCAAAGCTTTCGTGCTCCCCGCAAACATTCGGGCGGAACGGTATGGACGCTGACAGTGTGCTGGACAGGCGGGACTGCTGCAGACGGGACGCGGAGCGAGAATGGAAGGCCGCGCGGTGCCGCCAGCGTCGGTAGCCGCGCCGGCCGCGACCCCGGCGCCGACGCCAGCCGCGCCCGGAGAGCGGCATCTGCTCGCCGCCGTCGAACGTGCCGCACGCACGCCCCACGGCTGGTCGGCGATCATCCTGCATCTGTCCCGGCTCCCGCCGCCGGCACCGCGCCCCTATCATCGCCGCATCGCGCGGGCATTGATGCAGGACGCCGCCCAGCGGGTTGACGGCCAGGTATTCGCCATGCGCAACGCCGACGTGGTGCTGCTGCTCCGCGACGGCGAAGCGCCGTCCGCCCCGCCCGCACCCCCGCCGGCGCACATCGTCGGCGAACGACTCCGCACCCTGTTCGCGCGCGAGGCCGGCAACGCGGCCGCCATCGTCGGCGAATGGCGGTTGCCGCACGACGCCGGCAAACTCGCGGCCTATGCAGCCGAGCGCCTGGGCGAGCCGGACCCCGCGACGATCGTGGAAGCGGCCGCACCGCCGGCCGAACTGGTCGATGCCGTTGCCGCCGCCATCGCGGGGGCACGACCGCAGGACATCGTCCGGCGGCAGGCAGCGGTGCGACTGGACCCCGCCAGCGGCAGCGCGGGCGTCGCCATGCGCCCGTACTTCCGCGAGCTCACGTTTTCGCTGGACGCGCTGGAGTCGCGCCTGCCGGCAAGCCTGCGGATCGAGCAGGATCCGGCGCTGCTGCTGCATCTGGGCCGCTACCTGGATCATCGGATGTTCCAGGTGCTGCAACTGGACCAGGGCAGCGCCTCGCCGCTCGACATCACAGCGCAGGCGGGCGGCGCCCGCACCGGGGTGGCGCTCCATTTGAACCTGACGGTGCCCGGCGCGCTGTCGGACGGATTTGCCGCGCTTGCAGCCGAGTGCCGCGCCGCCGGCACGGCGCTCGGGGTCGAGGTGCCGATGGTCGAGGCCGTCGCGGACCCGGCGGCGTTCGCCCGTGCCGGCACGCGGCTACGGGACCTGGGTGTACGGATGGTCCTGGACGGCGTGTCGCATCTGGCCCTGATGTTGACGCGTCCGGCGTCGCTGCGAGCCGACCTGCTGAAGCTCGGCTGGTCGCCGCGCATGGCGGCGTTGCCCGCCGAGGAGCAGGCCGCGTTGGCGCGGGCGGTAGCGGGCGCGGACCCGGCGCGGATCGTGCTTCATCACGCGGGATCGGAGGCGGCGCTCCGCTGGGGGCTGGCGCATGGCATCCGATTGTTCCAGGGGCGCCAAGTCGATCAAATGCTGGCCGTGCAGCGCATGCTGGCCTGCCCGGCGGCGGCGGCCTGCACGCCGGCACAATGCGTGACGCGGGCAGGAGCGACGGGCCTTGTGGGCCGCGCCGGCTGCGTCAACCTGCCGCTGCTGGACGCGG
>CAJCJG010000206.1 GCA_903970625.1 Solirubrobacterales bacterium 70-9 | reverse complement strand
GAGTCCGGCAGTTGGGATGCGCATGGTGACCTGTCTCTATGGATAATACACAATTTATCGCGCAGGACCTTGCGAACGGGGATTGCGACACGGTCCCGCAACAGCGGATAAGCCAACCGAGAAAAATATGCGTTGGCGTTCGCCGTGAGCAGCGGCGAATTGCTGCCGTCTTACGTCCACAGAGAAGGGCCGCTGAATGGCAAAGCGTCCGAAGCCCGAGGTGAAAGTCGTGGCTGAAGGTGATCAGTTTCTACTGGCTTTTGGCAACAGAGTCAGAGAAGCGAGGAAGAAGGCAGGCCTGACGCAAGCGCAGCTTGGAGCAGCGGCCGGCCTTTCCCAGGCCTATATATTTGAGGTTGAAACAAAGGGGTCGAACATGACCCTCAAAGCGATGGCGGCCATCGCCGATAGCTGCAAAGTCAGCCTGAAAGACTTGATCCCGGACAATGAATTCGAGTCGGTCACGCCGGTGAGCGTGCTCGCGCTGATTTCCGAGTTGGCCGAAGCCCTGCTGGCCCACCAGAAGGAGTTCTCCGACGTGAAGGTGCATGTGAAGGGGTACACCGAGTTGAGCCACCAGCTGAAGCGGCTTGCCTCCCCACCCTCCTGATGGGCTAGACTCGAACCAAGACGCACCCGTGTCGCCACACGGGCAGAAAAACATATTCTGACCTGTTTTTTCTATCGACAATCAGGTTCCCACTGATTTAACACCCCTCCGGTCACAAACCGGAGAGGCTGGTGTCGGGACAATCGGCGAGAGCGACCAGGTCTGATGAGGTCCCGAAATCCGGGCCTTCGCTGCTGCACTCCCTGGTCGCGGCCGTCGTGTGTCCGTTCGATCGCGTGCTGGCCGGCATGGTCGGCGCCGGCTTCGGGATCGCGGCGATCTGCCTCTATCTCGATCTCACCCGCGCGGCGCTCGACCTGAGCCTGGCGCGACTCGGATTGCGAACGCCGCACGACCGCCCGTTGCGCAAGCCGAGCGCAAAATGCTGGTCCATCACCGACACCAGACGCCTGATCCTGTGGCGACAGACCGGCATCCACCCGGACGTCATCGGCGTCAGGCTGAATCGCTCTGCGAACGCGGTGCGCGGGAAGGCCAGGCGCCTCGGGATACCGGCGCCCGATCGCAGAAGCTTGCGTCGGGTGGATCCCTGGAGCTTGCCGGACCCTGCTCCAGGGTTTGGCTTTCCTGATCCTGCATCGGCGGAGTCTTCCGCGCCGGCGGCAAATGCGCGCTCATCGGGCGAAACGCAGGGCGCGCCTCCGAATTCGGACGCGGATGATTCGATTCGCCCGGCACGGCCGGCCACTGACGCGCCTCCGGCACCTGTCCCCGGCAACCGACCCCGGAAGGCGCCGGCACAGCGCGAGTTGCCCCTGCTCCGGGTCATCCCCGCCGAACAACCGGTATCCGGGCCTGCGCTGATTGCACCGACCGGACCCGTTAAGACTGCCCCTGTGCTCGACGCCATGGATCTCGGCGAGATCGACACCGCTGCAAGCCCTGTCGGCAAGATCACCATTGCCCCCGCCACGGAAGCCACGGCACCGGACCTTTCAGCGTCCGTGGCCAGCAACTCCGTAAAACCAGTGGCTGCGCAACGTTCGCCGGCCGGCCCACGCCAAGCATTCGCTTCCAAGGATGACGAAGTCGCCCAAGAAGACGACGATCTGACCTGGGTCGGCAAGCTGCAACACGTCATCTATGACAAGGAGGCAGTGCGACTCATCGGCATGCGCCAGATGGGTCTGGAGCATTGGCGCACGACCGCTTCCGTTCTCGGTCTCACGCCAGGGCAGCTGAAGACGATCAGAACGCGCATCGACCTGCCAATCGACAGGGACCGGCGCAAATTCGGCGACACGTACGATCCCGAACTCGCTCAGCTCAACTTCGAGACCTGCGGCTATACCCTGATGCAGGAACGCGTGAATCCGAACACAGGCCGGGACGGGCACTGGTTCTTTCGCCGGAACGGCAGCAAGGACCGGCTCAGCCTGTGGACGCAACTCCACGTCACCGGAACCATCGACAAGCGAACCTACGACTTCTCGCGCGTACCCGTGGACCTTCTGACGAGCGCCCATTCGCGGAAGTTCGTGAAAGACTCCATGCAATTCATGCAAGGGCCTGACGATGAAAAACGCGCATGCCGCGGTCACACGCCGCCTGTCCGATCCGGATTTCCAGGGCGCCCTGGTGACGAAATGCCTTGGGCTTACCCTGGGGCTGGGAGTGCTGCTCGCCGTGTCGCTCATCCATGACGCCTATGTCTGGATGAACCCGGTCAAGCCGCTGTTCTTCATATCGGACGGCAAGGGTTTTACTCGGCCGCTAACCCCGGTCGACAGTCCGATAATTGGCGACACCGAATTGCTTGAATGGACCGTGCAGGCTGCGGTCGCGCCCTACAACGTCGACTACTTCAATTACGCCAAGGAGCTGAACACCGCGAGCCGGCGGTTCACGGTACGCGGCTGGAACACGTTTGCAAGCAGCTATGTGGGACAAGGCAACTTTGACGAATTGAAACGGGCGCGGCTGCTGTGCCACGCCCAGTCACAGCGGGCAGCGGTGATCCATCAGACCAGCTACGTGCAGAACGCCCTGGCCTATCAGGTGCAGGTGCCGATCGTGCAGACCTGCGAGAACGTCAATCAGACATCCACCAACAATCTGATGGTCACCGCCCTCGTCGTTCGCACGAACGCCGAAGATCATCCCGATGGGCTGGCGATCGATCAGTTGGTTGCCACCACTCAGCACTGACCGGTCGGGCTGAGCTTCATATCCCCGAATAGCTGGAGGCATCCGTGCGCGTCGCCCTTTTCGTTTCGGCTTGCCTGTGTGGCCTCGCCGTGGCCGCCCCTGGCTTCGGTCAGACACCCGACCCAACAAGCCCCGGCGGACCGGCGCCGGCAAATCCGGACAACCCGGCGGCGACAAAGGCGGCGCGCGACGCGATCCCGCTCACCCCCGAGATGATCGAGGATCTGGCGAAGCGCTACCGCGCCCAGCAGCAGGCTGTGGAGCAAGGCACGACCGAACTGGCGGCGCCGATCAACCGCCAGGTCAATGTCAGCTTCGCGCCTGGATCGGCGACCAGCATCGTCAACACGGTCAAAGGCTATCCGACGGCCGTCAGCTTTTTCGACAGCACAGGCCAGCCCTGGCCGATCCAGTGGGACACCAATTCAAACCCTGCCGCCATCGCCGGCGGCACAAACTGCAACGCGCCGACGAACACCGGCGGCGGTCCGTCCGTGGCCGCCATCGGTTTCTATGTCTGCACGCCCACGAAGGGCAGCAATGTGCTTGAGATCACGCCGGTCTCCATCAGCCCGCGGGGCGGCCTGGTGGTATCGTTGGAAGGCGCGCCGAAGCCGCTCACCTTCCTGCTCGTCTCGGGCGGCGGCCGCTTCGATTCCAGCCTCAGCGTCCATGTGTCGGACCGCGGACCGCACGCCAAGGTCGAGATCATGACCCAGCCCGATGCGCCCGATACAGGCGCGCCGTTCCTCACAGGCATGCTTGATGGCGTGCCGCCAGCGGATGCCGTGCCGCTGTCGGTCGAGGGGGTTTCGCCCGAGGGTCTGCGGGCCTGGCGCCTCGGCCGCAACGTCTATCTGCGGACCCGCTACACGCTGCTGTCGCCCGAATGGACGGCCTCCGAGGCCGAGGCGGGAACGACCGTCTACGCGGTCCCGAACACCCCCGTGATCCTGCTCTCTGTCAACGGCCGCACCGTGTCGGCCGAGTTGAAGGATTGACCGCCATGTCCGGTGCCGTCTCCGGCGCGCTCGCCCGCTTCCGTCTTCGGTCGCACAAATTTTCGTCCGGACGCCTGTTCAACGGCTCCGGAAACGCCGGACCGCGCCGCCTGGCGGTGATCGGCCTGGTGATGGCCACGATGGTTGTCGTGGTCGTCATGGTGGCGCTCGGCGGGCGGCACGCCCCGCCGACGTCGCGGGATGCCCGGCTCAAGGCTGTGGACCCGCTTCCAGGCGGGCTCTACAGCACGCCCGAGCAGGACGCCTTGGCCCTGGCCGCCACGGACCAGCAGGCCCAGGGTGCATTGAACAAGGGCGCCTCCTACACGCCGCCCATGGCTCCAAGCCAGCCGGCGCAACCCCTGCCGCCGCCGGCTGATCCGACGATCGCGCGGGCGGCTGACCCGCAAGCTCCCGTTTTTGTCGGCCGCCCAGTCAGGCC
>CAJCJG010000205.1 GCA_903970625.1 Solirubrobacterales bacterium 70-9 | reverse complement strand
GCGGCGGCATCGCCGGGTCGCCCGACAGGCCGCTGGTGCCGATCAGCCGATCCGCCTGCTCGTAGTACGGCGCCAGTTCCTCGTAGGTCATCGGCCAGTTCGGTTGCAGGCCGTGCTCGTCGCCCTTGCGGAAGTCGGACGGGCGGTAGCGTGGCCAGATGCCGCCATAGACGTTGGTGGACCCGCCGACGCCGTTCCACATCAGCACTTGCGACGAATTGGTCTGCACCGGGAAATCGTCCGGATGGTGCCGCTTGTTCACGTCCGCATTCCAGCGCGTCTTGCGCTGCCAGGACCAGTCGGCGCTGTAGTGCGGATGGTCGCCCGCCTCCACCCAGCCGCCTTGTTCCAGGCACACCACGTCCAGCCCCGCGCGCGCCAGCACGAGCGCGGCGAGCGAGCCGGTGGCGCCGGCCCCCACGATCAGCACATCGGCCATCGGCGTCGTCATTGCTTGCGCCCCCAGTTCTGCGTGCGTTCGTCGGCCAGATCGAGCGTCTCCACCGGCACGCGCTGCACCGCGTCGGTTGGAATCCATCTGCCGCGCCCATGCGTCGGCGTGTCGCGCGCGAGGTCGAAGCGCGGCAGCTTGTAGCCGGTGACGTGCGGGATCAGCTTGTATTGGTGCCCGTGCGCGTTGATCGCCTGTACCACGACCGGGTTTTCGTAATACGCCATGTAAACCGCGTCCCGCACGAACCCGAACAGCGTCTTGTCCCGCGCCTCCCACGCCGAGACGGCCGCCACGCGCGCGTCCTCGTCGTCGGCCAGCAGCGCCGCCGCGTCGTCCCCCAGCGATTGGATCACGGCATCGACGGCATCCTCGCCGCGTTCCTGCACCAGCCGCGTCGCCAGCACCGCCTGCACGCCGACCAGCGAACCGCTGGGCCAGCCGTCGTCGCCGGGCAGCAGGGTTTCGACGAGGGCGGCCAGGAGCCGCGCGGAGTCCTCCGGGGTCATGTCCGTTCGCTCCGGTGCCAAACCTTTCCCGCGATGATCGCGCCTTCGGCGACGATGCGGCGGTCGCCCACCATGATCTCGCCCACCACGTCCTCGTAGTCGAACCGCCCCTCCCGCACCCGCAGCAGCGTCGCGTCGCCGACGCTGCCGGGGCGCAGGCTGCCGAGATCCGGCCGGCCGAGGGCGGCGGCGGCGTTGACGGTGGAGGCGGCGACCACGGCCGACAAATCCATGCCGAGGCAGAGGAATTTCGACATCGTCGTCACCTGATCGTAGGCCGGCCCGTTGATGCACAACAAATGCACGTCGGACGAAATCGTGTCCGGCACGAACCCTGCCGCCAGCATCGGCCGCGCGGTGGCGTAGGCGAAGGAGCCTTTACCGTGGCCGATGTCGAAAATCACGCCGCGCTCGCGGGCGCGCAGCACCGCCGGGCGCACCGTGCCGTCCGGCCGGATCGGCGTGTTCGGGAACGGGCGGAAGCAGTGCGTCAACACGTCGCCCGGCCGCAGCCGGTCCACCACTTCCTCGTAGCTGGGCGGCGGCTCGTCGATATGCACCATCAGCGGCAGCCCGACCTGTTCGGCCGCCTGCATCGCGGCCTCCAGCGGCTGGATGCCGCTGTCGCCGGAGGCGTGGCGGCCAAGCCGGACCTTCACCCCGACGATCACGTCGCGATTGGCTTCGATCACCTCCACCGTCTCGCGCGGCGCCATCAGCCGCATGTCGTGGCTTTCGCCGACCATGATGCGGTGGGAGAAGGCGAAGATGCCGGCAAACGAGATGTGCAGATAGGCGAGAATGCGGACGGCACTCGGTTCGATGACGTGCTTGCGAAAGCCGGGGAAATTGCCCGGCCCGGCGGAGCCGGTATCGACGCAGGTGGTGACACCGCTGCTGCGCCCGAACGCCTCGGCGTCGATGCCGAGCGAGGTGCCGCCCCAATAGACATGCGTGTGCAGGTCGATCAGGCCGGGCGTGACGATGAAGCCGCCGACATTTTCGACCGTTGCGCCGCTGGCGGGAAGATTGTCGCCGACGGCAGCCACGCGCCCGTCCGCGAACGCCACGTCGGTCACGCGGTCGATGGTCTGCGACGGATCGATCACATGCCCGCCGCGGAGAATTAAATCATATGCCATGCGCCATCGCCTCGTCGCTTGTGTGGCCGACGAGCGAATCGTCGGAGGGTGGGGCCAGTGCGCCGGTGCGCACGCCGCTCGCCGTGTCGAACACGCAGACATTGGCGCGGGGCGCGGCCAGAGTCAGCGTCTCGCCTGGGCGGTAGGTGCGCGGGTCGGCGCAGGTGGCTTTGATCAGGGTACCGTCGGCCAGCGTCACGTCGAGGAACGTCACCGGCCCCGCCGGCTCGATCAGCGACAGCGTCCCCTGGATCGTCAGCGCGTCGTTCGGCGCGCGGCGCGTCGGCACGAGGTCGTGCGGGCGAACGCCGAGGGTTTTGGTGTCGTCCAGCGCGCCGCCGGCCATCGTGCCGGGCAAAAAATTCATCTGCGGGCTGCCGATGAAGCTGGCGACGAACTGGTTGGCGGGTTCGCGATACACCGTCATCGGGTCGGCGAATTGCTGCAACACGCCCGCGTTCATCACCGCGATGCGGTCGGACAGCACCATCGCTTCCTCCTGATCGTGGGTGACGAAGATCACGGTCAGGCCGAGCTCCTTTTGCAGCCGCTTGATCTCCGTCCGCATGCGCACGCGCAGGCTGGCATCGAGGTTGGACAGCGGTTCGTCCATCAACAGCGCCGCCGGGTTGCGGACGATGGCGCGACCGACGGCGACACGCTGGCGCTGGCCGCCGGACAATTCGGCGGGCGACCGGTCTAGCAACGCCTCCAGCCCGAGCAACTCCGCCGCCCACGCCACCTGTTTCTGCACCGTCTCCGCCGGCAAGTTCTGCTGGTGCAACGGGAAGGCGATGTTTTCGCGCACCCGCATATGCGGATACAGCGCGTAATCCTGGAACACGAGCGCGATGTTGCGGTCACGCGGCGGGATGTGGCCCATGTCGCGCTCGCCGAGATGGATGGTGCCGGCAGTCAGATCCTCCAGCCCCGCGATGCAGAACAGCAGCGTGCTTTTGCCGCAGCCGGACGGGCCGAGGAAGGAGACGAACTCGCCGTCGGCGACTTCCAGATCGAGGCCGCGCAGCACCGGCGTCAGGCCGAAGCTTTTGGAAACGTTGCGGATCGAGATGGCTGCCATGGACCTGCCCCTAACCCTTGACCGCGCCGGACAGCGCACCCTGCACCAGAAACCGCTGGAACAGGAACGCGACCGCCACGGGCGGCGCGATGGACAGCACGGTGGCCGCGAACATCGGGCCGTAGGTGTAGAACTGCGCCTGGCTCAGAAACCCGGCCAGGATTACCGGGATGGTTTGCGATTTCGGCGTGGAGGTCAGGATCAGCGCGAACAGGAACTCGTTCCAGCTTGCCAGGAAGCAGAAGATCGCGGTCGCGACGATTCCCGGCCGCGCCACCGGCAGCAGGATCTTCCACAGCATTTTCAGGCGCGAGCAGCCGTCGATCAGCGCCGCGCGGTCCAGGCTGCGCGGCACGCCCTCGAAATACGACTTCATCATCCAGGCGCTCAGCGGCAGCAGGAACGAGCAGTAGGAGACGATCAGCGCCGTGCGCGTGTCGATCAGCCCGAACGTGCGGAAGCCGATGAAGAACGGCAGCACCAGCGTCAGCCCCGGCGTCATCCGCGTCAGTAGCAGCGCCCACAACGAGATGCGGAAGGCCGGCGCCTTCTCGTGCCGGGCGAAGGCGTAGCCGGCGAGCGTGCCGAGGGCGACGCTGATGGCCGCGACCGAGGCACCGACCAGGAACGAGTTCAGCACAGACAGCGGCACGCGCTCCGCCTGCACGCTGCTGACTTGCCCCGCGACGGAGCCGGGCAGCAGGACGGAGACGAAATTGTCCAGCGTCAGCGTGCTCGGTACGACGGTCGCGGGCGTGCGGATCAGGTCGGCGGCCGGCGTGATGCTGAGCAGCAGCAGCGCCACCACCGGCAATGCCGACCACAGGAACACGACCAGCGCCGTCGCCCAGAACCCGCCGCGCGCCAGCACGCGAGAGGCGGCGAACGGTAGCAGCCGCGCGCGCGGGCGGAACGGCGGCAGCGTCGCCATCGTCTTCACGCGCTTGCCGCCCGGCAGCGCCGCCAGACCGGCCGACGATTGCGGCAGCGTGCGGCGCGGGCCGAGCACCACGAAGTAGAAGATCGCGAGTAGGAAGCTCAATGCGGTGAGCACGTACAGCACGGCCGCGCCCTCGCCGAACTTAAAGAACTGGAACGACAGCAGATAGCCGAGCCAGGACAGCACGGTGGTCGCACTCCCCGGCCCGCCGCGCGTGAGAATCCACAAGATGTCGAACGCCATCAGCGAATTGATCGTGGCGATGATGGTGATGAACAGCAGGCTCGGCTTGAGCCAGGGCAGCGTGATGCTGACGAAGCGGCGCATGGGGCCGGCGCCGTCCAGCATCGCCGCCTTGTGCAGCGAGGCCGGCATGGATTGCAGGCCGGCCAGCAGCATCAGCGCGGTCAGCGGTGCCTGATTCCAGACATTGACCAGCGCCACCAGATTGAGCGCGCGAAATCCGTTGCCGAGCCAGGGCGTGGCCAGCGACGACAGGCCGATATCGTTCAGCAGCCCGTTGAGGCCGCCGAAATCGCCCGCGAACAGGAAGGACCACAGCACGCCGACCGAGACCGGCGCCATCGCCCAGGGCACCAGCACGACGCTGCGCAACAGGCCCCGGCCCGGAAAACGTGCGTTCAGTACAAGTGCAAAGATGCCGCCCAGCAGCGTTGTGCCGATCACCGAAAAGCCGGCGAAATACGCGGTGCGGCCGAGGGCGGCCCAGAGGTCCGGGTTGCCCGGCAGGGCTGCGTAATTGCCGAACCCGACATAGATCCAGCGATGCGTGATCGGGTTGATGCGGTTGAGGCTGAGGAAGAAACTGTAGCCCAGCGGCACACCGACCACGAGCAGCACCACCAGCAGCGTCGGCGCGGCGGCGAGGTAGGCGAACGCCGGCACACGCTCCGTCCGGCGTCCGCGCAAGGGCGGCGCCTGGACGATCGCGTGCGTGGCGCCGGACATTCGCCGCCGCTCCCGGCGCCTACTGGTACTGTTTCTTGAGTTCGGCCACCTTGTTGACCAGCCCGTCGCACAACTGGTCGATGGAGCCGTTGCCGCGAATATATTCCTGCGCCTGCTGCATCATGTACAGATCCCATTCCGGGAACCACGTCGTCTTGGCGATCTTGCGCGAGGTGGCGAGTTCCACCTGCTTGTTCGTCACCGCCAGATCGCGCCACTTGGAGAAGCTCGCGACCACGTCGGGATCGTTCATCACCTCCTTGAAGCCGGAGCCGAGGCCGAATTGCAGCGCCCAGCGTTTGATGACGTGGTACTGCCCGTCCTTCGACTTGCCGCCGAAGAATTGCAGCAGGTTCCACACGCGCGCCTCGTCCACCGGCTGCGCGCCCATCAGGTACACGGCAGTCCACGCGAAGGTGGAGTGCGTCTTGCCCGGCATCAGCGCGTTCTTGACCTTGCCCGCGATCTTCGAGGCGGCCGGGTCGTTGGTGACCTTCTGGTCGTAGTCGTGCAGCACCATGAAGGTGTGGCGGCCGGTGCAGTAGGCGGGCACGCCTTCGTCCGGGAAGGTCATGATGTCGGCGGCCACGAGACCTTCCTTGTACAGCGCGCGATGGCCCTCCAGCACTTCCTTGAACGCGGCATCGACCACGAGGTCGGATTTGTCGTCGAACACCACGGCTCCGTTCGCGTACCACAGGGAAAACAATTCCCACGACAATTCCGGCCATTTCTGGCCCCAGGCGGCGTTGTATGGCGCGTCCGAAATGCCGTCCTTCTTCAGCTTGCGGCAGACATCGAGCAGGCTGGCCCAATCCGTCGGCACCTGCGCGCCGGCCTTGGTCAGCGACTCCTCGTTGTAGATGAACGAGTTGTGGCCGGCGTAGTAGGGCAGGCCGGCCAGCTTGCCGTCCGGCAGCGACATCGACTGGATGCTGACCGGGAACAGGCCGGCCTTGATCGCGTCGATGCCCGGCAGCCCTTCGAGGTCGCGCACCCAGCCGGCGGCGTGCCAGCGGGCGATGTGGTCTTCCTCGGAATACATCATGTCGATGTGCTGGCCGCCGAGCAGCTTGGTTTCCACCACCGGATGATAGTCGCCCGGTACCAGTTCGTAGGTGACGTTCTCGTCGTAGAGTTTTTTGAAGATGTTGACGTTGTCTTCGGCGATCTGCGGCTGGTACTGCCAGCCGATGAAGGTGATCGGGGTCGAGGGTGCGGCCAGCGCCGGGCCGCCGAACGCGGCGGCGGCGCCCATGGCTCCCATGCCTTGCAGCACGCGGCGGCGCGAGACCAGAAAATCTTGCAGCGAGCGGTTCACGGGCTGTTCCTTTTTGGCTGTTGCAGGGGCCTTTGGCGACGACCTATGCGAGCGGGATGCCACGGCGGGGGACGTTGATTTTCGGATCAAATTTTGTTGGCACCCGCCGAACTT
The DNA here is from genome assembly GCA_903970625.1 of Solirubrobacterales bacterium 70-9. Lineage (GTDB taxonomy): Bacteria > Pseudomonadota > Alphaproteobacteria > Acetobacterales > Acetobacteraceae > CAJCJG01. Next base: position 6,833 of record CAJCJG010000205.1, on the reverse strand, counting down.
GCCCGCGCGGCAGGCCGCGTCTGCCCGAAACCGGGCAGAGTGCTTCAATCGCAGAGCGGCTGGCTGTCCTCCTCGTCGCGGTAGGTCATGAATTGCTGCTTGATCCGGCGCAGCTTTTCCTGCGCCGCCGGCTGCGTGCGGATGGCCACGAGGTAGGCCAGCATGTCGATGGCCGCCATGAAGCCGTAACGCATCGCGGTCGGCCCCAGCACGTCGCCGTCGTCCGGCACCGCCAGCGTCAGGGCCAGCCCGACCGCTTCCGTCAGCTTCGTGTCTGCCGTGGTGAGCGCGATTGTGGCCGCGCCATATTGCCGGGCGATTCCGGCCACGCGGAGGAGTTCGGCGTTGCGCCCGGTCAGCGAGCAGCACAGCAGCGTGTCCTGCCGGTCCATCGTCGCCGCCAGCATCATCTGCATCTGATGGTCGGCGCAGGGGATGACATGCAGGCCGAGGCGAAAAAGTCGGTTCTGCACCTCCGCGATCAGCCAGCTTGAGACGCCGCCGCTGCCGAACACGTACAGCACGCGGCTGCGGCTGACGATCTCGGCCGCCCGCTCCAGCAGTGCGACGTCCAGCGTCCGGTGGGCGGTGGAGATCGCGTGGTGGGCGCGCATCACCACGCGCGAGATCGCCTCGGCCACCGTCGCCGGCGGCGTCACCGGTTCCAGATAGCGCAGGCCCACGCGCATGCTGCCCATGATCCGCAGTTTCAATTCGCGCAGCCCCTCACAGCCGACGGCGTGGCTGAAGCGCGTCACCGTGGGCGTGGACACGCCGAGCCAGGGGGCGAGTTCCTCGATCGGCTTTTCGACGAACGCCTGCGGCTGCGTCAGCACGGCGCTGGCGATGCGGCGGTGCGCCTTGGAAAACGTGGCTTCCCGCGCCTGGATCAGCCCGAAAATATCGTTGGCCGGCGCATCGGGCGCGCCGGCGGGCCGCCGTGCGGGCGGCGGCGCGGCATCCGTGGCTTGCGGCTCCGCCTGCTGCACAAGCCGCACGGAATTAGATTTTCTGATCATTTGAACCGCCCCGTGCCTTCGTGCCTCCTGCCGATTGCCCGGCCACGGCATGGAACGGATTGTGCCATCGATTGCCGGCCCCGTCAGCAGCGTCGCGCCGTAGGCGCAATTGATGGTATGCGCATTGCGTGCCAGCCTTGTCGTTTCGCAGCGGACAGGGTGCATGGACCTGACGACGATCACCGCCATCGGCCGCCCGCGCGAGCGGGGCGATCTGCCGCAATGGCAGGCCGGCGATGCCTGGCTGGCCGGCGGGACGTGGCTGTTCTCCGAACCGCAACCGGGGCTGCGCCGGCTGATCGATCTGGCCGACATGGGCTGGCCGCCGCTGGAGATCGGCGCGGAGGGCTTACGGATCGCCGCCACCTGCACGCTGGCGCGGCTGGCCGCCGCCGAACTGCCGCCGGCATGGCGCGCGGCGCCGTTGTTCGGCCAATGCTGCCGGGCACTGCTCGGCTCCTTCAAAATCTGGAACGCGGCCACCGTCGGCGGCAATCTGTGCATGGCACTGCCGGCGGGGCCGATGGCGGCGCTGGCGGTGGGGCTGGACGGCGTTTGCACGATCTGGACACCGGAGGGCGGCGAGCGCCGGATGCCCGTCGCCGACTTCGTGCTCGGGCCGCAGACCACGGCGCTGCGGGCGGGCGAATTGCTGCGGGCGATCGACCTGCCGGCCGAGGCGTTGCGGCGGCGGACCGCGTTCCGGCAGATTTCGCTGACGCCGCTTGGGCGGTCGGGCGCGCTGCTGGTCGGCACGCTAGGGGCTGGCGATTTCGCGCTGACCGTCACGGCCTCCACCCGCCGTCCGGTCCGCATGGATTTTCCGGGCGTGCCGGGTGCCGGGGAGCTTGCGGCGGCGCTGACCGCCGCCATCCCGGACGCAGTGTACTACGACGATCTGCACGGCGCGCCCGACTGGCGGCGGCACATGACGTTCCGGCTGGCCGAGCAAATCCGCGACGAACTGGCGGCGGCCGCATGAGCTTTCGCGTCAACGGGGTGGACCGCGCGGCCGCCCCGCGACCCGGCCAGTGCCTGCGAACATTTTTGCGCGACCTCGGCTGCTTCGGCGTCAAGAAGGGCTGCGATGCCGGCGATTGCGGCGCCTGCACGGTGCTGCTGGACGGTCAGCCAGTGCATAGCTGCGTGACACCCGCGTTCCGCGCCGAGGGGCGGGAGGTGACGACCATCGAGGGGCTGGCGGGTGAGGATGGCGGGCTGCATCCGATGCAGCGCCAGTTCATCGCGGCACAGGGCTTTCAGTGCGGCTTCTGCACGCCGGGAATGGTCATCACCGCTTCCAGTCTGGACCAGGGCCAGCTTCAGGATCTCGCGACGGCGATGAAGGGCAATCTTTGCCGCTGCACCGGCTATCGCGCCATCGAGGACGCGATACGCGGCACCGTGCATATCGAACCGGGCGGCGGGTTCGGGGAGAACGCGCCCGCGCCGGCCGGCCCCGCCGTTGTCACCGGTGCCGTCCGCTACACGCTAGACATCGCCCCGCCGGCCGGGCTTCTTCACCTCAAACTGCTGCGCTCGCCGCACGCGCATGCGCGGATCGTGTCGGTGGACACGGAAGCCGCGCTGGCAGTGCCGGGGGTGCATTCGGTGCTGACGCCGGCCGATTCGCCGCCAAACCTGTTCTCGACCGCGCGGCACGAGAACCCGCTGGACGATCCGGACGATACGCGGGTGCTGGACGACACGGTGCGCTACATCGGCCAGCGCGTCGCGGCCGTGCTAGCGGACAGCGAGGCGGCGGCGGAGGCGGGCTGCAAGGCGCTGCTTGTGGCCTACGAGGTATTGCCGGCGGTGTTCGACCCGGAGGAGGCCATGCGCCCCGGCGCGCCGCTGCTGCACGGCGACAAGCGGCAGGCGCGGATTCACGATCCCTCTCGCAACGTCGTCGCCGAAGTCGCCTCGGCCACCGGCGACGTGGCGGCCGGTCTGGCGGCGGCGGATGTCGTCCATTCGGCCACCTACGCCACGCAGCGCGTCCAGCACGCCGCACTTGAGACGCACGCCGCCATCGGCTGGCTCGACGATTCCGGCTGCCTGACGCTGCGCAGCAGCACGCAGACGCCATTCCTGACCCGGCGGGCGCTGGCCGCCTTGTTCGACCTGCCGCTCGACCGCGTGCGGGTGTTGTGCGAGCGCGTCGGCGGCGGGTTCGGCGGCAAGCAGGAGATGCTGACCGAGGATATCGTGGCGCTAGCCGTGTTGCGCACCGGCCGGCCGGTGCGGCTGGAGTTCACGCGGGAGGAGCAGTTCCTCGGCGCCCCCTCCCGCCACCCAATGCGCGTGGCCGTCACGTTGGGGGCGACGCGGGACGGCACGCTGACGGCAATGCAGTTGCGCATCGTCTCCAACGCCGGCGCCTACGGCAACCACAGCATCGGCGTGCTGTTCCACGGCAGCGGCGAATGCGTCGGCGTCTATCGCTGCCCGAACAAGCGTGTGGAGGGATACGCCGTCTATACCAACACGCTCCCATCCGGCGCGTTTCGCGGCTATGGGCTGAGCCAGACGGTGTTCGCCGTCGAATCGGCGATGGACGAACTCGCGAGAACGCTGGGCATCGACCCGTTCGAGATGCGCCGCCGCAACATGATGCGGCCCGAGGATTTCGACGCCGGGCACGACCCGCACGACGACGTGGTACTGGGCAGCTACGGGCTGGATCAGTGCCTGGACATGGTGCAGGCGTCGCTTGCGCGGGCCGAGACGCCGCCGCCGGACCCGTCCTGGCAGGTGGGGGAGGGGATCGCGTTGGCGATGATCCACACCATCCCGCCGCGCGGCCACTATGCCGAGGCTCGGATCGTGCCGCGCGCTGGCGGCTACGAATTGACCGTCGGCACGGCCGAGTTCGGCAACGGCACCACCACCGTGCATGCGCAGATCGCCGCTACGGTGCTGGGCACCACGCCCGCTGCCATCCGCATCCGGCAATCCGACACCGCGATGATCGGCCACGATTCCGGCGCGTTCGGCAGCACCGGCACCGTGGTCGCGGGGCTGGCGACGGAGCGGGCCGCGGTGGCGCTGCGCAACCGGCTGCTGGCGCTGGGCGCCGAACGCATGAGGGTCGAACCGGGTGCCTGCCGCCTGGAAGGCGGCGCGGTGGTGGCCGGTAGCGCGCGGATCGAACTCGCCGCCCTGGACCTGGACGAGATCGAGGGGATCGGCGGCAGTGACGGGACGCCGCGTTCCATCGCCTTCAACGTCCACGGGTTTCGCGTGGCCGTGCAGCCGGGGACGGGGGAAATCCGCATCCTGCATAGCGTGCAAGCGGCCGACGCCGGCCGTGTCGTCAACCCGATGCAGTGTCGCGGGCAGGTGGAGGGGGGCGTGGCGCAGGCCATCGGGGCGGCGATGTACGAGGATTTGCGCATCGACGCCGAGGGCCAGGTTGAGACGGCCACCTTTCGCCAGTACCACATCCCGGCCTGGGCCGACCTGCCGCGCACGGAGGTGCTGTTCGCCGACACGTCGGACCGCCTCGGCCCGTTCGGCGCCAAGTCGATGAGCGAGAGCCCGTACAATCCGGTCGCACCCGCGCTTGCGAACGCGGTCGCGGATGCGGCCGGGGTGCGCCTGCGCGACTTGCCGTTGAAGCCGGACCGCGTGTTTCGCGCGCTGCTGGCAGCGCGCGGGGCGGTCAGTCCGGAGTAAAATTCATCGCCACGCCGTTGATGCAGTAGCGCAAATAGGTCGGCGGCGGCCCGTCCTCGAACACATGCCCCAGATGGCTGCCGCAGGTGGCGCAATGGCATTCGGTCCGGATCATGCCGTGGCTTTTGTCCGTCGTCGTGGCGACGGCGCCCGGCAACGGATCGTTGAAGCTCGGCCAGCCGGTTCCGCTCTCGAATTTGGTCCCGCCCACGAACAGCGGCTGGTCGCAGCCGGCGCAGCTGAAGCGGCCGGGGCGCTTTTCCTGCAACAGCGCGCAAGTGCCGGGCATTTCGGTGCCATGCTTGCGCATGACGTAGTACTGGTCCGGCGTCAGCCGGGCGCGCCATTCGGCATCGCTGCGGGTTACGGCGTACTCGGTGTCGGCCATCGTCTGCCTCCCATCATCGACATGGCGTGAATATAGGGCAGCATGCGCTCGCCTGCACGTAGCGGTCGTGCTGCGCGCAAAATCCGTCGTCGGCGCGGCTGGCCGCGTGCGCCGAACTCAGCGCGGCAAGGCCCGGCTCTGCGCGCTCGATGGCGGCCGGATCGTCGCGGAAGTGGCGGCAGACGCGGCATGATTGGGTCATTGGCCGAGTTGCGCCCAGTAGCCGCCGAACACCAGCACCGACAGCACGAAGCCGAGCACGATGTTGACCGCGACGCCCGCGCTGAACGCGAGCAGCGGCTTCGGGCCGACGCCGGCCAGATCGCGCAGCCGTGTGGTCAGGCCGATGCTCAGGAAGCCGAATGCAAACGCCCAGGTGCGCAGATTCTTGATCGGCGTCACGAGGTCTGCCGTCGCTGCTTTGCCGAACTGCGCATGGCCGACGCTTTGCGCGACCAGGGTGATGAAGATGGACGCCAAAAGGAACCCGATGACGAATTTCGGGAAGCGGCGCCAAATGTCGCCGACGCCGGCGCGGCTATCGATCCCGGTCGGCTCCCAGCGGGTCGCCGCGACGATGGAGAGGACGACGGCCCAAATGCCGATCCAGACGTCGCGACCGACGACCTTCATCAGTGTGAACGCCGCCACCGACTGATCGGCCGCGCCGGCCGGGGCGCCGGGAACTTTCGATGCGATGTCGCCGTACGCCTGTGCTGCGGCAAACCCCGCCGCGTCGGCGAACTCCGACGTGCCGATCCAGGCGCCGCTGACGCCGGCCGGCAGCGCCAACAATTCCGATGCGAACGGCAGCGCAAAGATCATCAGGATCGCCCACAGGATCACAATCGAGATCACGATGGCCGCGTCCTGCTTGCGGGCACCCACGGCGGCGGCGATGGCGATGGCGGCCGAGACGCCGCAGACCGCGCCGCCGACGCCGAGCACGGCGGCAAAGCGCGGGTCGAGGCCGAGGGCCCGGGCCACGGCAAAAATCACCCCGAACGTCACGATGGAGACGATGGACGCCTGGACCAGCGCCACCGGTCCGGCCCACACGATCAGCGTGAACGGCAGCGTCGCCCCCAGCAGCACGACACCAAGCTTGATGTAGAATTCCACCCGGAACCCGGCATCCAGCCCGCGCGGCAGGAGATTCAGGTTGGCGATCAGCAGGCCCACGACCAGCGCCACCAGCGGCGGCTCCAGATTGTATTTGACCGCGCTGGCCCACTGGCCGAGGGCGAATATTGCGACCGACACGACATACAGAAACACGAAGGCGGGTACCGTGTCGCGCAGCCGGTAGCCCAATGCCCCGAGCGCCACGGAGACCACGACGAGCCAGAGCGCGAGTTGCGCCACGTAGCGCTGCCAGTTGGCGGCGAAGTGGGCGGCCAACTGGTCGCCGGTCGTCCATTTTGCGGGGATCACCGCGAGCCACGCGAGGCTCGACCCGCCGGCGAAGAGCACGTAGGCGAGCGCGATCAGCCCAAGGCCGACGGCGACCGCCCACCAATCGTCCTTCTTCCATAACGCGGCGCCGGAAGGCGTGCGCCCCGCATCGGTCACGCCTGCGCCAGCAACAAGCTCGCTCATATCACGCGGTCCCATCGTTATTCGACGACGGAAAGTAGTGATAGGAGCCTAATCCCGCAAGGCGGTCCGTGGAAGCGTGGCAATCACAGGACGCGATGTTGAGCGCCGCGCAGCCACTCGTTCGTCACCCCGGCGAAGGCCGGGGTCCA
>CAJCJG010000204.1 GCA_903970625.1 Solirubrobacterales bacterium 70-9 | reverse complement strand
GCCGGAGCCGCCGCCGCCGCAGGGTCCGTGGCCGCGCATTCCCTCCGCCCGCTGGCCGAAGGGCGTCATCACCCGACCGCGAAAAACGGCCTGATCCAAGCACTTGTCTTGGCACGCCCTAAATGTTACGTTATCATAACGAAACTGCTAGACCGTCTTGGCAACCGTCAGAAAGCAATGCACGTAGTCCATTCCGTGCCCCTCCGGCGCCGCCGCCACGTCGGCTTCGTAGGCATCGTAGAACCGATCGATGATCGCACGCCGTTCGTCCTCCGGCCGCGCCGGATCGAGGGCGCCGAAGAACATGCTTTCGCTCCATGACCGCAGCGTGGGCACGTAGGCGCGCGCGAACGCCGAAGGCGGCTGCCCGGCGGCATATGCGGCGGCATACGGGCATTTGGTCACGCGGGTAAAGCAGTCCTCCAGCCGCAGCCCGGCGCGGCTGACCGCCGATTCCGGATCGTCGAACGGCGCCCGGAACTCCGCCACGCTGCGATAGAATTGCGGAAACGTCGCGCGCCGCACTTCGTCGTCAGTGATCGCGCCCGCTTCGCGCAACGCAAGCCAGTGCTCGGCAAACGTCGCGTGCATGTTCCGCGCGCCGGTCCAGCCGAGGTAAAAGCCGTTCTCGTCGGTGCAGAAATTGGCGAGCACCAGCCGCCCGCCCGGCGCCAGTTCGCGTGCCCGCGCCAACAGAATGGTCTCCCAATCCGCCGCCGCCTGCGCGGCAAACGCCGCCCGCGCCGCACCTTTGGCGCCGACCGCATGGACGTGATCGGCCAGCGTCGCCGGCAGCTTGCTCAGCCAGTGCATCGCGGTCGCCGAAAACCCCAGATTCAACGCGCCGTCCGGCACGATCCGGCGAAAGAAACTGGTCCCGCTGGCAAAGCTGAACAGATTTGGTGCCTCCAGCCCAAGCCCCGGCTTGCCCGGCAGCAACCCATGCAGCAGCCGGAACAGGGCGGAAAAATCGTTGTGCGGCAGATCGGTGTGCGTCACCGTGATCGCCCGATCCGTCCGCGCGCGAACGGCGGCGATCAGCGCATGATGCAGCGCCAGCGACGTGCCGCCGTCCGCCGCGCCGTAATCCACAATGGCGAACGGCGAAGCGGCAAACAGATCCATCTTCTCGACCGCCGCCAGCACCAGCGGAATCGCCGCGTCGATGACCAGCTTGGCGCCTTGCGTGTGCTCGCTGTAATAGCCGGCCCCGCGCATTTTGATCGGACCGTTGTCGGTGGCGGCCATGGATCGGTCCCCTTGATAGGGCTCGTGTGGAGATAACTGATTCATTTTGTCACCCCGGCGAAGGCCGGGGTCCAGGCCCGCGTGAAAGTCGGAGCCGAACAAGCCCTCATTCGTCGTCCAACAGCCCGGCGCCCGCGCCGCTGCGGCGCGAATGGTCGGTCGCCGGCACATAGGTGCGATACGCCAGCGCCTGCAATTTCTCCCACTCGCCTGCGCCCACGAGGCTGCGACGAAATCGCGGCTGCAATTTCAACGGCAAATCGGGCAACGGTGTTCCGGCAAACGTCACCGTCAACGCGCTGGCGGTCGGCATGTCGACTGTCGTCGCCGTCGGCGCCTCGCCCGGATTGCACCGCATTTCCGTCCCGTCCAACCGAACGGCCACAGCCCGCGTCGTCGTGCAAAACAATCCCGGTAGCGCCCACAGCGGCGAATTCACCCGCGCGACATGCCGGTCGGAGAAATCGTCGGCCAACAGCCCGGCCAGCACCAGCGTCGAATCCTGCACGTGCAGCAATGCCAGCAACTCCGCCGCCCAAGGGCCAATCCGCGCCGCGATCCACGCCGCCGCCCGACCGGTATCCTCCGCCACACCCCACGCCAGTCCCGCCCCGCGCGCGGCCTTTTGGGCCAAGACCTCGACTTCGTTCAGCGACAGATCGAGCGCGTCAGGCGGCGCGCTCAACCGACTCTCGCGAAAATTCCTCGGGGAAAGGCGCACCCTGGAACAGCGTGATGCGCAACCAGCGATCCGAGCGCGGGTCGAATTTTTGCGCCCCGAACATCGCCAGCTTGCAGCGCAACAAGTCGATGGGCCGCATCTCGGCGCCGATCAGATTGTCGCGGATTTCCGCATACGGATAGCGATGCGCCACCTGCACCCGCCGCGCCACATGCCGCCACTCAGGCTGCCGCATCAGGAACTCCGCAACCCGCGCCTCTGGGTCGGCCCGCAACGCCGCCAGCAGCAGCGGCACGTCGCGGGCAAACGTCAACGGCTGCTCGTACTCCGCCCCCGGCTCGGCAAATCGCTCGCCCAGGCGCGGCTCCAGCTTTTCGGCCGACGCGTACCAGAACCGAGACTCGTCCGGCGGACCGCCCAGCGCCCAGTCGTAGTCCCGCACAACGATGTCCGCGAGGTCCGCGCACCGCATCGACCCATCGATGGCGACCGCCGCCTGCTCGTCCGCGCCCATGCCCTCGCACAGATCGTCGATCAGCGCGCCGTGCGGCTCCAGCAGCAGCGCCACCACCAGTTCCTGCGCTTCCAGGCCCAGATTCGCCTCGGCCCAGCGGTACAGCGCATCCCAAGGATAAGCCGCCGGCAACGCAAAGTCGCGCACGCGGGCAAAGTCGGCGCGCAAAGCGACGATGCGCGCCATCTGCACCGCATCGTCCGTGCGCCAGCCGTCAAGGCCCGTCCGCGCGACGGCATCGGCGAACGCCCCCAGCGTCGAGTCCGTCGCCGCCGGCAGCGCCCGCACCCGCGCCAGCGCGGTCTCCCGCGCCAGCATCCAATTGTGCAGCAGCAGCGGATGGCGCACCAGGAACGGCGCCATCCCCAACCCCGTCGCGTTGCCCACGCCGAACCGCCGCCGCAGGTCCGGCGCCAGTGCCACCGCAGTGGCGGACATTGCCCGCGCCCGATGCTCCACCAGATCGACGGTGAACGCGCGGATCAGCCACACCGTCAGCATCTCCGCCGCGAACGGCCCGGCAAATTCCGGCCGGCTGGCAATCGCCGCGCGATCCGCGATGCCGAATTTGCCGTTGCCGTACACGGCGGTGGTACGCATCAGATAGCCGACGCTCTCCACCAGCGCGGCATCCGGCTGCGCCCCGCCCGCCAGCGCCCGCGCCACCACGTCGTATAGCCGCACGCTCTTGTTCGCCCGCGACAGGATCAGGTCGCGCTCGCAAAACCGCCCGGCTTCCTGGCGGGGCACGTTTTGCCGCAAGCGTTCGATCTCGCCCGCATCCGGCACGCCGTCGTACAGGACGAAACTCGCGTCCCACGCTTCCGCGATCACCCGATCCGTCCGCAATTCCGGCGCCAGTTCGGTCGAGAACGCGACGAACGAGTAGGTGCGGCCGAAAATCCGCACGCGATACACCGCGTGCCCGAACCCCTCGGCGTCCAGCGCCCATGTTTCGCGCGAGACCTGCCAGGGCCGCCGCAGCATCGCGCGCAGAAAACTGAGGCGCGTGGCGTGCATCGCCCCCATCCGCGCCAGCCGCATCACCTGTTCGGGCGGTCGCAACTTCATCTCATGCCCCCTCCGCCCGAAATGCCGCGCGAAAAAACCGCTGCCAGTTGGTGCCCAGCACCGCCTCCACATCCTCGGCCGCAAACCCGGCCGCGCGCAACCCGTCGGCCAAATTGAGGAACCCGCGACAATCCTCGAACCACCCCGGCTGCGCCGGAAACCGCACCGGCTCCGTCGCCCGCGTCCATTTCCCCTCCCGCATCCACGCGAGGACGGAGTCCGGCTGGTCCAGGCACAGGTCGGAGCCGATGCCGAGATGCCGGATGCCGACGATCTCCGCCGCCCGCGCCGCCATCTCGCAAAATGCCGCGAGCGTTGTGGCCGATCCGTCGCGCAGATGGTGCGGATACAGGGACAGCCCCAGCATCCCGCCGCGATCCGCCAGCGCCCGCATCAGCGTTTCGGACACCTGCCGCCTGCCCGCCCGCCAGAACGCAGGCGTCGCGTGCGTCACCGCCATCGGCCGCTTGGATGCCGCGATGGCCTCCAGCGCCGTCCGCTCCCCCGCGTGCGACAGGTCGATCAGCATGCCGAGGCGGTTCATCTCCGCGATCACCTCGCGCCCCATCCGTGTCAGCCCGGAATCCTCGGCCTCCTGCCACCCGCAGCCCAGCAGCGACTGGTTGTTGTAGGTCAGTTGCATCACCCGGATACCGAGTTCGTGCAGCACCGTCACCAGCCCCAGATCGTCCTCGATCGGCAGCGGATTTTGCAGCCCCAGGATGATCGCCGTCCGCCCGCTGGAGAGCGCGCGCATCAGGTCCGCCGCGTTGCGCCCCGGCACGATCAGGTCCGCATGGTCGCGGAACCGCCAGTTCCAGGCAACGATCCGGTCCAGAGTCGGCCGCAGCCCCTCGTGGTAGGCGACCGTGGCATGCACGGCGGAAAGCCCGGCCGTGCGCATGTGCTCGAAACTTTTGCGCGACCAGTTGCAGAATTGCAGCCCATCCACCCACCCCGCGCGCGGCGTGTTCATCAGTGGTCATGCTCCTCGCGGGTCAACGCACCGCCAAGCCAAGCGCCCCGCGCGCTCCGCGTCAACGATTCCCGCCGCTCCCGGCCGCTATTCCGGCACGCCCCGCTTTGGTGGCACAACAGCGCGGACAGGCTGGGGCCACGGGACACCATGATACGGCTGGACAATGTCGGCCTGCATTACGGCCGGGCCAAGCGCCCGGGCGCCGAAGCCCTCCGCGACCTGTCGTTCTTCGTCGAGGAAGGCGGCTTCCGCTGGCTGCTGGGCGCGTCCGGTGCCGGCAAGTCCAGCCTGCTGCGCATGCTGCACCTCGCAGTCCGCCCCACGCGCGGCCGACTCTCCGTCTTCGGCACCGACGTCGCCCGCGCGCCGCGCCGCGAACTGCCCGATCTGCGCCGCCGCATCGGCATGGTGTTCCAGGACTTTCGGCTGCTGCCCTATCTGTCCGCGTTCGACAACGTCGCCCTGCCGCTGCGCATCGCCGGCGGGTCGGAAGCACGCATCCGCTCGGACGTGACGGAGATGCTGCGCTGGGTCGGCCTCGCCCGGCATCTGGAATCGCGCCCGGCGGAAATGTCGGGCGGCGAGCAGCAGCGCGTCGCCATCGCCCGCGCCGTCGTCGGCCGCCCCAACCTGCTGCTGGCCGACGAGCCGACCGGCAATCTGGACGACGTGCAGGCCGAACGGCTGATGGTGCTGCTGCGGGAGATGAACCGGCAGGGTGCAACTGTCATCGTGGCCTCTCACAACGCCGCGCTGGTGGCCCGCTACCCGGGGCCGGAGTTGCGGCTGGAGAATGGCCGGCTGGTCGATCATGGCTAGCGGCAAATCCGCCACGATTCGGGTGGACGATCTCGGCCTCGGCCGCGTCCTCGGCGACAGGATGCTGCCGGTGCTTGTGGCCGCGATGGCGTTCCTCGCCGCCCTGGCACTCGCCGGCTCGGCCGGGGCGTCGGCGCTGGTGCGGCATTGGCAGGAGGGGGCGGCGGCGGCGTTGACGGTGCAGGTGCCCGATCCCGCCCAACCGCTGCCGCGCAGCGGCGACGGTCCCGAGGAAACCCGGCTCGACAGAGCTTTGACGACGCTGCGCGCCAGCCCCGGCATCGACGCCGTGCATGCCCTGAGTGCGCAGGAACTGGCGGATTTGCTGCGCCCCTGGCTCGGCGATGCGGCGGGCGGCACGACGCTGCCGCTGCCCGGCGTGATCCAGGTGCGCCTGTTCGGCAGCGGCCCGGACGTCGCCGCGTTGCAGACGCGGATGGCGGCGGCGGTGCCCGGCGTGCTGGTGGAAAGCCACGGCGCCTGGGTGCAACGCCTGGCCATCCTTGCCAAGAGCCTGCAAGTCTGCGCGTGGCTGGTGCTCGCCGTCGTGGCGGCTGTGGCGGTCTCGGTGGTCATGGTCGCCACCCGCTCGGGCCTGCAAGCCCGCCGCGACTCCATCGAAATCGTTCACGGTCTCGGGGCGACTGACGGCTACATCGCCAGTCGCTTCGCCACCCGCGCCACGGTCTTGGCCTGCGCTGGCGCCTTGCTCGGCGCCGTCGCCTCGGTGCCGGTTCTGCTGGCCCTGGCGACCCTGACCGCGCCGTTCGTGACCGCCGCCCCCGAGGGCACGACCCCTGCGGCAGCGGCCGACATAGCGTGGCTGCTGGCCGCCTCGCTGGCCACCTTGCCGCTGGAACTGTCCGTCGGTCTGCCGGCCCTGCCGGTGGTCGCTGCGCTGATCGGCTATGTCACGGCGCAAACCACGGTGCGCCGCTGGCTGCGGCGGCTGCCATGATTTTGGTCCGCTCGCTGGCCTTCAATGTCTGGTTCTATGGCCTGACCACATTGATGCTGTTGGGAACCCCACCGCTGCGCCTCCTCGCGCCGGGCCGCGCGGTGGACTATGCACGCGTATGGGCTGGGCTGGTCCTGGGCGGCCTGCGCGTGCTGGCCGGCATCCGGTATGAGGTCACGGGCCTGGAACACCTCCCGGACAACGGCCCTGCCCTGATCGCCTCGATGCACCAGTCGGCGTTCGACACCATCGTCTGGGAATTGCTGGCCCCCCGCTTCGCCATCGTGCTGAAGCAGGAACTGACCAAAATCCCGCTATTCGGCCCGATGCTGACGACGGCCGGCATGATCCCGGTGGACCGCGCGGGGGGCGCCAACGCGGTGCGGCAGATGCTGCGTGCCGCCGACCGCGCGATGGCGGGCAACCGGCAAATCCTGATCTTTCCGGAGGGCACGCGAGTGGCGCCCGGGGTCCGCGCCCCGCTCCACCCCGGCGTCGCCGCACTCGCGGCCCGCACCGGCCTGCCGGTGATCCCGGTCGTCACCGATTCCGGCCGCCACTGGGGCCGCCGCGCATTCCGCAAAACCCCCGGCACCATCCGCATCGCAATCCTGCCGCCGATCCCGCCCGGCCTGAAGCGCGATGCCCTGATGCAGCATCTGGCGGAGACCTTTGCCCAGGCGCCAAACATGCTCCGCACCCCTGTGGACAATTCTGTGGGCGGCGCGCCGGCCGCGCTTTCATCCCGTGCGAGTAGCCCCAGGTAAACACCTGAAAACATCATATTTTCGAGTTCTGAGTTAATGGCAATTCGATCCATCGCCCGGCTGGGGATTAACGTCTATCTCATGCAAAGAAACGCACTGTCTTGACCCGCCGGACACGCCGCCTGCCCCTCGCTCTGCTCGCTCTGCTCGCTCTGCTGGCAGTGCTGGGGATTGCCAGTTTTGTTCTGTGGCGCTGGGCGGAGGCGGGACTCGACCGGGGATTGGCCGACTGGCGGGCCCAGGCGACGGCGCAGGGGTTTGCGGTCAAAACCGGTGCCATCTCGCACGGCGGGTGGCCGCTGTCCGCCGATCTTTCCGTCGATGATTTCTCCATCTCCGGCCCTGCCGGCTACGCCGCCGACCGGATCGTCCTGCGCCTAGACCCGCGAACCCCCACACTGTTGAAGGTGCTGGGCGAGGGCGCGCAATCCCTGCGCCTCGGCACAGCCTCGCCGTTGCCCTTCACGGCCGAGGCATTCACCTTCAGCGTCCCGCTCGTACAACCCGTCAGCGCCGCCCTGGAGGGCAAAAATCTGGCCTTTGCGGCCCCGTTCGAGGGGCTGACGGTCGGGCTTCTGGAAGCGCAGGCGGACTGGTCGGCGGCCAGGACCATCGACGCGCGGGTCAGCACCGAGGCGATCACGCTGCCGGAGTCGATGCATGCGGCACTCGGCCCGCACATCGCCTCGGCCACCGTCGAGGGCATTTTTGCCGGCACGATCCCGGCGGCAGCCGCCAGCCCGGGGGCAGCGGCGAAGGCGTGGCGGGAGGGCGGCGGGGCGGTCGAATTGCGAAGACTGGCGTTGGGCTGGGGACCGCTCGGCATCAGCGGCAGCGCCACCGTGAAACTGGACGCGGCGTTGCAGCCGGACGCCTCGGCCAATGTGCGACTGGTCGGTCTGGAGGAAACCTTGTCCGCGCTCGCCGCCGGCCACGTCATCACCGCGCGCGCGGCACAGACGGCCAAGGCGGTCGTTGGGCTGATGGCACACGCGCCGGACAGCGGCGGGGCGCCGGGGGTCGAGGTGCCGCTGACGCTGCGCGACGGCACGCTGTCGCTGGGCATGATCCCGTTGGCGACATTGCCGAAACTGGACTGGTCAGCGGCGCCGTGATCGCCTATGTTGTCGGCATGAGTTTCCGGACCCTGAGCGCGCGAATTACCAGCCCGGCTGCCTGACGCAGCCGGTTGCCCGCGCGAATCCTCAGTTTTTTCTGCTCCGGAGCCACTTTCCCATGTCGCAAGAACCCTGGACCCTGACGGGTCTGCACGCCTCCGTCCGCTTCACGCTGCTGGCGGACGCCGTCCCCGGCCTGCTGCCGCGCCTGCTGCAACCCTTTGCCAAGCGAGATCTTTCGCCCGATACGTTCGAAGCCACCCGCGACGGCGACGACATGCGCGTCCATATCAGCATGGCAGCCATGCCGGCGGAGATGGTGCATCTGGTGGAGGGCAATCTGTCGCAGGTGGTCGGCGTGCGGCAGGTGACGCGGCGGCAGGAAATCACGGGCATGGCGCGGCGGCGGGCGGCTTGAAAGGCCTTCCGCTGCCTACGACCGATACGACCCATTGATATCGATATACCCATGCGTCAGGTCGCACGTCCAAACCGTCGCCTTGCCGCGCCCCAGCCCCAGATCGAC
This sequence comes from Solirubrobacterales bacterium 70-9, assembly GCA_903970625.1. Lineage (GTDB taxonomy): Bacteria > Pseudomonadota > Alphaproteobacteria > Acetobacterales > Acetobacteraceae > CAJCJG01. The sequence continues at coordinate 1,861 of CAJCJG010000204.1, read as the reverse complement.
CGTAATTTCGATCTCGTGGCCCTTCATGTGCGCCACCACCGGGGCCTCATCGTAACCCTCCACCACGCTGCCCTCGCGCGCCATCCACACGCCGCCGATAGCCACCCCTAGCTTATCGCGGTCGGCGGGTTCGCCGGCCTTGCCGACCGCCATGACGATGCGGCCCCAGTTCGCGTCCTCGCCGGCGATGGCGGTCTTGACCAGGGGGGAATTGGCAATCGCCATCGCCACCCGCTTGGCGGATTTCCCTGAGACGGCGCCGATCACGTCGATGCGGATCAGTTTTTGCGCGCCCTCGCCGTCGCGCACGACCTGCAACGCCAGGTCGTGCAGCACTTCGGCCAGCTTGATCTGGAAATCCCGCAGGATACGGCCGCCCACGCGCGGAATTTTCGCGTGCTCGGCCTGCCCTGTCGCAAACAGCAGCACCGTGTCGCTCGTAGAAGTGTCGCTGTCCACGGTCGTGGCGTTGAAGCTCGCCTCGACGGAGCGGCTCAACGCATCCTGCAACAGCGGTGCCGGCAGTTTCGCGTCGGTGAACACGAAACACAGCATCGTCGCCATGTCCGGCGCGATCATGCCGCTGCCCTTGGCGATGCCGCTGATCCGCACCTCCGCGCCGCCGATCTTCGCAACCCGCGTTGCACCCTTGGGGAACGTGTCCGTCGTCATGATGCCGCGCGCCGCCGCGTCCCAGCCATGCGGCGACAAAGCTTCGTGCAGGGCGGGCAGGGCGTCGGTGAGCCGCTCGTGCGGCAGTTGCTCGCCGATCACGCCGGTGGAGGCCAAAAACACCTGTTTGACCGGGCCGCCGACGAGCACCGAGGCCGCCACGGCGGTCAGTCGCGCAGCTTCCGCGCCGGCCTTGCCGGTGAAGACGTTGGCGTTGCCTGCATTGACGACCAGCGCCCTCGCGCGGCCGCTGGCCAGCGCCGCCCGGTCCCAATCGACCGGGGCGCCGGGGCATTTGTTGCGGGTGAACACGCCCGCGACCGTGGTGCCGGCCGCGAACTCGGCCATCACCACGTCGTTGCGGCCCTTGTAGCGAATCCCCGCCGCTGCCGCGCCGAGGCGGACGCCGGGGATTTCCGGCAGGTCCGGCAGCGGCACGGCGAGCGGTGAGACGGGCAGCGCCACCGGATCAGGGTTTCGGCGCGGCCGGGTCGGCGGCGGCCGGGGGTGGCGCGGCCGGCGAGCCGTCCGGATTGAACTTTTCGATGGTCAGCCCCTCTTTCGCCTCGGCGACCACTTTTTTCACGCCTTCCTGGATGATCTCCTGCCGGATCTGATCGTGCGACTGCTCCAGCGTCGGCGGCGGCGAGATGCGATGCTCCTCCACCTTGATCACATGGTAGCCGTACTGGGTCTTGACCGGCGTTTTCGTGTATTCTCCGGCTTTCAGCGCGAACGCGGCGGCGGCGAATTCCGGCACCATGTCGCCCTTCTTGAAAAAGCCGAGGTCGCCGCCCTGCGCGGCACCGCTGTCGGTGCTGTGCGCCTTCGCGAGCGCCGCGAAATCACCGCCCTTGTCCAGCTCGTCGATGATCTTCTTGGCCTCGTCCTCGGTCGCCACCAGAATGTGGCGGGCATGCACTTCTTCCTCGCCCTGCTTGCCGGCGATGGTGGCGTCGTAGCGCGCCTTGATCGCCGCCTCGCTGACCAGCGGGCCGATGTCGCGGGTGAACAGGGCGTTCTGCAACGCCGCGTCGGTGGCACGGGCGACCTGCTTGACGACGGCCGGGTCTGTCTCCAGCCCCTCTTTGTGGGCGAGCAGGACGACGGCCTTGCGGTCGATCAACTGGTCGATCAGCATCGGGAACAACATCTGCGGCGGCAGGTTTTTGTATTCGTCCGGCAGCCC
>CAJCJG010000203.1 GCA_903970625.1 Solirubrobacterales bacterium 70-9 | reverse complement strand
GGGCGGTTTTTGCTGCGGCTGGAGGACATCGATGCCGTCCGTTGCCGCCCGGAATTTGTCGCCGCGATTGTGGAGGATTTGGCTTGGCTGGGGATCGACTGGGATGGGCCGGTGCGGGTGCAGTCGGCGCATCTGGCGGAATATCGGGGCGTGCTGGAGGCGCTGGCGGCGCGCGGGCTGCTGTATCCCTGCTTTTGCACCCGCGCGGAGATCGCGCGCGCCGGCTCGGCGCCGCACGGGCCGGATGGACCGGTGTACCCGGGCACCTGCCGTCAGTTATCCGAAGACGAACGCGCCGAGCGGATCGCGTCCGGCGCGCTCTACGCGCTGCGGCTGGACGTGGCGCGCGCGGCGGCGGCCGTGCCGGCGCTGACGTTCGAGGAGGAGGGCGAAGGCACGATGGCGTGCGCGCCGGAGAAATTCGGCGACGTGGTGCTGGGCCGCAAGGATGTGCCGGCGAGCTATCATCTGTGCGTCGCACACGACGACGTGATCCAGGGCGTGACGCTGGTGACGCGCGGTGCCGATTTGAAGCCGGCGACGCATTTGCACCGGCTGCTGCAAACGCTGATGGGCTGGCCCGCGCCGCGCTACGCCCACCATCGGCTGTTGACCGACCAACACGGGCGGCGGCTGGCCAAGCGGGACTTTGCCGCCACGTTGCGGGACATGCGGGCGCGGGGAATGACGGCGGCGGAGGTTTTGGCAGAAGTCGGGGCGGCGCTGCCTTTCATCTGAACCCGCCGTGTCGTTCAGGGTAGCCGCCTGTGAAGCATCAGGAAGTCGCGGACCATCACGATCCGGGCGCCTTCGTAGAGCCCGAGCGCCAGCAAATCGCGCTTATCGCCGGTGACAATGAAGTCGGCGGCGCCTGCGGCTGCGATACCGAGCAAATAATCGTCGAAAGGCGAAGGTCGTTGATAAGCCGGCCGGCGAGTGCCGGCACGAGGCGTTCGCGGATTTTCGGATAGCGCGTCACGCGCCTCAGTTCGTTCACCTGCTCGACGGAAGTCAGCAGACGAAAGTCGCCCCGCCGCCAAAGTGTGAGGAGATGCGCCGGTAGCGATGGCTCCACAAGAACGGCGCTGATTAGAACGTTGCTGTCGATGACCAGCCGCACACCCTACCCGCGCTGAGCCATGGTTGGATCGCGCGCCCACGCAACCGCTTCGTCGATGATCGAGTCCAGCGCCTCCAGCGACAGGTCGGTAAATTTGTTACGGGCTTCGGCCAATGTCTGGTCGAACACGCGCCATTTCACGGCCTCCTCGATGAATTTCGAGAGATCACCCTTCTTCATGCCGCGCTGGGCGAGAAAGCTTCGCACGGAAATGTCCGTCTCCTTCGACACCGAGACGGTCCAGCGCGCGGTGGTATCGTCGGACATGCGACCTCCGGATAGGCGCCTAAATACCTATCCATATAGCGCGCCACATTCACCCCGCCATCGCGGCTCCGCCGCCGCTCATGTCCACCACGACTTCGCCCCCTCCCGTTGCGCGCCGCGCAATGCAGCGGCGCCGTCCGGCAGCGGTTCGATGTCCAGCAAAAACCGCTGTGCCGGGCTCATGCGGCGGTACAGCGCCTCGGTCAGGTATTGCCGCTGCACCAGTTGCTGCGGCAGGTCGCGGCGGGTGTAGGTCAAATGCAGCACACGGCGGCGGGCGCCGCTCTCGTTGCGGGTGCCGGCGTGCCACATGGACGAGTTCAGTACCACGACCGAGCCGGCCGGCGCGCTGACGCGCACTTCTCCGGGGTACGGGGCGGCCAAATCCGATGGGATGCGCGCCGCCTCCTCCGCCGTCAGCGGCGCCGGTTCCCAGTCGCCCCGGTTCACGTACGGCACGTTCATCGCCGGCCAGTGGTGAGAGCCGGGGACGACGCGGGTCGGGCCATTGGTCGGCGTCATGTCGTCGAACAGGATGATGGCGTTGGCGACCCACCAGTCGTCGGGGAACAGTTTGGGCACATCCACGTGCAAATCCTGGTGCCCCTGGCCCTTCAGCGGGTCGCGCAGATTGGCGCCATGCACCTTGATCTCGCCGAGCAGATGCCGGGCGGCGGCCAGCAGCGGCCCGCATTCCAAGCAGCGATCATAGACTTCGGTTTTGTTGAAAATGTTTGAGACGCGGGGCGCGCCCGGCTCGATATGCACCTCGGCCCCGCCACGCCCGGCCTCGGCCTCCGTCAGCCGGTCGAATTCGTCCGCCATCTCGCGGCATTCGGCGGCGGAATAGACGCCTTCGGCGACGAAGAACCCGTCATGGTCGAGCGCTTCGCGTTGGCCGGCGGACAGATCTCCGCTCAGGCCGAGTTCGTGGAACGCCTGTTTGGTGTACATTTTTTGCTCCTCCCCGCACGTTTCGCGTGGCGATCTTGCGGCGAGACATGGCGGAAGGCAACAATCACGCGAGCGGCGCCACCGCCCCCGTGCGTTCGGCGATCAGCCCGTAATGTTCCACCCGCCGGTGCGCGGCGAAGTTGAACACCGCCTGTTTGTTGATCGTGCAGACGTCCAGATCGAGTTTCGCCGTGATCACCTCGTCGCCGTTCGTGACCGCCTGCGCGATGATTTCACCGGAGGGGGCGCAGATCACCGAGCCGGCCAGCAGGTCGCAATTGTCCTCCAGCCCGCCCTTGGCAACACCGACGACATAAGTCGAGTTCTGGTAGGCGCCGGCCTGCATCGACAGTTTGTTATGGAAATCCGCCAGATGGTCGTATTCGCGCGGCAGCGGCCCGCGCAGCGGGGTGTTGTAGCCGAGCAGGACGATTTCCACGTCCTGCAATCCCATGACGCGATACGTCTCCGGCCAGCGGCGGTCGTTGCAGATGCACATGCCGACATTGGCGCCGAACTGGCGCCAGACCGGGAAGCCGAGATCGCCCGGCTCGAAATATTTCTTTTCCAGATGCTGATACGGCACGTCGCCGAGATTGTCGGAATGCCCGGGCAGATGGACTTTGCGGTATTTGCCGACGATTTTGCCGGCCGCGTCCACCAAGACGGAGGTGTTGAAATGGCGCGTCCGCCCGCCTTCCTCGACGATTTCCGCGTAGCCGAGGGTGAAGCCGACGCCGAGCCGCGCCGCTTCCTCGAACAGCGGGCGGGTGGCCGCGTTCGGCATCTCGCGCTCGAACCAGGAATCGATCTCTGCCCGATCCTCCATCCAGTAGCGGGGGAAAAAGGTGGTCAGCACCAGTTCGGGGAACGCGACCAGCTTGGCGCCGCGCGCATGGCCCTCCCGCAGCAGTTCGATCAGGCGGCGGACGACCCGTTGGCGGCTTTCGTCGGGTTGGATGGGGCCGGTTTGGGCGCCGGCGACGATCAGGGTGCGGGACATGTTTCCCCTCCGTAAATCTCGATGCGCCACAATGCACCGGGGCACGTCGCAGGGCGAGAGGGGCCTTTCGCGGCGGCGATGCGTCGGGCTAATGACATTTCTGCGACGAAGGATTTTTGCCCCATGCGCCGATGCGCGACCTTTGCCCTCGCGATTGCCGCCGTGCTGGCGTGGCCGGCGGGCGCGTGGGCGGGGGAGGCCGCAGACGGTATGGCGCTGCTGCAACAGGCGGAAGCGGGCTTCGCCGCCCATGATCCGGCGGCGATGGATGTGCTCCGCCGCGCCGCAGACAGCGGGCTGCCGGCCGCCCAAAACGCGCTCGGCTACCGGCTGGAGCACGGATTGGACGGGTTTGCCCCCGACCCCGCGCAGGCGGCCGACTGGTTTCGCCGCGCCGCAGAGCAGAATTTCGCGCCCGCGCAGCACAATCTGGCCGCCCTGCTGGAAACCGGCAGCGGCGTGCCGCGCGACCCGGAGACGGCGTTGCGCTGGCGGCGGTCCGCTGCCGAACTGGGCCTGCCCGCCGCCCGCTTCGCGCTCGGCGAGACCCTGTTTCACGAAGGCGGTCACGATGCGGAGGCTGCGACGTGGTTCCGCTTGGCGGCGGCGGCCGGGTATCGGGCGGCGCAAAACAGCCTCGGCCTGATGTATCATCTGGGCCGGGGCGTGCCGCGCGATCCGGCGCAGGCGATGGCGTGGTACAGGCGCGCCGCCGATCAGGGTTATGCGGAGGCGGAGAACAATATCGGCCAGCTTTATGCTGAGGGCGCGGGCGTTCCGGGGGACGACGCCCAGGCGCTGGTCTGGTTCCAGCGCGCCGCCGCGCACGGGCTACCGGCCGCGCAATACCATGTCGGCCGCTGTTTCGAGGATGGGCGAGGCACCGCCGCCGACCCGGCCGCCGCCGCGCGCTGGTACAAGCTGGCCGCCGACACCGGGTTTGCCCCGGCGCAGGACCAGTTGGGCTGGCTGTATGCCAACGGAATGGGCGTGGCGCACGACGATGTGGCGGCAGCCGACTGGTTCCGTCGCGCGGCCGAGCAGGGGTATGCGCCCGCGCAGAGCAATATGGGCGAACTCGCCTATTACGGCCGCGGACAAAAACAGGACACGGCCGAAGCGATCAAATGGTTCCGGGCGGCGGCGGCCGGGGGGCTGGACCATGCCAAGCACTGGCTCGCGGTGCTTGGCCAGCCGGCAGACGGGAGCTGAGCCGCTACGCGGCCTGCACTTTGCCGTGGGCTTGCAGGAAGCGTCGCATCGCCACCTGCGGCTCGCCATGCGAAAACCCCTCGACAGCGGCGCGCACGGAGGCGTCGCTGGCAGCGTCGAACCCCTGTTGCGTCGCGTCGCGGAAGCGGCGCTTGGTCAGGCTGATTGCCAGCGGCGGCAGATCGGCGAGTTTTTGGGCCTCGGCGATGGCGCGGGGCAGCACCTCCTCCTCCGGCACCAGGATGCTCAGCAGGCCGAGGTCGTACGCGCGCGGCGCCTCGATCAATTCGCCGGTCAGCGCCATTTCTCGCGCCAGTCCGTAGCCGCCGTGCAGGCTCAGCAGATAGGCGCCGAGCAGGTTGGGTTGGCCCATCCGGACTTCCGGCAGGCCGACCTGCAAATTGGGGTGGCCGACGCGCAAATCCGCGCACAGCGCCAGATTCAGGCCCTCGCCGACCGCGGGGCCGTTGACGGCCGCGACGCACCCCTTGGTCAGATCGCGAATGCCGACATACATGCCGCGCTGGTGGTTGAACAGGCGCGAGACATGGTCGAGCGTGGTCGACTCGGCCTCCGACAAATCCTGGCCGGAGCAGAAGCCGCGCCCGGAGCCGGTGAGTACGATGGCGCCGACCGCCGGGTCCGCGTTGGCCTGCTGTAACGCCACCATCAGTTCCTGGCGCAGCGGGAAACATACCGCGTTCAGCCGCTCCGGCCGGTTCAACGTGACGATGGCGATGCGCCCGCGCCGTTCCGTCTTGACCAACATATTCATCGCCTTCCCTGCACGTCGGCGCACCTGCGGCGCCGTTACCGCTATCGAACGCCCGCAGCACGGATGTGTCGAGATTTTTCGTGCGGTTTTATATCGGTGCCCAGACAGGAAGCAAAGTTATCCACAGATGACGCAGATGACGCACATGAGAAGCGCGGACGGTCATCTATCGGCCGCGACGGCACGTTCGCAGAGACCACAGGCCATGTTTGGAAGTGACAGCGAAGAAATCCTGCTTTCTTTCGTTCCCAAATCGGTCAAAACCAGCCATAACGAACTGGATCGCCAAATGTGATGACGCTGCGAGGCACTCCTCTGTCGCCCCCGATTGTCGTTTGGTATAATTTGTCACACCGATAGTTCAGGAAGGCACGGGCAATGACAAGGGCAATGGGCGTGGCTTTGGCGATGGCGCTGCTGGCCGGCAGCGCGGTCGCATGGGCGGACGCGCCGGAGATCGTCAAGGCAACGAAGGCGGGCCAGGAGGTGAAGGTGCGCAACCATGCGCCATCGTTCAGCGCCGGCTGCTCCGGCGCGCCGCCGACGCTGACGTTCGATCCGAAGCCCGCCCACGGCACGATAGACGTGCGGCCGGACCGCTTCATCATGGGCAAAGGCTACAACAGCGGCAACGCCTCGTCCTGCGACGGGCAGCCGATCGACGGCATCGCCATCTGGTATATCCCGGCCGCCGGCTTCCACGGCGTGGACGGCTTCGCCTGGACGGCCGATTTCGGCGGCAAGGGCAAGCATCGCCGCGTCGATACCCACTCCGCCCAGATCACCGTGCAGTAGCCGCCTACCGCCGATACGGCAGCGGCAAAAGGGTGCGGGCGGGCAGTTTCAGCAGCCCGTCCGCACCCGGCACGATCACCATTGCCTCCGGCGCGTAGTCCACCACCATTTCCCGGCAGGCGCCGCAGGGCGGGACCACGGCCAGCCGGCGGTCGGCTTCCTCCGGCTTGGGATGGCGCACGGCCACGGCGGTCAGGATGCCGCCATCGCCCTCCAGCACCGCGCGCCCCAGCGCCACCGCCTCGGCACAGACGGAGAGCCGCCCGACGGTGGCGCCGAGATGCAGGCCGGTCCAGATGCGTCCGTCGGGCGATCGCAAGGCGGCGGCCACCATGTGCCAGAACGGCCGGTAGTGCTTTTCCAGCACCGACTCCGCCGCCGTGATCAGTTCCAAATCGTCGCCGTCCAGGGGCAATGCCCCGGACGAGGTCAGCATGTCGAACATGGCGCCCCGTGCCGTGAAAGGGCGCCTACTCTGCCGCTTCTTGCTCCTCCTCGGAAGCCAGCATTCCATCGGCGACCTGTCCGGCCTGTTCGCGCAGCTTGCGCTCCACCGTATCGGCCACGTCCTTGTGATCGCGCAGGAACTGCTTGGCGTTCTCCCGCCCCTGCCCGATCCGCTGGCTGTCCACGCTGTACCAGGCGCCCGATTTCTCGACCACGTTGGCCTTCACCCCGAGGTCGATCAGTTCGCCGACCTTGCTGATGCCCTCGCCGTACATGATATCGAACTCGACCTGCCGGAACGGCGGCGCCAGCTTGTTCTTGACCACCTTCACCCGCGTCTGGTTGCCGACCACCTGATCGCCATTCTTGATGGCACCCACACGGCGGATCTCCATGCGGATCGACGCATAGAATTTCAGCGCATTGCCGCCGGTGGTGGTTTCCGGATTGCCGAACATGACGCCGATTTTGAGGCGGATCTGGTTCAGGAAAATCAGCATCGTGTTGCTGCGGCTGACGCTGCCGGTCAGCTTGCGCAGCGCCTGGCTCATCAGGCGGGCATGCAGGCCGACATGGGAGTCACCCATCTCGCCCTCCAGCTCCGCACGCGGGACGAGGGCCGCCACGCTGTCGATCACCAGCACGTCCACGGCGCCCGAGCGGACCAGGGTGTCGCAGATCTCCAGCCCCTGCTCGCCCGTGTCCGGCTGCGAAATCAGCAGGTTATCGACATCCACGCCCAGCTTGCGGGCGTAGGTCGGGTCCAGCGCATGTTCCGCATCGACGAATGCGCAGGTGCCGCCGCGCTTCTGCGCCTCGGCAATGGCGTGCAACGCAAGCGTGGTCTTGCCCGAGCTTTCCGGGCCGTAAATCTCGATCACCCGGCCCCGCGGCAGCCCGCCGATGCCGAGTGCGATGTCCAGGCCGAGCGAGCCGGACGGCACCACGTCGATCGACTCGTCGATCTGCTTGGAGCCGAGCCGCATGATCGAGCCTTTGCCGAAAGCCCGCTCGATCTGCTGGACGGCCGCCTCAAGCGCCTTATTCTTTTCCATCACCGATTCCCAATGGCCCAGTCGCGAACAAGCCCGACTCGCGAACGGCCGGACTCTGTCACGCAGGGAACGAATCCGCAACCGTTGGCGGGTGTCGCGTTAAGAATTTGTTCGTCATTTGTTCGTTAAATTAGGGCCAAAGAGCGAACGAATTCAATTCGTCATTAAATGCGCAGCCTTGAGCAAGCGCTGGCGGCCGGGCAGCATACACCGCCCGGGCGATGCAAACGCCGGCGCGGCGGGCTAGAACGACCGGCGGCGATAGGGAGGTCTGACGATGGGAGAGCCTTGCATCATCACGGTCGCGATCACCGGTTCCGTGCCGCGCAAGCTTGACAATCCGGCGGTGCCGATCACGGTGCCGGAGCAGGTGGAAAGCACGCATGCGGCCTACGAGGCCGGCGCCGCGCTGGCGCATGTCCATGTCCGCAACGACGACGAGTCCTCCAGTTCCGACCCGGACAAATTCGCGCGCTTGCAGGAGGGCATCCGCAAACATTGCCCGGACATGATCGTGCAATTCTCCACCGGCGGGCGCGGGCGGGCGATGGAGGCGCGGGGCGCGATGCTGTATCTGCACCCCGACATGGCCAGCCTCGCCACCGGCTCGGTCAATTTCCCGACCATCGTGTACGAGAACCCGCCCGACTTCGTGCGCAGCCTCGCCGCCACGATGCGCGACGGCGGCATCAAGCCGGAGATCGAGGTGTTCGACCTCGCCATGCTCTACAACACCGCCGACCTCGTCGCCGAAGGGCTGATCCTGGCGCCGCCGCACGTGCAATTCGTGTTCGGCGTCAAGCACGCGCTGCCCGCGCGGCGCGACATTCTGGAGTTCGAGGTCGCCAAGCTGAAGGAGTTGCTGCCCGGCGCCACCTGGACGGCGGCCGGCATCGGGCGACATCAGCTTGAGGTGAATCATTGGGCCCTGGAAATGGGCGGCCATTGCCGCACCGGGCTGGAGGACAACGTGCGCTGGGACAAGACCACGTTGGCGCCGAGCAACGCCAAACTGGTCGAGCGCGTCGTCGAACTCTGCGGCACCTATGGCCGGCCGGTTGCGACCGCCACGCAGGCGCGCACGCTGCTCGGCCTGCCGGCGACGGCGCAACAAGCGGCGGCGTGACATGCGCTCAGAAAATCCAGGGCGAACGTATATCTGGATACCGTCCCAACATCGTCATGGCCGGGCTTGACCCGGCCGTCCACGCCGTCCCGCCGGAAGGAGTTTGGGCTTCGGAAAACAGGCGCCAAGTCCGGCGGCTGCCGCACCCCGTGGATGGGGGGGG
>CAJCJG010000202.1 GCA_903970625.1 Solirubrobacterales bacterium 70-9 | reverse complement strand
CATTCTGCGGGCCAGCGTATTTGCCGAATGCAATACGCATTACGACCGCTCCTTGCCCGATGACCTGCAGCCGGTCGGCGAAACCCGCTTCATTGCGGAAATCAGCGCAGCCTACGCCGATGCGCCGATCAAATTCGCGGCCGCGACGATCGGCTATGCCGATCCTTTCGCGACCAGGACGCCTTACGAGAAAATACTCGACGCCCAGATCGCGGCGGCCAACGGTCGCCTCCGCGCGATCCGCACCTCAACCGCATGGGACCAGGATCCGTCGTTGAATTATCCCATTTTGCGCACCTCGCAGCACATGCTGGCGGACCCGCGGTTCAATGGCGCGCTGCATTTGCTGGCGGAGCGTGTTAGCGGCGGTAAGAATCCGCCGATAAACGGCGACGGCGACTTTTTCGGAGGTGTTTGGGCGTTTCATCGTCGCCCCTCTGCGTTGAGGATGCCGTCGTGCTCGTGGCTGTAAAGGACGCTTCGCGCCGCTGCGCGGTGGCCTTCGGCCATCCTTGACAGCCCCTGCGCGCGTCGGCACGGGCGGAGCGCAGGTCGGGACGGCGGGATGGTCGTCTTGATCGAACAGCAGGATGATTGTTTTGATTGGGGGTGGTTCAAAGCTGCCGGGTTCTGAGCGGGGTCAAAGTGCGGCTCAGAATTCCGCCTCGTCGCTGGGATTGCCAATGCTGCCGGGCGCGGGATCGGCGCGCTGGTCGCGCAATTCATCCATCACCTGGAAACCGTAAAGGAGCCAGATGGCGTCGCGCAGATCGGTGATCAGCTCGTACACGGCGAGCGCCTGTTCGGGCGTCCAGCTGCGCGGTATATCGACGGCAAGCGGACGCAGATGGGTAGGCGGCGGCGTCTCGGGTGGCGCGGTCATGCTTTGCCGCCGCGGCGCTTGGCGGCGCGCCGCTCGGTCTGCTCCTGCGCCTCCTTGAGGCGGTAGGACTTGCCCTCGATAGCGATGATCTCTGCATTGTGCAGCAGGCGATCGACCAGCGAGACGACGCAGGCGGCGTTGGGGAACACCTCGCGCCATTCGGCGAATGGCCGGTTCGTGGTGATTATGGTGCTGTTTTTCTGATAGCGCCGCGAGATCAGCTCGAACATCAGGTCGGCGTGGCGGTTGGAGTAGGAGAGGTAGCCGACCTCGTCGATGACGAGCAGTTTCGGGCGGGCATAATAACGCAGGCGCCGGCGCAGTGCCGCATCGCTGTCAAGCGCGCAGAGATCACCGAGCAGCTGGCCGGCACTGGCGAACAGGACGGTATGGCCTGCGATCAGCGCCTGGTTGGCGATGTTTTGCGCCAGCATGGATTTGCCGACGCCGTTGGGCCCGGCCAGCACAACGTTGGTGGCGTCATCGAGAAAGTCCAGCGTCATCAATGCCTCGATGGCGGCACGGTCGCATCTTTGGGGCCAGCCCCAGTCGAAGTCGCATAACGGTTTGAACCGGCCGATTCGAGCGGTGCCGAGCCGGCGCTCGAGGCTGCGGCGCGCCCGCTCCTGCTCCTCCCAGCCGAGCAGTGTGGTGACCCAGCTTTCGTTAATCACTTCACCCCAATGCGCCAGCAGTCCGTGCAAATGTAGCGCGCCGGCGCGGGCCTGCTGCGCATCCTGGTTAAACGTTGTCGTCGGAGGCAGAGATATTTCCGGTGTGGGCAATGACTTCATCGGGTTTGTCCTTCAGCTGGTCGTAGGTTTCGAGCGCATGCGGCCGCACGGGGGCATCGCGGTCGCGGACATGCGGGGGCAGAATGATGGCCACCGGCGGTTCGCCGCCCTGCTGCAAGCGCTGGCGTTCGAGGGCCAGGCGCACGGCGCTGTGGTGCGGCACATCGCGCAGCATGGCGTCGAGGATGGCATCCTGCAGTGCCGCGGCGCCGTAGCGGTCGAGCAGGTTGATCAGGGCGGTGGTGATGGCGCCGAGATTGGCGCCGTTTTCGGCGGCGCGGTTCAGCAGGGTCTGGCTGGCCGGGGCGGCGTGCGCCAGGCGGTCATTGGCGCTGTGCTGGTGGGCGGCGTGCTTGGCATCAACCAAAGCCTGCACATGGGCGGGGTCTTCGATCTGCGTACCGCGGTCGTAACTGCGCCGGTGGCAGGCGATCACCTGCGCACCGTCGGCGATGCGAACTTCATGCGGATCGGCGAGCACAGTCAGTATCCGCCGGACATAGGCGTGCGGCACAGTGTAATCGTTGAGGTCGAAGCGGACATAGGGCGTTTTGCCGACCGAGACGACGACGCGCTCCAGCAGCGGCACCGGATTGTCCGGAAGAGCCAGCAGGCGGGTTTTCTCGGCCGCGAACACGTCGCCGACGGTGCGCTCCGGTTCGGCAGGGCACCGGCGATCGGCAGCGGCGCCGCGGCACCACGCCTCGGCCTGAGCGTTGAGATCATCAATATCTATGAAGGTGCGGGCGGCAAAGAAGGCGTGGCGCACGTACTGAATCGCTCTCTCGACCCGGCCTTTTTCGTTTCCGCGAGCGATCGCCACCGGCCGTGGTTCGAAGCGATAGTGACCGGCGAAGCCGAGCAGCGTTGGATGGAAGCGGATGGCGTCGCCGCGCCGCTCCAGAACCGCACTCTTCAAATTATCGTAGAGCAGAACACGAGGAAGGCCATCCCATGCGGCGAAGGCCGCGACATGGCCGCGGAGAAAATTCTCCATGCGGGCGTCGAAGCAGAAGCGCAAAAATATCTGGCGCGAGTAGGACAGCACCATGACGAACGCCATCAGCGGACGCCGCGCGCGACCGATTTCGAGATAACCAAATTGCGCCCAGTCGACCTGTCCTTCTTCTCCTGGCAGCGTGCGCAGGCGTAGATAGGCTTCGGCTTTGGGCCGCGGCCGATGATAGGCGATCAGGTGGCGGAAGTGATCCGGGCGACCGGGATAGCCGCGCTCGCGCACCATGGCGTACAGGCGGCTGGCCGTAAGTTTCGGGAATTTCTCCAAGGTTTGGAGGATGAACGGAAGGTAGGCGTCGATCTGCGAGGGCCGCTGCCGCGGTGTGGCCTGGGGCAGCCCGGCCTGCTGCGCGATGACCCGCCGCACCACGCTATGATGGATGTGCAACTGGGCGGCAATGGTGCCGATCTTCCATTTCTCGGCGTGATAATAGCGCAAAATCTGGGCCTCGATATCAGGCGGTATCACCATGGTGCGTCCTCGAAGATCGTTACGGGCTACGATAAGTCTCGACGGCGGCCGCGGCGGCGCAAAAATCGCTGGCGAACGAACCCCCCACATTGCCGGCCGCACCAATGGCAGTGCGTGATCGGCTGGCGGGGGCGCACGTCCATGGCAACTGCGTCGCTCGCGGTCTCCGGTGAGACATCCGGCAGAAGATCATCGGGCGATGGTTGGGGTGAACCGTGATGCGTCACTTTTTTGCGCAGCGCTCGGTAGCGGTGTTGCCGCGCGGCATGCTGCCGTCGTCCGTTCCGCCCGTTTTGGTAGCGCCGTCCGGCCCGCCGCAACGTCGCTTGGCGCGCCAGCCGGGCGCAGCCTCCGACGCAATAAACCTGGCCGCGGTCGCAACAGCTGCACACAACCACCTGGCTGCGGCAGCCGGCGCACACGAAAAATCGTGCCGATGCAGCCTCGCCATGGCCCGCGGCGCACAGAACAGGTGGACGAACGCCACGTTTGCCGTGATATTGACCCTGCATGCGTGCTGCCCAGCACGGTGTGGGGCACGGCGCCGAGACGTAACCGCCAAGTTCAGAATCGGCGCCGTGCTTGCCCTTCAATCAGGGCAAATCTAGCCGGCAGCCCTCGCCCGAGTCACCCCGGCATCTTTCGGCAAAACAATGTCCCCCCACCCGCTTTCAGGCGGGCAGCGTCACCGCAAAACGACGCCCGCGCCAGATTTGCGCGGGTTCAGACAGCCATCGACACCAAGGCCACTTCGTCCTGAACATGGTTTGAGAGCAGTCCAATCCCAGAGGCCTCAACTTCAATTAAATCACCATGACGTAGCCAGATCGGCGGTTTCCTCGCTCCACCGACACCGCCAGGCGTACCTGTGACAATCAAGTCGCCGACCTGCAACTCGGTAAATGTCGAGCAATATGAAATGAGCGTTGGAATGTCAAAAATGAGGTCTTCGACACGAGCATGCTGCATTACCATGCCATTCAGTCTGGTGACTAATTCTATCGCGCCAGGATTGGTTATTTCGTCGGCCGTTACGATCCAGGGACCGCAAGCGCCGCTCGCGAGAAAATTTTTGCCCGGTCCCCACT
>CAJCJG010000201.1 GCA_903970625.1 Solirubrobacterales bacterium 70-9 | reverse complement strand
CATCCCGGCTCCCGCGCCGCCCGGTCCCGTCGAGGCGCCGCCCGTCCGCCTCGCCCTGACCCTGCCGCCCGCCGACAATCTCGTCCCGCTGCCAGACCCGGTGCCGATCCCCGAGCCTGATGCAGCGCCGGAACCGCTGCCCGAACCGGCCTCGCCGCCTCGGCCGCCCACCCCGCGCCCGCCTGCCGCCCCGCAGCGAATGGACCTGACGCTCGGCCAGGATTTTACCGGCACCCTGGAGCCGCCCGACCCGGCGAAGACCGAGGGCATGATCCATGTGCGCGGCGCCGACGTGTCCGACGACTGGAAGGAGCAACTCTCCCAATGGTGGCTGCAACACTCGTACTACCCGCAGGAGGCGATCCGCCGCCAGCAGCACGGCACGGTCAAGATTCTGGTGCGCATTGACCATGACGGGCATGTGCGGATGGTGCAGTTGGAAAACCCCTCCGGTTCGCAGTGGCTCGACGCGGGCGCGCAGGCGGTGTTTCGGGGCCAGACCGTGCCGGCGCTGCCCGCGTCCTCCACCGAGCCGGAGAAGGAGATCGACGTGACCATCGACTACGTACTTGTCCGCCGCCGCTAGCGAGACGGCACGAACCCCCGCCCGCGCCCGATGGCGGCGGCGCCGAACCGCTCGCGCAGCGCGTCGATGGCCGCCTGCGCCGCGGCCCGCTTCGGCTGGTCGGGGTCGGACAAATCGGGCCGGTCGGCGTCCTCGCCCGGCGCCAACGGCTGTGCGCCAATGCCGATCAGGCGATAGGCGGTGCCGTCCGCCTCCCGCGCCAGCAGCGTCCGCGCCGCCGCGAACAGCGTATCCGGCAGCCGCGTCGGGCTTGCCAGCCGCTGCGCCCGCGTCCGCAGCGCGAATTTGTCGGTTTTCAGCTTCAGCACGACGCCGCCGGCTGCGAACCCGCCCTCCTTCAGCCGTTTGGCGACCTTCTCCGCCAGCCGCCACAGATGCCGTTCCAGATCCTCCGTCCGCGTCAGATCGGTGTCGAACGTCGTCTCGGCGCTGACCGATTTCGTGTCTCGCCCCGGCTCGACCCGCCGCGCATCCTCGCCGCGCGCCCGACGCACCAGCGATGGCCCATCCTCGCCCAGCCGCCGCAGCGCGTCCCTCTCGTCCAGCACCGCCAACTGGCCCAGCCGCGTGATCCCAAAACTCTCAAGCCGCCTGGCCAGCGCCGGCCCGACGCCGGGCAGCAGCCGCACCGGCTCGGGTGCCAGCAGCGCCCGCGCCTCGGCGCCGATCACGCAGAATCCGCGCGGCTTGTCCCGCCCGGCCGCGATCTTCGCCATCAGCCGATTGGCGGCCAGCCCGATGGAGACCGTCACGCCCACCTCCCGCTCCACCGCCAGCGCGAACCGCGATAGGGCCACGGCCGGTGGCGCGCCGTGCAGGGCCTGGGTCCCCGCCATGTCCAGCACCGCCTCGTCGATGGAAAGCGCCTGCACCAGCGGCGTCAGCGTGCCCATTAGCGCCCGGATTTGCCGGGAGGCCGCGACGTATTTCTGGAAGTCTGGCTTGATGACCACGGCATCGGGGCACGCCTTCAGCGCCTTGAACATCGGCATCGCGCTGCGCACGCCATAAATTCGCGCGACGTAGCAGGCCGCCGACACCACGCCGCGCGTCCCGCCGCCGACGATCACCGGCCGCGCCGCCAGCTCCGGCCGGTCCCGCTTCTCGACGCTGGCGTAGAAGGCATCGCAGTCGATATGGGCGATATGGAGGGTTAGAAGCTCGGCGTGCCGGACGATCCGGTGCCCGCCGCAGGTGGCGCAGGTCCGGGCCTCGCCGCCTGCCGCCCCGCAATCCCGGCAAAGGGCGGCCATGTGACCGCTATTTTTTGACGGGCGGCCACAGCCACGCCGCCCCGCGCACGCCGGACGAGTCGCCGTGCATGTTCTTGACCACCGGCGTGTGGACGAAGTCGGAAAACACCCGTTTCTGCATCACCGGCGGCAGGTCGGCGTACAGATGCTCCATGTTGGACAGGCCACCCCCCAGCACGATCACGTCCGGGTCCAGAATGTTGACGATCACGGCGAGGCCGCGCCCCATCCGGTCCGAATGCCGCGCCAGTGCCGCCTTCGCCTTCTCCTCGCCTGCCGCTGCACGCGCGGGGATATCCTGCGCGTCCCGCGCATCCGGACCGTCGCAGTCGATCGCGAGCGCCGTGCCGGAGATATACCGCTCCAGACACCCTTGCTGCCCGCACCAGCACGGGATGCCCGGCAGTTCGTCCGGCTTCGGCCACGGCAGCGGCACATGGCCCCACTCGCCGGCCACCATGTGCGGCCCTTCGATCAGCTTGCCGTCCACAACGATCCCGCCGCCGCAGCCGGTGCCGACGATGACGCCGAACACGGTCTTATAGCCGGCCCCGGCGCCGTCCGACGCCTCGCTGAGCGTAAAGCAGTTGGCATCGTTGTTCACCTTCACCGGCCGCGCCAGCTTGACCCCCAGATCCTCGTCGAACTTGTGCCCGTTCAGCGAGATCGAATTGGCGTTCTTCACGAGGCCGGTGGACGGGCTGATGACGCCCGGAATGCCGACACCGACGCTGCCGCGCCCGCCCAACGCCTGCTCCGCGCCGGCCACGAGGTCGAAAATCGCTTGCACCGTCTCGTCGTAGCCGCTTGGGGTGGACACCCGCTTTCGGTGCGTGAACGCTCCATCGCCCCCAAGGGCCACGATCTCGATTTTCGTGCCGCCCAGGTCGATGCCGAGGCGGAAATCGTAGCTGTGCGGTTCGGGACTCATAACATCCAGTTTGCCGCCGTTGCGCGGTTCGCTCAAGGTGCCCAAAATGGGTGCCATGACCGAGACGGTGCTGGACGTCAAAGGCCTCAGTTGCCCGCTGCCGGTGCTGCGCGCCAACCGCACCCTGCGCGGGCTGGCACCTGGGGAGCGGTTGCGCGTGCTCGCCACCGACCGCGCCGCCGTCGCCGACTTCCAGGCTTTTTGCCGCGAGACTGGGCACGCGCTGCTGGCGTGCAGCGAGGAGGCCGGCACGTTCAGCTTCCTGATCCGCCGCAAGGAATGAGGAGCCTGCCCTGAGCGTTGCTCTGATCACCCACCTTGCCTGCCTGGAGCACGATCCCGGCCCGTGGCACCCGGAATGCCCGGATCGGCTGCGCGCCGTGCTGCGGGCGCTGGAGGCGGAAGAATTCCTGCCGCTGCTGCGCGAGCAGGCGCCGCAGGCCACCGCCGAACAACTGTGCCGCGTGCATCCCGCAGGCTACGTGGAGACGATCCTGGCGATCCGGCCGGAGCCGGGCGACAGTGTGGCCATCGACGGCGACACGGCGATGAGCCAGGGCAGCGCCGAAGCCGCATTGCGAGCGGCCGGCGGCGCGGTCCACGCGGTCGATGCGGTGATCGACGGCTGGGCGCGCCGCGCCTTCGCCGCCGTGCGTCCCCCCGGCCACCATGCCGAGCGCCGCACGGCAATGGGCTTCTGCCTGTTCTCCAACGCCGCCATCGCTGCCCGCCACGCCCAGGCGCGCGGCCTCGGGCGCGTCGCGGTGGCGGATTTCGACGTGCATCACGGCAACGGCACCCAGGACGTGTTCTACGACGATCCCAGCCTGTTCTACGCCTCCTCGCACCAGTTCCCGTGCTACCCCGGCACCGGGGCGGCGTCCGAGCGCGGCGCGGCCGACAACGTGGTCAACGTCCCGCTGGCGCCGGAGACCGGCAGCAAGGAGTTCCGCGCCGCGTGGTCGGACACGCTTCTGCCGGCGCTCGACCGGTTCGCCCCCGAACTTGTGATCGTGTCGGCCGGGTTCGACGCCCATAAAGCCGACCCGCTGGCGCAATTGCGGCTGGAGACGGCGGATTTCGCATGGATCACGGAAAGGCTGCTGCAAACGGCGGGCAGGCACAGCGGCGGCCGGATGGTGTCTGTGCTGGAAGGCGGCTACGACCTCGACGCGCTGGCGGCGTCGGTGGCGGTTCATGTGCGGGCCTTGTTGCAGGCCTGACACACCTGTTGCCCGATCCGCGCCCGGCACCCTGCACGGCACGCCCGTCCCGCCGCACATTACGAGACTGAGGAGTCATCTATGCCGTCTGCTGCCAAGCCTGCCGCCACCGCCGAAGCCCCCGATGGTCCCGCCGACGAGGTTGCCACGCTGTCGTTCGAGGACGCGCTGGCGGAACTGGAACGGATCGTGCGGGGTTTGGAAGGCGGCCAGCAGAAGCTGGAGGACGCCATCGGCGCGTACGAACGCGGCTCCCGCCTGCGCCGGCACTGTGAGGCCAAACTCACGCAGGCCGAGCAGCGGGTGCAGGCCATCGTCGCCGCCGGCGAGAGCCTGAGCTTGCGGGCGGCCGACTGAGATGAACGCCCCTGCGGTTCCCTCGCGTCCGAAGACTCCGCTGCTGGATCGGGTGATTGTTCCGGCGGATTTGCGGAATTTTTCGCTGGAGCAGTTGAAACAGGTCGCCGACGAGTTGCGGGCGGAGACCATCGATGCGGTGTCCGGCACCGGCGGGCATCTGGGGGCCTCGCTCGGCGTCGTCGAATTGACTGTCGCCATCCATGCCGTGTTCGACACGCCGCGCGACCGGCTGATCTGGGACGTGGGGCATCAGGCCTACCCGCACAAAATCCTGACCGGCCGGCGCGACCGCATCCGCTCGCTGCGGCAGGGCGGCGGCCTGTCCGGCTTCACCAAGCGCAGCGAGAGCGAATACGACCCGTTCGGCGCCGCCCACTCCTCCACCTCGATCTCCGCCGGCCTCGGCATGGCCGTCGCCCGCGACCTCAACCGCGACGAACGCCACGTCGTGGCCGTCATCGGCGATGGCGCGATGAGCGCCGGCATGGCCTACGAGGCGATGAACAACGCGGGCGCCATGCGCTCCCGCCTGATCGTGGTGCTGAACGACAACGACATGTCGATCGCGCCGCCGGTCGGCGCGATGAGCGCCTATCTGTCGCGGCTGCTGTCCTCGCACTCGTTCCTCAGCCTGCGCGATCTGGCCGCGCGCATGGCCAAGCGGTTCCCCGGCCCTATCGAGCGCACCGTGCGCCGCGCCGACGAGTTCGCGCGCGGGATGCTGACCGGCGGCACGCTGTTCGAGCAACTCGGCTTCTACTATGTCGGCCCGATCGACGGGCATAACCTCGACCATCTGCTGCCGGTGCTGCGCAACGTGCGCGATGCGGACGAACCGGGGCCGATCCTGCTGCACGCGATCACCCGCAAGGGCCACGGCTACGCCCCGGCTGAGGCGTCCGCCGACAAGCTGCACGCGGTCGCCCGCTTCAACGTGATCACCGGCGAGCAGGCGAAGGCGCCGCCCGGCCCGCCCAGTTTCACCCGGGTCTTTGCGGATGCGTTGATCGCCGAGGCCGAAGCCGACCCCTCCATCGTCGCGATCACGGCGGCGATGCCGTCCGGCACCGGGCTGGACCGCTTCGCCAAACGGTTTCCCGGCCGCTATTTCGATGTCGGCATCGCCGAGCAGCACGCGGTCACGTTCGCCGCCGGTCTGGCAACGGAAGGGATAAAACCGTTCTGCGCGATCTATTCGACGTTCTTGCAGCGGGCGTACGACCAGGTGGTGCATGACGTGGCGCTGCAATCGCTGCCGGTGCGGTTCGCCATCGACCGGGCGGGGCTGGTGGGGGCGGACGGGGCGACGCACGCCGGCAGTTTCGATCTGGCCTATCTCGGCTGCCTGCCGGGCATCGTGCTGATGGCGCCGAGCGACGAGGCGGAACTGGCGCACATGGTGGCGACGGCGGCGGGGATCGACGACCGGCCGAGTGCGCTGCGCTATCCGCGCGGCGAGGGGGTGGGGCTGGACGTGCCGGCGCGCGGCACGGCGCTGCCGCTCGGGCGCGGCCGGGTGGTGCGGCAGGGCGAGCGGGTGGCGATCCTGTCGCTGGGCACGCGGCTGGCGGATGCGCTGGCGGCCGCCGAGTTGCTGGGCCGGCAGGGCATCGGCACGACGGTGGCGGACGCGCGGTTCGCCAAGCCGCTGGACACGGATTTGATCGAGCAACTGGCGCGCCACCACGAAGTTCTGATCACGGTCGAGGAAGGTGCGGCCGGCGGCTTCGGGTCGTCGGTCATGCAGCATCTGGCCTGGGCGGGGCTGCTGGACGGCGGCTTGAAGATTCGGCCGATGGTGCTGCCCGACCGCTTCATCGACCACGAGTCCCAACCCCGCCAACTGACCGCCGCCGGCCTCGACGCCCCCCACATCGCCGCCGCCGCAACACAGGCTTTGGGGGGCGCCG
>CAJCJG010000200.1 GCA_903970625.1 Solirubrobacterales bacterium 70-9 | reverse complement strand
GGCCGGCTGGAGGAGGCGGAGGCGCATTGCCGCCTGCTGCTTCTGGGTGCGCCGCGCCATGTCGAGGGCTCGCTGCTGCTGGGCCGCGTTCTGCGTCGGCTCGGTCAGCGGGCGGAGGCGGCGGACCTGTTCGCGCGCGTCGTGGCCGCGCGGCCCTCCGACATCGGCGCGCGGCTGGACCTCGGCTACGAGGAGATCGAGCGGGGCGATCTGCCGGCGGCCGAGCGTCTGTTCCGGGGTGTGCTGGCCGAGCGGCCGCAACAGGCCCAGGCGCATGTCGGGCTCGCGCGGATCGCCCGCAGGCAGGGCGACCGGGCGCCGGCGCGCGCGCATCTGGAAGCAGCGGTGGCGGCCGACAGCCGCAATGTCGGCGCCCACCTGGAACTGGCGGCCGATCTGCGGGAGTGGGGCGAGTTCGACGCCGCGCGACCGCTGATCGAGGTGGCGTACCGGGCCAGCCCCGGCAGCCTGGACGTGCTGCTGCATCGCGGCGACTTGCAGCGTCATGCCGGCGAGGACGATGCGGCGCTAGCAACCTACATCGAGGCGGCGCACCGGCATCCGCACGCGGTGCGGCCGCTGGTTGAGGCTGGGGTGCAATGCCGCACGCTGGGCCGGCCTGTCGAGGCGATGGATTGGCTGGAACAGGCGCTGCGCGTGCAGCCCGGCCACCCGGATGCGCTGCACCATCAGGCAGACCTCGCCTGGGTGGCGGAGGATTACGACCGCTGCCTCGCCATCTGCGAGCAGGCGCTGGCGCTGCATCCGGAGCGTCTGTGGCCCTACGTGACCGGCGCCCGCGCCCGCGCCGCGCTCGGGCAGTGGCAGGAGGGCGTGTCGCTGCTGGACCGTGCCACTGCCGCCTTAGGACCGCGGGCGGACATCACGGCGGGCCGGATCGAGTTGCTGAAGCCGCGCGGCGCGTGGCCGCAGGTGCGCGCCGTGCTGGACGACGCGGCCGACCAAATCGCCGGCAGTTTCCGGCTGTGGGTCGAGCGGGTGCAGTGCGACATCACCTACGGCAAGTTCGATGCGGCCGAGGCGGCATTGGCCTCGCCCCCGGTGGCCTCCGCCCGCGATCTGGCCCGCGTCGCCATGCTGCGCGGCTACGTCGCCGAGGCGCGGTGGCAATTGGACGAGGCGGTGGCGCATTACCGGGAGGCCCTGCGCCTGTCGCCGCGCGACCCCGGCATGCACAACGAACTGGCGCGGGCGTGCCTGCTGCGCCTCGATCTGGAGATGGCCGCCGAGCACAATGCGACCTCGGTGCGGCTGAACGCGACGGCGGCACGGCTGCGGCACGAGTCGCTCAGCCCCGCGCAGACGCATCTGGGGCAGGTGCTGGACGAGTTCCGCATGGACCGCGCGGCCACCGAGATGCTGGCCAGGCTGGCCGAGCGCCCGGCCGCCGACCGGATCGCGCCGCTGCGCGGTTTCGTGCGCCGCAATCCGGGCCACACGCCGGCGGCGATCTGCCTCGTGCTGGCGCTGCGGCAGGCCGGGCTGCTCGCCGACCACGCGCCGACCCCGTCCGGGCACGCGGCGATCCCTCGCCGCCTGCTGCAATTCTGGGACACGCCGGAGCCGCCGCCCGACCTGAAGGTGCTGATGGCCACGTGGCAGGAGATCAATCCGGGCTGGAGCTACGAGCGGTTCCATGTCGCGAGCGCGCAGGATTTCCTAAGCGCGCATTTCGGCCGCGACGTGCTGGCCGCCTTCCGCCGCGCCCGCCACCCGGCGCACAAGGCCGACCTGTTCCGGCTGGCGTGGCTGCATGTCAATGGCGGCGTCTATGTCGATGCCGACGACCGGTGCCTCGCCCCCTTGGAAGCCGTGCTGCCGCCGGGCCGGTCGTTCGTGGGGTATCAGGAAGGGTTTTCCACCGTCTGCAACAACGTGTTGGGCGCCGCCCCCGGCCATCCGGTGATCGCGCGCGCCCTGATCGACGCGGTGGAGGCGCTGAACCGGGGCGATTCGGATTCGCTGTGGCTGTCCACCGGCCCCGGCCTGATCACCCGCTCGTTCGCGACCGAACTGGCGCTGTCGCCGCTGAAGCCGGATCTGTGGCTGCGCGGGGTGTGCGTGCTGGAGCGGTTCGAACTGTTGCAGTCGGTCGCGGTGCATTGTTTCGCCCGCTACAAGACAACGAAAAACAACTGGAAACGCGCGGCCTTCGCGGCGCCGGCGGGGACGGCGGCCGGGGCGGGCTGACCGGTCTATCGCCGCGAGAACAGTTTTTCGATTTCCGCCCGCGACAGCTTTAGAAATGTCGGGCGCCCGTGGCTGCATGTGGCGGCGCGGGGCGTCGCCTCCATCTGGCGCAGCAGCGCGTCCATTTCCGGTTGCTCCAGCCGGCGGCCGGCGCGGACGCTGCCGTGACAGGCCAGGCGGGCAATGGCGGCGTCGAGGCGGGCATCGAGCGCCGTGCTCTCGCCAAGTTCGGCGAATTCCTCCGCCAGATCGCGCAGCAGCGCGGCCGGGTCCGGGGCGCCGAGCACGGCCGGCAGCGCCCGCACCAGCACCGCGCCGGGGCCGAACGCCTCGATGTCCAGGCCGAGCTTTGCCAGCACGGCCCCCTGCTCCAGCAGGCGCGCGACCTGCGGCGGCGGCAGGTCCACGACGGCGGGCAGCAGCAGGGGTTGCGCGCGCACGCCGCCGGCTAGCATCTGGTCGCGCAGCGCCTCCTGCGTCAGCCGTTCGTGGGCGGCGTGCTGGTCCACCAGCACGAGGCCGCCGTCCGCCGCGACCGCGATGACGTAGGTGTCGAGCACCTGCGCCACGGCGGCACCGAGCGGAAATTCGCCGGGATTCTGTGCCGGAGCGGTCGCCGCGAACGGGCCGTGGTAGCGGTCCGGCGGTGGCAGCACGCGGGCGGCAGGGGGTGCCGCGAGCGGCAATTGCGCCTCCGCGAAGCCGGTAGGGCGCGGTGCCGGATGCACCAGCCGCAGGCCGGGGCGCGGCTGGTGCTGGGAGAACCGCAGGGGCGCCGTGGCGTGGCCGGCGCCGACGGCGAGTGCGCGGTTAAGCGCGCCGATCAGCAGGCCGCGCACGCCGTCCGCATCGCGAAACCGCACTTCTGCCTTGGCCGGATGCACGTTCACATCGACATCCTCCGGCGGCAGATCCAGGAACAGCGCCACGATTCCGTGCCGCCCCTGCGGGATCACGTCCCGGAACGCCACGCGGACGGCCATGCGCAGCAGCGGGTCCGCGACCGGGCGGCCGTTGACCACCAAGGTCTGCGCGGCAGCGGTGGCGCGGGACACGGCGGGGCCGGCGCAGAAGCCGGACAGGCGTGCGACGCCTTCGCCGTTGCTGCGCTCGCCCATGACCGGCAGCAGCGCC
>CAJCJG010000199.1 GCA_903970625.1 Solirubrobacterales bacterium 70-9 | reverse complement strand
CCCGCCCGCTCAGTCACGGTCAGCACCACGCGCCTGCGCCCGCTGAGGGCCTGGCTGGAGGACGCGGCATAGGTGAAGGCATAGCAGACCGTCTGGCCCGCCTCCTTGTTGGTGGCCGCCGTCCAATCGTCGAACTTGCCCATCGCCTTCGGCCCGGCGGCTTTCGGGGCTGGCTTGGCCGCTGTCTTGGGGGTTTGCGCCAGCGCGTCCGGGGTAAAACCCGGGCAGACGACGCAAAGGCCGAGGAACAGGAGCAGGGAGGAATAACCGAGGGATGCGCGCATGGCCGGAGACATACGGTTAGGGTCGGGCGGGAACAAGCGCGCGGGCATCATGCCTCCGTGTCGTCGCTGGGTTTGGCGGCCCAGCTTGGCTTGTGGCGGCGGAACACCGGCGGGCCGTGGCTCGCGGCGGGTGGCGCGGGGTCGGCGCCGCCGCTGGCCACCAGGCGCTCGGCGAACCGCCCGTGTTGCAGCATCCGGTCGTACAGCACCAGGGCGCCGGCCACCGCGAGGTTCAGCGCGAACCGTGTCGGAATCCGCACCACATGCCGGCACCGTGCCAGCATCGGCGCCGACAGGCCGGAACGCTCCGGCCCCAGCACGTAGGCGGCGCTCAGCGGATGGCGGAAACTCGGCAGGTCCGTCGAGTCGTCCAGCAGCTCGATCCCCACCAGGACGCAGCGTTCCGGCAACGCCATCGTCTCGGCCGAGGCATAGCGAAACAGGGGCACATGGCTCGGCGCGTCGGCCGTGTCGGCGGCGCGGGAGGCACGGGTGTCGAACCCGGCACCGACGGTAAAGCAGAACGCGGCGCCGAACCCGTGCGCGGTGCGCAGCAAGGCGCCGACGTTCGCCGACTTGGAGACGCCTTCCACCCCGATGCCGAAATAACCGCGCGGTCTGGCCGGATGCATGGCGAGGGTCTATGCCGCGACTCGTGGCCGGCGCAACGACGCCGCATGGCAGAGACGCCGCCCTCCGTGCTTTCAACCGCGTGGAATTTCTTATATGACGCGCGGCGACAGCGGAACGGAGAGGCGCGCACGATGCAGGCCAAGGTCAAGACGAAGGGCACGGCGCAGCCGTTGGTGGTGACGGCGAACCGGTTGCGCGACGGCCGGGTGGTCTGGCTGGCGGAGGGTGGGCGCTGGGCCGAGCATATCGCGGAGGCCAAGGTTTTCCTCGGCGAAGCGGCCGAGACCGGGCTTGCCGAGGGCGCCGAGGCGGAGCGGACCCAACTCGTCGTCGGTGCCTACGCCGCGGAAGTGACGGTCGGCGTTGCCGGCCCGGTGCCGCTGCGGGCACGGGAAAAATTTCGCGCCCTCGGCCCGAGCGTCGGCGTCGCAGCGTAGGGGAATAGTCGCATGGATATGGCCGTGACCCGCGCAGGGATCTACCATTACGACGAGTTCGATCGCGAATTCCTGCGCGAGCGCGTGGCCGAATTTCGCGGGCAGGTGGCGCGGCGACTGGATGGCGCGCTGACCGAGGATGAGTTCAAGCCGCTGCGGCTGATGAACGGCCTGTATCTGCAACTGCACGCCTACATGCTGCGCTGCGCGGTGCCCTACGGCGTGCTGAGTTCCGACCAGATGCGCCAACTGGCGCACATCGCCCGCAAATACGATCGCGGCTTCGGCCATTTCACGACGCGTCAAAATCTGCAATTCAACTGGATCAAGCTGGAAGAAGCGCCGGACGCGCTCGCGGCCCTGGCCGAAGCAGATCTGCACGCCTTGCAGACCAGTGGCAACTGCATCCGCAACGTCACCACCGACGAATTTGCCGGTGCGGCCGCCGACGAAATCGTCGATCCGCGCGTCTATGCCGAAATTCTCCGCCAGTGGTCCACTCTGCATCCGGAATTTTCCTACCTGCCCCGAAAATTCAAGATTGCGATCACCGGCGCACCCACCGACCGTGCCGCGATCCAGGTCCACGACATCGGCCTGCTGGCCAAGCGCGGCCCTGCGGGCGAAGTCGGTTTCGAGGTGTGGGCCGGCGGCGGCCTCGGCCGCGTGCCGATCATCGGCACCAAACTGCGCGAATGGCTGAGCGAGGCGGATTTCCTGTCCTACATGGAAGCCGTGCTGCGCGTGTACAACGCCCTGGGTGGCCGAGAGAACATCCACAAGGCGCGCATCAAAATCCTGGTTCGCGACGTGGGCGCTGCGCGCTTTATCGAGATGGTGGAACAGGAATTCGCTACGCTGCCGCGCGAGAAATTCCGGCTCGATCCGGCGGTCGTTGCCGGCATCCAGGCCCATTTTGCCTCGCCGCCGTTCGTGGTGCTCCCGAACGCCGAGGCCGATCTCGCTCGCGCCGTCTCGGACAACGCGGCGTTCGCCGATTGGGTCGCGCACAATACAAACCCACACAAGCAACCCGGCTACATCTCCGCCATCGTCTCGCTGAAACCCATCGGCGGCATTCCGGGCGACGCGACCGACGCGCAGATGGATGCCGTCGCCGACCTCGCCGAGCGCTACTCGTTCGACGAAATCCGTGTCACTCACTACCAAAATCTCGTTCTGCCGCATGTCCGCCAGGACGAACTTTTTGCGGTATGGCAGGCACTGGACGCGCTCGACCTCGCGACGCCGAACGTCGGTACGGTCACGGACATCATCGCCTGCCCCGGCCTGGATTATTGCTCGCTGGCCAACGCGCGCGCGATCCCCGTGGCGCAACTTCTGTCCGAGCGGTTCGCCGACCTGAAGCGGCAATACGATATCGGCCCGCTGACGCTGAACATTTCCGGCTGCATCAACGCCTGCGGCCACCACCATGTCGGCGCCATAGGCATTCTGGGCGTCGATAAGAAGGGCGAAGAATTCTATCAGATCACGCTCGGCGGCTCCGCCGGCAACGATGCCACCATCGGCGACATCGTCGGGCCGGCGGTTCCCTACGACGATGTGACGGACGTGGTGGAGCGGATCATCCGCATCTATCTCTCGCTGCGCCAGACCGGAGAAAACTTCCTGCAAACCTATCGCCGCGCCGGCATGGCGCCGTTCAAGGACGCTCTTCATGCCGCTGCTTGACCACGGCCGCCCGGTCGAGGATCGCTTCGTTGCGGTCGCCGATGATGCGCCCTTGCCCGCCGACGCCCCCGCGCTGATTCCGTTCGCGCGCCTGCAACGCGAGGCGGACGCGCTCGCCGGACGCAACGCAGCGCTTGGGGTCCAGGTGACGTCTGCCACCCATGCCGAAGACATCGCGCCGTTCCTCGACCGGGTGACGCTGGTGGTGGTCGAGTTCCCTAAATTCCGCGACGGCCGAGGCTTCACCATCGCCCGCACCTTGCGCGAACGCTACGGGTTCTCCGGCGAAATCCGCGCGGTCGGCCATGTGCTGCCGGACCAGTACGAGTTTTTGGTCCGATGCGGCTTCACCTGCGTCGCGGTGTCGGATGGCGCCGACCTCGGCGTGTGGGCGGCGGCGCTGGAGCGGTTCCATGTCGCCTATCAGCCGGGACTGGATACGGCACCGGTCCTGTCGGGTCTGCGACGGCGGCTCGCCTTGGGGTGAGCCTGTTCCGATGTCACCGCAACGACGCTTCGCTTAACCGGCCGCAAACCTTTCCGCCGCATCCTCCGCAGCCTTGTTAGGAGGGCTGCGATGCGACCAGAGCCGGCAACGGATCATCTTGCGCTGTGGCGCGGCATCGACGATGCCATATGGCGGGAGTCCGCTCGCCCGCTGATCCGGCCGATGCCTC
The DNA here is from genome assembly GCA_903970625.1 of Solirubrobacterales bacterium 70-9. Lineage (GTDB taxonomy): Bacteria > Pseudomonadota > Alphaproteobacteria > Acetobacterales > Acetobacteraceae > CAJCJG01. The sequence continues at coordinate 8,940 of CAJCJG010000199.1, read as the reverse complement.
GGCGGTCAACCGCCATGGCCTCCCTGCCCGAACGCGCGCCCCAGCCGGCGGCGCCCAAGGTGCCGGAGCGGGTCTGACACGGCCGCCCAAGGGGCTTGCCAAATCGGCGGCGGACAAGGACGCTGTTCCCCTGGACAAACGCAGGCGCTGTCTAGGCGCCGCGAGGGGGAAACGATGGGCGAGCTCGAACGGCGGACCATGGCGAAGGTGACGGTGCGGCTCGTGCCGTTCCTGGTGCTGTGCTACTTCGTCGCGTACCTCGACCGGGTGAATGTCGGCTTTGCCGGGCTGACGATGCGCACCGACCTGAACCTGTCTGCCAGCGCCTACGGCCTGGCCTCCGGCATCTTCTTCCTGGCTTATTTCGTGTTCGAGGTGCCGTCCAACCTCTTTCTCCACAAATTCGGCGCGCGCAAATGGATCGCGCGGATCATGCTCACGTGGGGCATCGTCTCCGGCGCCAACGCGTTCGTGACCGGGGCGTTCAGCTTCGACGTGGTGCGCGTGTTGCTCGGCATCGCGGAAGCCGGGTTCTTCCCCGGCATCATCTTTTTCCTGACGCTATGGTTCCCCGCCGCCTATCGCGGCCGCATCGTCGGCTGGTTCATGGCCGCGATCCCGGCCTCCAGCGTCATCGGCGCGCCGGTCTCCAGCCTGCTGCTATATTTGGACGGCGTGGCAGGCCTGAAAGGCTGGCAGTGGATGTTTCTGGTAGAAGCAGTGCCGGCGCTGATCCTGTCCGGCGTCGTGTTCGTCTATCTGACGGATCGCCCCGCCGACGCGAAATGGCTTGCCGATGACGAGCGGCGCTGGCTGTCCGACCGGCTCGCGGCCGAGGAGCGGGTGCGGGAGCGGCGGGAAAGCCTGTCGGTCGCGCAGGCGCTGCTCGACCCGCGCGTGCTGACGCTGGCGTTGATCTATTTCGGCGCGGTGGCAACCAATTATGGCGTCGGCTTCTGGCTGCCGCAGATCGTGGCCGGCTTCGGCGGACTGACCAAGTTCGAGATCGGGCTGATCACCGCCATTCCCTACGCCGTCGGCACCATCAGCATGGTGCTTTGGGGCCGCCGGTCGGACGCGACGATGGAGCGCAAGGCCCATGTGGCGATCCCGCTACTGGTGGCTGCCGCCGGCATCGCCGTGGCCGCCTTCGTGGGCGATCCGCTGTATAAGATGGTGGCGCTGTCGATCGCCGGTTTCGGGGTGTTTTCGTCGCTGCCGGTGTTCTGGACCCTGCCGGCCGCATTCCTGAGTGGCCCGGCGGCGGCGGCCGGCATCGCGATCATCAACGCTCTCGGCAACCTGTCCGGCTTCGCCGGCCCCTATGCGATGGGCTGGATCAAAGACGCAACCGGCAGCTTCTCCGGCGGCCTATTGGTGATCGCCGCGCTGGCGGTGGTCGGTATGATCGCCGTGATCCTGCTCCCCCACGACCGCAAGCTGGAGACGGCGGCAGCGCCGGCCGAGTAGCCGCTAGTGCCTCCTCCGCAGGTCTTGCGCAACATGGGCAGCGAGAGTAACGATTTCCCCTTTTTTATAGTGCGATCTACCGGCTTACGTTTGACGCTCGACAGCGTCTGCCGTGTCGTAAGGGCCGGAGTTGAAGCAAAGCCGCGCTTGCGGCGCATGGTCTCGCACGAGATTGACCAACGTCTCGAACAGGGCGGTCAAGGCCGGGTTGAAACGCACGCCGGCCCCAATCATCACGGCATCGGGCTTGTACTTCAGCAAATCCTCGATAAATTTCTGCTGTGCGCCTTCGCTCTTATCCCACAAGCTCCAAATTGCCTCGTAACCCTTGGCTACGAGCGCCTGGCGATCTTTCTCGAGTGCGGCCGCGAGGACATCCGCGTTCAATCCTGGAAAATTGGCATATGCCGGATCGGAATAGTCGACCACCGTCGGGTCGAGGCCCATCATGACAACCGTCTTGGTCATACCCGCTTACCACCCTTATGCGCGCCACGCAGTTCGGCGATGGCAATCACATGCTCTACTTCTATGGCACAATGGATCTCATACTAACAGCGTAATGGTGTCGTATTCTGCTGTCAAGAACGACCCAAAGCCGACCAAAGCAAGCGTCCGTGGCGCCCGCCGAAGAGTGGGCACAGACTCCTTCATGCCCAGGGCAATTTGCGGGGAGAGGACTGCCGCCGATGGTAGATTCGGTCAATCCGGCTGGTGTTTGGCCCCCTTTGGAGCCTTTTCGTCAGCGTGTGCCGCAGGGCCATCTCGCACTGCGTCGCTTCCGTTCGTTTGGGGATTCAATCGTATATCGCGGTTCGGCCACGCCCTGCCAAACCTGCCGGTAGCGGCGGCCCGGCGCATCGGCTAACGGGTGCCGCATGCTACGCGGCATCCTGACTGTCGGCGGCTGGACGATGGGCAGCCGGTTGCTCGGCTTCGCGCGCGATGTGCTGATCGCGGCGTTGCTCGGCGCGGGGCCGGTCGCGGACGCATTCTTTGTCGCCAACCGATTGCCGAACCTGTTCCGGCGGCTGTTCGGCGAGGGGGCGTTCAACGCCGCCTTCGTCCCCGCCTTCTCCGGCCTGCTGGAATCCGAGGGCCACGAGGCCGCGCAAAAATTCGCCGAACAGGCCGCCGCCGTGATGGCGTTCTGGCTGCTCGGGCTCACGCTGCTGGCCGAACTCTTCATGCCCTACCTGATGGCGGTGCTGGCGCCGGGGTTCGAGGCGATTCCGGAAAAGTTCCAGCTTGCGGTGACGCTGAGCCGGATCACGTTCCCCTACATGCCGCTGATCTGCTTGACGGCGCTGCTGTCCGGCGTGCTGAACGGTATGGACCGCTTCGCCGCCGCTGCCGCAGCACCGCTGGTGTACAACATCGTCTCCATCGGCTGCATGCTTGGCCTGCTGCATGTGCTGCCGACGGCCGGCCACGCGCTGGCCTACGGCGTCAGCGTCTCGGGCCTATTCCAGATGGGGCTGGTGGCATGGGCGGTGCAACGGGCCGGCTACCGGCTGCGGTTGCCACGCCCGCGTCTGACACCGGAGATGCGGGTGCTGCTGCGGCGGATGGGGCCGGGGCTTCTCGGCGCCGGCGTGACGCAGCTCAACCTATCGGTGGACGTGATCATCGGCAGCCTGCTGCCGCCGGGCACGGTCGCGGTGCTGTACTACGCCGACCGAATCAACCAGTTGCCGCTCGGCACCATCGGCGCCGCCGTCGGCACCGCGCTGCTGCCCACCTTGTCCCGCCAGGTGGTCGGGCGGCGACCGTGGGACGCGATCGACACGCTGAACCGCGCCATCGAATACGCACTCGTGCTGACCTTGCCGGCCGCGCTGGCGCTGATCGTCTCGCGCGAGCCGATCATCTCTGTCCTGTTCGGGCGCGGCGCGTTCGACGCGGTGGCCGTGTTCAAATCCTCGCAAGCATTGGCTGCCTACGCCATCGGGCTGCCGGCGTTCGTGCTGGTCAAAGTGCTGATCCCCGGCTTCTTCGCGCGCGGCGACACGTCTACCCCGGTGAAAATCGGCATGGCCTCCATCGCGCTGAACCTGACGCTGAACCTGCTGTTCATGGTACCTTTGCAGCACATGGGGCCGGCCTTGGCGTCCTCCATCGCCGCGTGGGCCAACGTGTCCGGCCTCGCCTGGGTGCTGCACAAGCGGCGGCAATTCGTCGTGGACCATGAGTTGAACAGCCGGGCGATGCGGATGCTCGGCGCTTCGGTGACGATGGCGCTGGTGCTGCTGGGGTTGCAGAGCACGGTGTTTGCGGCGCTGGACGGGCACGGGCAGGTGCTGCGCGGCATCGGCCTGGCGATCCTGGTCGGCGGCGGCATGGCGGCGTACGGCGTCGCCGGGCAGGCGTTCGGCGCGTTCGACCTCAAGCAGATTGCCGGCAAGCTTCGCCGGCGACGCGGGCGTGCGCCGGCGGAGGGTTGACCGCACAAGCTATCCGCCGGAAAAACGCGGCCCCATTCCTCGGAACGATTGTCATGCAACGCATCTTCTCGGGCATCCAGCCCTCCGGCGTCCCGCAACTCGGCAATTATCTGGGCGCGGTGCGGAACTGGGTGGCGTTGCAGGCGGACAACGAGTGCATTTATTGCGTCGTCGATCTGCACGCGATCACGGTTTGGCAGGACCCGGCGGAACTGGCGAAGGCCACACGGGAACTGGCGGCGGCCCTGATCGCCTGCGGCATCGACCCGAAAAAGCACATCCTGTTCCACCAGTCGGCGGTGCCGGCGCACGCGCGCCTCGCCTGGATCTTTAATTGCGTGGCGCGCCTCGGCTGGCTGAACCGGATGACGCAGTTCAAGGACAAGGCCGGCAAAGACCGGGAAAATGCCTCGGCCGGCCTGTACGTGTATCCGAACCTGATGGCCGCCGACATTCTGGCCTATCACGCGACGCACGTGCCGGTGGGCGACGACCAGAAGCAGCATCTGGAACTGGCCAACGACATCGCGCAAAAATTCAACCACGATTACGGCGTCGAATTTTTCCCGCGAATCGAGCCGCTAATCTTGGGCGTCGCCGCGCGCGTGATGAGCCTGCGCGACGGCACCAAGAAGATGAGCAAGTCCGACCCGTCCGAACAAAGCCGCATCAACCTGACCGACGACGCCGACGCGATTGCGCTGAAAATCCGCCGCGCCAAGACCGACCCGGAAGCGCTGCCGAGCGAAGTCGCCGGCCTGGAAACCCGCCCCGAAGCCCGCAACCTGATCGGCATTTATGCCGCGTTGGCCGACACGGATTTCGAGGGCGTGCTGCGCGAGCACGGGGGAAAAGGCTTCGGCGCGTTCAAGGAGGCGCTGGTTGAGTTGCTGGTCGCCAAACTGTCGCCGATTGCCTCCGAGACGCGGCGGCTGCTGGCCGACCCCGGCACGGTGGACGCGGCGCTGCGCGACGGAGCGCAACGGGCGGCGGCGCTGGCGGACCCGATTGTGACGGAGGCGGAGCGGTTGGTGGGGTTTTTGAAGGTGTGATTCGTTAGCAAAGTCACGTCACGCACACGACTTCTTCTCCCTCTCCCACAAGGGGAGAGGGCTTTCGCGCGGTCGGCGCATTCGTGCTGCGACCAACAAGTGTTTCGACCGAGGAGCCAAGCGATGAGCGAGGCCAAAGCGACCTACGATCCGGAGGCGGATGCCATTTCGATCCGCTTTGCACCAACCGGCGCCACATACGCCGAGCGCGAGGAAGTCGCTCCGGGCGTCGTGCTGGATGATGAATGAAGATCAATTCGTCCAGTTTTGTCTTTGAAGGAAGGTTTTCCCTTTCATCCATTAAGCTTAGCGCAAATACGAGTCGGTAGAGTAAAATTCCCGAGATCGTTCTCTATGAGACCATTGCGTGTGTTGCACTCGTCACATTCTTCATAACTGACCAATGTTCTATTTCCAATCAGCCCCGGTATTGCATGGGCTTCAGACTTAAAGGAGATTTCTGCGTCAGTTCGACGGCAAAAACGACAAATTCGTCTAGCCTTTAGACCTACGTAAGTCTTCACGGCAGGCCAAACCGTAGGAGAAGATGATATCATAGTTATCTCTATAGTAAGAAAGCGCGTTGAGCGCCGCTGATCTGCCTTCACCACATTCAAATGCTAATGTTAAGGGAGGCGTCCATTCTGGGACAACGCCGTCTGAGCGGATCGTAACGAGACCCGAGGTATCGAGAAGCATCAATCTTGGCCCGAGAGCGCATCGAAGAACGCCTTATCCGCCGGCTCGCCGCCCGCCTGTCCGAGTGTGGCGACGCGGTCCTGCCACACCGAAATCCGTGCGATCAGATCGCGCCGAGCGCGTTCGCTGGCCAATTCCTGCTCGACAGCCTGCGGCACCGCTTCGTTGACCGAAACGCCCTTCATCTCCGCCAAATCGCGAATGGCCCGGTCGGTCGCCTCGTCGCCAATCAGAACGGACATCGTTGCCTCACCGGCACAGGATAGAACGCCAGAAATGGCGCGTCGCGACGTTTGCCGCAAGTCACGCCCGCCCCGCCAGCCAAACCCGCGCCGCCCGATCTGCGCCCGAGGGCAGGGGCGCGCGCGGGTCACGCACCCAGGCCACCACGTCGGCCAAGATCGCCGCTCTCCCCAGGTCGCGCAGCATCAGGTGGTAGGCGCGGGGATAGAACGCGGTGCGCGCGCCGCCCGGCGGCAATTTGCGCCACATCGCCTCCATCGCCCCCTTCGGCACCAGTTCGTCCCGCCCGCCGTACAGGAACAACCCATTCGCCGTGAACGCGGGTGCCGCGGCGGCGGCGGCGTCCATCAGGTCCACGAGGCCGCGCACCGCGTCGATTCGCGTCGCGCGGATGGTGAGCCGGTCGCGGGAGAGGCGGATGATGGCCTCCCGATTGTCGCTCGCCATCACCCGCACAGGCCCGCCGGAGACGGACACGCCGGGCGCCACATTGGACGCCACCCACAGGCTGCCGCGCAGGAACAGGTTCATCGTCGCGCGGCCCCACACGGCCGGCGCCACCAGCACGAACCGCGCCCCAGCCGGCGCCTGTCCCCGTGCCGCAAGGCACATCAGCACCGCGCCGCCCATGCTCTCGCCCATCAGCACTAGCGTTGAGCGCGGATAGCGGCTGGCGAGCTGCCGCGCCATTTCGGCCGCGTCCGCCACCATCGTATCGGTACCGGCCCAAAAGCCCCGGCCCGGCGCCTCGCCGAAGCCGCGCTGGTCCGGGCCATAGACGGCAAAGCCCGCATCGGTCAGCGCCGGCGCCGGCACCTCCCAGGCATCCCTGCTGTCGTTGAACCCATGCAGCGCCAGCACCACCGCCTGCGGCTCGGCGGCGGGCAGCCAGGCACGGTAGGGCAGGCGGGCGCCGTCCGGCATCGTGAACGCGCCGTCCTTGCGCGGCGCCTCTAACGGCCCACGCAGCGGCGGCGCCGGGCCGAGCGTGCAGCCGGCCAGCGCCGCCCCGGCGCCCACGGCCAGCAGCGCCCGTCGCGAAACGACATTTGGCGGCGAGGTTGAAAGCATGGCCATGTGCTTTATCATGGCATAGCCCGAAGCGGGTGGCCCCGACCATTAAAGGATGCTCATGCCGGACAGTGCCCCCGCGCCAACGACGCCGACCGAGATCATCCATGTGGACGACCGCGTGGTCGCCTGCGACGGCGGCGACGGCGCCCTCGGCCACCCCCGCGTGTTCCTCCGTATCGTCACCCGCGACGTGATGTGCCCGTACTGCTCGCGTCTTTATGTCCTGAACGAAGGTGCCGGCCCCGGCGCCGACCACTGAGATGGACGACGAGTCGCTGCATCTGATCCTGATCGACGGCTCGGGCTATATTTTCCGCGCCTTCCATGCCCTGCCGCCGATGACCCGGCCGGACGGCGTGCCGGTGAATGCCGTGTTCGGCTTCACCAACATGCTGGCGCGGCTGCTGAAGGACCATGTCGGCACCCATGTCGCGGTGATCTTCGACGCGGGCCGGCTGACATTCCGCAATCGGCTCTATGACAAATACAAGGCGCAGCGGCCGGACCCGCCGGAGGATCTGATTCCGCAATTCGCCCTGGTGCGCGACGCGACGGCCGCGCTCGGGGTGCCGGCCATCGAATTGGCGGACTGGGAGGCGGACGATCTGATCGCCTCCTACGCCCGCGAAGCGGTGGCGCAGGGCGGCCGGACGACGATCTTTTCGTCCGACAAGGACCTGATGCAGTTGATCCGCCCCGGCGTCGGCATGTGGGACCCGATCAAGCAGAAGCCGATCGGCCCCGCCGAAGTGATGGAAAAATTCGGCGTCGTGCCGGCCAAGTTGGTCGAAGCGCAAGCCCTGATGGGCGACTCGGTGGACAACGTGCCCGGCGTGCCGGGCATCGGCCCCAAGACGGCGGCGCAACTGATCACCGAGTTCGGCGACCTGGAAGGCGTGCTGGCCGCCGCCCCTGCGATGAAACCTGGCAAGCGCCGAGACTTGCTGATCGAGCACGCGGAGGCGGCCCGCATCTCCCGAAAACTGGTCGAACTGCGCGACGACGCGCCGCTGCCGACGCCGCTGGCGGAGTTGACGGCGCGGGAGGCCGACCGGGGAGCATTGTCGGCATGGCTGCTGGCGCAGGGCTTCCGCTCGACGCTCGCCCGCCTGGGCTTGGACGATCTGCCCGCCGCGCCGGTGGCGCCCGAGCACGAGGCGCCCTCCACTCTGCCGGCGACCGAGACCGTGGCGACAGTGCCGTTCGGCCCCTACGAGTGCGTCACCACGCTCGACGCGCTGCATGTGTGGGTCGCCGAGGCGACCTCCGCCGGCCTGCTCGCGATGGACACTGAAACGGACGGGCTGGACGCCCAGCGCGCCAACATCGTCGGCCTGTCGCTGGCCACCGCCCCCGGCCGCGCCTGCTACGTGCCGCTGCGGCACGAGGGCACGCTGGAAAACGTCATCGCCGCCCAGATCGCGCCCGCCGACGCCATCGTGGCCCTGGCGCCCCTGCTCTCCGACCCGGCGGTGCTCAAAATCTTCCACAACGCGAAATTCGATCTCGCGATCCTGGCCCGCGCCGGCGCGCCGATGGCGGCACCCGTGGACGACACGATGCTGATTTCGTTCGCCGCCGAGGCCGGCGCCCACGGCCACGGCATGGACGAACTTTCCACCCTCCATCTCGGCCATACCCCGGTCAGCTACGATTCGGTGACGGGGACCGGGAAGGGCAGGATTCCGTTCAGTCAGGTGCCGCTGGACCGCGCCACCGCCTACGCCGCCGAAGATGCCGACGTGACGCTACGCCTGTGGCACGCGCTACGCCCTCGGTTGCGGGGCAGCAAATCGCTGGCGCTCTACGAACAGATCGACCGCCGCCTGTCCGGCGTGCTGCTGGAGGTGGAGCGGGCCGGGGTAAAGGTGGATGCCAACGATCTGCGCGCGATGTCGAAGGATTTTGAACAGCGCATGGCGGTGATGGAGCAGGACATCCACCGGCTGGGGGGGGGG
>CAJCJG010000198.1 GCA_903970625.1 Solirubrobacterales bacterium 70-9 | reverse complement strand
TGGCGGGCGGCACCCGCCTCCGTGAGCAGAAACCGTCCGTCCTCGCGCGCGCTGACCAAGCCCATGTGGGTCAGGCGCGCGAGGCACGGGCCGTCCTTCAGGCCGCCGGGCCGGCCGGCATCGGCGGCGAGCGACAGGCGGTGCAGGGCGGATCGGCAACAGGTTTCCAGATACGGTTCGTGCCACATGGCCGGCCGCATGTGCGCCCCGCAAGCCATTGCCGCAAGCCCGCGCATGCGGCATGCGCAACCGATGTCCCCCGCCCTCGCATCCTCGCTGCTGCCGCTGCTGCGCCTGATGGATGCGGAGCGGGCGCATGGCATCGCGCTGGCGGCGCTGCGCCTCGGCCTCGCGGGTGCAGACCGGACGGCGGACGATCCGCGTCTGTCGATGCACGCGTTCGGGCGGGATTTTCGCAATCCGATCGGGCTGGCGGCGGGGTTCGATAAGGACGCGGTGGCGCTGGCGCCGCTGATGCGGCTGGGGTTCGGATTCGTCGAGGCCGGCACCGTCACGCCGCGCCCGCAGGCCGGTAATCCGCGCCCGCGGATGTTCCGGCTGCTGGAGGACGATGCCGTTATCAACCGCTTGGGCTTCAACAATGGCGGGCTGGACTTGTATGTGCGCCGGCTCGCCGCCGTACGGCGGAAAATTCCGGTGGGCGCCAATGTCGGCGTCAACAAGGAGGGGGCGGTGCCGGAGCGGGATTATCCGGCGCTGGTGGCGGCCGTGGCGCGGTGCGCGGATTACGTGACGATCAACGTGTCCTCGCCGAACACGCCGGGGCTGCGGGCGTTGCAGGGGGCGGACCGGCTGGCCGCGATCCTGGCGGCGGTTCGGCAGGAGGTCGCGAGCCCGCCCCCGTTGCTGATCAAGCTAGCGCCGGACCTGCACGACGAGGAATTGCCGGGCGTCGTGGCCGCGTGTGTCGAGGGGGGGGCTGCGGGGCTGATCGTGTCCAACACCACCACGGCTCGGCCGGCGGGGCTGCGCAGCCGGAACGCGGCGCAGGCGGGGGGGCTTTCGGGCGCGCCATTGTTTTCGCCGTCCACCGCGATGCTGGCGCGCGTCGCGCGGCTGGCGGCGGGGCGGCTGGTGCTGGTGGGCGTCGGCGGCGTCTTCACCGGCCGGCAGGTGCTGCAAAAAATCCGCGCGGGGGCGACGTTGGTGCAGGTTTACACCGGGTTCGCGCTAGAAGGGCCCGCGCTGATCCCGCGCCTGAAACGCGAATTGCTGGCGGCGCTGGAGCGGGACGGATTCGCCAGCGCGGCGGCGGCCGTCGGGGCGGACCTGAAAGATTAGACATGGAACATCTGTCCGGATTCGGCCCGCTGGCGGCGCGCTACGACGGGTTCATCCTGGATTTGTGGGGGGTGATCCACGACGGGCACACGCCGTATCCGGGGGCCGTCGATTGCCTGCTGCGGTTGCGGGCGGCGGGCAAGCCGGTGGTGTTGCTCTCCAACGCACCGCGCCGGGCGCACGCCGCTGCCGCCGCCATGCGGGCCATCGGCATTGCCGACGATCTTTACACGGGCCTGATCACCAGCGGGGAGGTGACGCACTGGCTGTTGCGGGATCGTGAGTCTGCGGAGTTCGCGGCGCTGGGAAGTCGCATGTATCATCTGGGGCCGGAGCGGGACAGAAACGTGTTTGCCGGCCTGGAGTTGGTGCAAGTGGAGCGGCCGGACCTGGCCGACTTCATCCTGAACACCGGGCCGGACGATCTGCGCAGCCCGACCTCGATCGCGCCGTATCTGGCTGATATGCAGGCGGCGCTGGCGGCCGGGCTGCCGATGGTGTGCGCCAACCCGGACCTGGAAGTGATTCGCGCGAACAAACGCCTCATCTGCGCGGGGACGCTGGCGCTGCACTACGAATCGCTGGGCGGGAAAGTGCTGTGGGTCGGCAAGCCGGATGCGGCGGTGTATGCACCGGTGCTGGAGTTGCTTGGCCTGCCGCATCCGCGAGTGCTGGCGGTGGGTGATTCGCTGCGCACGGACATTGCGGGGGCGCGTTCTGCGGGCGTGGATTCGTGCTGGGTGCTGGGCGGAATACATGCCGAGGAATTTGCCGCCGACGGGGCCGCCGAAGCGGCGGCGCGGGATGCCGGGCTGGCCCCGGTGGCGCTGGTGCCGGCGTTTACGTGGTAGTTAAACCGGCTTGGAGTGGCGGCGGGCGGCGCGGAGGTCGCGCTGTTCCAGTTCGCGCATCGTGGCGCGGAAGGTGTTCACGACGTCGTAGATGCCGTAGGCGCAAACCAGGGCAAGAAACAGCCACAGCGCGCCATTCACAATCAGGACCATGGCCTCAATCCTCCAACTCAGCTTTAACGTAGCGTGGTGAGACGGCCGTTTCAACGACGAGCGCCTCGCGTACCGACTTTCCGAGCGTGATCAGAAATGATGTCAACAACGATGCCGTGACGGCCCAATAGGCGAGGCCGGTGCGGCCATGGTCCAGGCCCATGACAGCCAAGCCGTACATCACCGCGCCCGACACAAGAGAGAACACCGACGAGATCAACATGAGGAACGTTAACAGCGTATGCGTCGCCGGCTCGTGCGCGCCGAACCGGGCCAGCGACACGATCGAAAGGCCCGAGATCACGACCGCAAGAATGCAGATTTCCGGAATCGGGTCGAACCGGCCGGACGGCTCGGCGCCGCCGGAAAATTCGGCGACAATTTCGTGCGCAGTGAGCGGGACACAGGCGATTGCCACCTCGGCCAGCCACAAGATGGCGCCATTCAGGACGCTATTCCCGATGGCCAACGCCGCGCGGCCGGATGCCTGGGCGGCCGTGGCTTCGGTGTGATGGCCGCCTTCCGACATCGCCGCTCCCCGCCGTCTCGACTACGAGACGATATCGGGTTGGTGGGGCGGTGGCGAGTGGGGCCGTTGGCTTTTTCAAGGCGGCTGCGAAGGGCCGTGAGTCGGCCGCCGAACATATTTCCGGTGGCGCCGGGAGCTGCGACGGCGGACCAAGGCGGCGTAGATCGCACCGGCGGCCATGGCGCAGCAGGCGTGGGCGACCGCGCCGTCCACGAACAGGACGATGGTGGAGACGGCGTAAACTGCGGCGAGACCGGCGTATGCGAACCGGTGAAGATGCGACATGATGGCGGGCCTTTCGTGTTGAACCCGCACTCCACTGATCGCACCTTGGCGCAATGAGCAGGCCCACAACCGCAATCCGCCGCAATGGCCCGTAAGCCGAACGCTGAGTCTGCGCGCGCACGCTTCGCGGCGTTACTTGCGAGGTATCTTGCAAGCGGCACGCGCCCTGGAGCACCCCACGGAGAGCCTTGGACGTTCGAGGCATTCGCCGCGAAAGTGCCGAGTTCGCGCGACAATGAATTTGTCTCGCCGCGCACCGTGTCCAACTGGTGCCATGGCCGCGCCTTGCCGACCGAGATCGAGCCGATTCTGCGGGTGCTGTTCGGCCCGACCAAGGATCGCAACGAAGCGCGTGAAGCATTCCGAGCCGTGTTTTTGGAAGCACGTTCTGAGGTCTTCGCGAAGGCCAAGCCTGACCCGGCCGGTCCAACGGTTATCGTCCAGGGCGACGTACTGGCCATCGACAGGTCCGGACGGCCGAGCGACATGAAGGCCGCCGCCGATCGATCCTGTGCGGCAGCAATTTCAGAACGCTATTCATGACATGGCGGCGAAATTGGCCGCGTCCGCCAAGCGACTTGAGAATACCAGTGTTTGGGCGGATTTGGCCTCTACGGCAGCGGCGTTTCGCGACATTGTTGCGGGCGATCCACTGGCAATGCCGAGCAAACTTGGCGCTGCGTATCCGCTCATGCTGCGGCTGGGTGGCTTCTTGGAGACGGATGTGCGGGTGCAGCGTGATCCGCTTGCGACCGACGATCCGCTCGCTCCGGATATTCACGGGTTGCTGACCACGCTGGTCCAGTTGGCGGCACCGTGGCTGCGCGGTTTTCCGACGGTGGCAAAATGGGACGACGAGGCTGGCAAGGCCCTGGTGCGCCAGGACAGTTATCAGCCAGCCCGGGAGTTTGTTCGCCGGGCAGGTGATAAGCAGGGCATCCCGGAACGCGACCGGGAGGATTTCAGGGTGCTTGCCGCCGCTGTCGAGGGAACTGCGTATCAAGGTCAAAAATCGCGCAATCGCATGTTCGGCTGGGCGATGAACTTGCTCGCGGTCGGGGCGACGTTCTTTTCTGGCGCCGTCGCCTCGGATTTCGCGGGCCAGTCGCTCTTGGCGCAACGATTTGCCGCAACCCTTGTAAGTGCCGAGGCGGAAGTGGAGGCGCTTGCTGCGACACGGCCGGACGATTGGCGCCATGCGATTCTGGCCCTGACGAGAGAAGCGCAGAAGTTCCTTTTGGCTGCTCCTGCGGTGCTGCCTGAAGCACCGGATGATCCGCATCCTGATGACATCGAGGCGGCGGCGCAGGAGATGATCCTTGGCGGCAAGGCGCCGCCGGCATCGTGGCGCCCCTTTATCCGCCGCCTTGATTTTTCCGACCCGGTGTCGATCTGGGATATGGTCGATTCGGGCAAACGAGGCCAAAAACCAAGAAAATTCGAAAAGAACTTTTCCCGAACCGATCTCTTGCGTGATCTGACGGCGCTGGAATTGCTCAATCTATCGGGCACTGACGTCAGCGATCTCGCGCCGCTCGCCAGCCTCACCGCACTACAATCACTGTATCTGTCGGGCACTGACGTCAGCGATCTCGCGCCGCTCGCCAGCCTCACCGCACTCCAATCGCTCAATCTGAGGACCACACAGGTCAGCGACCTCGCGCCGCTCGCCAGCCTCGCCGCACTCCAATCGCTCAATCTGACGAACACAAAGGTCAGCGACCTCGCGCCGCTCGCCAGCCTCACCGCACTCCAATCGCTCGATCTGAGCTTTACACAGGTCGGCGACCTCGCGCCGCTCGCCAGCCTCACCGCACTACAATCACTGTATCTGCCGGGCACTGACGTCAGCGATCTCGCGCCGCTCGCCAGCCTCACGGGACTGCGAGCGCTCAATCTGGTGGACACACAGGTCAGCGACCTCGCGCCGCTCGCCAGCCTCACCGCACTCCAATCGCTCTATCTGTCGGACACACCGGTCAGCGACCTCGCGCCGCTCGCCAGCCTCGCCGCACTCCAATCGCTCCATCTGATGAACACACCGGTCAGCGACCTCGCGCCGCTCGCCAGCCTCGCCGCACTCCAATCGCTCGATCTGATGGAAACACAGGTCAGCGACCTCGCGCCGCTCGCCAGCCTCGCCGCACTCCAATCGCTCGATCTGGAGGGCACACAGGTCGGCGACCTCGCGCCGCTCGCCAAGCTCACCGCACTCGAATCGCTCAATCTGGTGGACACACCGGTCAGCGACCTCGCGCCGCTCGCCAGCCTCGCCGCACTCCAATCGCTCGATCTCTGGAACACACAGATCCGCGACCTCGTGCCGCTCGCCAAGCTCACCGCACTCCAATCGCTCGATCTGATGGGCACACAGGTCGGCGACCTCGCGCCGCTCGCCAAGCTAACGGGACTGCGAAAGCTCGATCTTAGGGGCACTCAGATTAGCGACATTTCGCCGCTAGCGGGTTTGACGGAGACTGAAATTCTGTGGGACGAACCGGTGCGCGAGGAGCCCAAGCAACGCCGTTCAAAGAAACGGTGATCGTTTGTCCATTTGCTTGTTTGGCCGCCGCGATCACCCAAGCTGGCCTGGATCCCCGCTTTCCCGCATACGCATCGTTTGGGAAGAGCCGGGCCAACGACGTCACCCCGGCGAAGGCCGGGGTCTAGACCCACGCGAACGTTGGAGCGGGCGGCCCTGGATTCCGGCCTTCGCCGGAATGACCAAGGTCGAGCGTTTGTTCTCGTACAAACCCTAAGCCCGCCCCGCCGCCGTAGACAACAACAACGGATCAATCCGCAAGCTCGCCAACGCCCGCCGCCACTTCGTCTCGTGGTCGTCGTCGAACAGCATCGCGATATCGGCCGGTGCCGAGAGCCAGGCGTTCTGCTGGATTTCCGCGTCCAACTGGCCCGGCCCCCAGCCGGCATAGCCGAGCGCCAGCATCCCCTGCGAAGGCCCGCCGCCGGAGGCGATGGCTTTCAGGATGTCCAGGCTCGCCGTCAGCGCCATTTTCTCGTCCACGCGCAGGCTGCCGTCACCGGTCCAGTCGGCGGTGTGCAGCACGAAGCCGCGCGCGTTGTCCACCGGGCCGCCCTGGCACAACCCGATGGACCGCGCCGGCGGGACGGGGTCGACGCTCAGTTGGGTCAGCAGGTCGGCGAACGTGGGGGCGGCCAGCGGGCGGTTGACGACGATGCCCATGGCGCCCTCGTCCGTGTGGGCGCACATGTAGATCACGCTGTTGGCAAATCTCGTGTCCGCCATCGCGGGCATGGCGATAAGAACTTGCCCCGTCAGCGTGGTCTCCTCCGGCGGGAAGGCCGGTTGTTTGGGGGCGGCCGGCTTCCGGCGCCGCTTGGGGGCGGCGGGCGGTTCGGCGGGCGGGGTGCGGGGCGTTCTCGGCATAGATGACATTTTGGCATCGAACGCCCGGCGCGCAAGCGTTTGCGCGGGTGTGACGATCCACGCTCCCCCCAGCGTGACACCGGCCGGCGTTGGCGGTAGGAGTCCGGCGTAGGCTTACCCCCAACGCGAGCAGGAACCATGACCATCAAAGTGGGCGACAGCATTCCGTCGGCGAAACTGATGACGCCGACGCCGGACGGGCCGAAGGAGATTTCGACGGACGAAATCTTCAAGGGCAAGAAAGTGGTGCTGTTCGCGGTGCCGGGCGCCTTCACGCCGACATGCAGCGCCAAGCATGTGCCGGGCTTCGTGCAGGAGGCGGACGCGCTTCATGCCAAGGGCGTCGATACCATCGCGTGCGTGGCGGTCAACGACGTGTTCGTCATGGGCGCGTGGGGCAAGGACCAGGGCGTCGGCGACAAGGTTCTGATGCTGGCCGACGGCTCGGGCGCGTTCACCAAGGCGCTGGGGCTGGAACTGGATCTGATCGCGCGCGGCCTCGGCGTGCGCAGCCAGCGGTTCGCCCTGGTGGCGGACGATGGCAAGGTGACGCATCTCGCCGTCGAGGCGCCGGGCGGGTTCGATGTCAGCCGTGCCGAGGCCGTGCTCGCGGTGCTGTAAGGATTGCCGCCGGTCGCCAACCGTGGAACCTTCCCCGTCACGAAAACGGGGAAGGGTTGGCGATGAAACATCTGCTGTTGGCGGCATCGTTGCTGGCGGGCCTCGCGGGCGCGGCCCGTGCGGATCAGGTGCCGGGGCTGCGCGGCATCGACCATGTGGCGATGACGGTGCCCGATCTGGCGCAGGCGATCGCGTTTTTCGACGACGTTTTGGGCTGCTCCAAACCGTCCTACGCCGTCGGCCCGTTCAAGTTCGATAACGACTGGATGCAGGTGCATCTGAATGTCGAGCCGCGCGCGGAGATCACCAACCTCGCCATGCTGCGCTGCTTCACCGGCGCCAACGTGGAACTGTTCGAATACAAGGTGGACGGGCAGGTCAAGACGGAGCCGCGCAACAGCGACATCGGCGGCCACCACATCGGCTTCTACGTGGACGACGAGGCGGCCGCGGTCGCCTACCTGAAAAGCAAAGGCGTCAAAATGCTCGGCGACCCGACGCCGTTCGACGCGGGACCGCTGGCGGGCGAAACCATCGACTATTTTCTGACGCCGTGGGGCGCGCAGATGGAGATTTTGTCCTACCCGAAGGGGCTGGGCTACGAGGCGGGCGCACAGGGCAAATTGTGGACGCCGAAAGACCCCTCGAAGTAGCGGGTCAGCCCGCCGCCGTCCGGCGCCCGCCCAGCGCGGTCGCGACGGCGGCGAGCATGATCGCCAGCGCCAGCCAGAACACCGGCGGCGGCAACTCGCCGAATGCCAGAATGCTCCACAGCACGCCGGCGGGCAGTGCGACGTAGTTGAACAGCGAAAAGAAAGTCGGGCCGGCGCGGCGGACGACGACGAAGAATAGCGTGATGGTGACGGCGTTGATCGCTGTCGCCAACACGACCGTCCACAGCGCGGCGGCGCCGACGATGGGCGGCAGCAGCGATGGCCCGGTCGCCAACGCCAGCGGCAGCACGACCAGCCCTCCGCCGATCAGGATGCCGGCGGCCATCGTGAGCGAGGTCGTGTCCGGCGGGCGCAGCAGGCTGGCGGCGACGTTGGAGACGGCGAACATCGTCGGCACCAGCAGCGCGAGCAGGAACCAGTTGGTGGCCGAATTCGTCATCGCGTGCGACCAGGGCGAAGCGATCAGGACGACGCCGGCGAAGCCGAGTGCCACGGCGAGCAGGGCGCGCACGCGGAAGCGTTCCAGCTTCGTGAGGATCGCGAACAGCAACGTCAGCACGGGCGAGAGCGAGAGCACCAGCGTCAGCAGCGTGGCGGGGACGTGCCCGGCCGCCTGCATCAGCAGGGCGGATGGCAGCGCCATGGCAAAAGCGCCGATCACCAGATAGGCGACGACGTGGCGCCAGGACGGTGCCAGCGGGCGGCGGCGTAGCGCCAGCCAAAGCGCGATGGCGACGCCGCCGGCAAATGTCTGGAAGAACGCGAAGGCCAATGGCGGCCAGCCGGCCTCGGCGGCGACGCGGTTGACCGGGAAGATCGCGCCATACACCACTGCCGCCGCCACCAGCATGGCGACATTTTCCAACGTCTCGCGCCGCATCCGAATCCTCCCGTCGTGGCGGGACAGTTGCCCGATTTGGCGGGCGGCGCCAGGGACTACGGCGCCACCTTCTCCCCCGCCGTGCCGCCGAAGCCGGGTTTGCCGATTTGGTCGGGCAATTCCACCACGCGGCGGAATTGTGTCGTGTCGTAGCCGAGCGATTTGAACCGTTCCAGCAGCGCGGCGTAGGTCGCATCGTCGATGGTCTCGGTGCGGGAGAAAATCCAGCCCAGCGAGCGGTCCGGGTAGCCGAACATCACGTACCGGTAGTCGGGATCCACGTACAGGATCAGGAACGGAAAATTCAGCGGCCAAAAGATCTGCACCCGCCAGCCGGCGTTGTTGGTGCCGGGCGTCACCCAGTCGTGGACGGTGTAGTGCTTCTTCGGGCTGTCGAAGCTGCCTTCGTGGGTGTAGAAATCCTCCTGGATGTCGCCGTCCGGGCGGCGGGAATAGACATCGTAGAGGCCGACGAGGTCGTTCTCGAACCAGTTGGGGATGTTGGCCACGATGTACCAGCCGCCCATCATGCGATCGAGGTTCACGGCTGGCGCGAGCGGCAGCTTCGGGGCCGTGTCGTGACAGGCGGACAGGCACAGGGCCAGCACGAGGCCGGCTGCGGCGCGGCGGAGCTTGCGGGGGAGGGCATCGGGCATCGGCTCGCTCCTGGCAGCAAAGGATGTCGGCCGGTATGGCAGAAAAAAAGCGCCCCGGGGCAGGGGCGCGCCCGGGGCGAGGTGACGGGAGGAACTCTTGCTCCCTACGCGCCGCGCGCCCACGCCACAGTGATCCGCGTCACATTTTTGGGTATGGTGGCGACCGGGGCTTGATCTTTGCCCGGGATTTCATGAAAATAGTGGAATGATCCGTTCGGGTATCCATGAGATTGGGTCCGGCGTTGCGGGCCTGCTGAGCAACGCGCGCGCCCAGTTGGCCGCCGGGCGCGCCGCCGAGGCGGAAGCCGGATACCGCCGCGTGCTATCGTTCGCTCCGCGCCAAGCGGAGGCGCTGCACGGCCTGGCCATCCTCGCGTTCCGCTCCGGCCGGCTGCCGGAAGCCGCCGAACTGCTCCGGCGGGTGATCGGGCAGGAGCCGCGCAACGCCATGGCGCGGCACGACCGGGGACAGGTGCTGGCCGGCCTGGGCCGCCATGAGGAGGCCGTCGGGTGCTACGACCGCGCGTTGCAGTTGCAGCCGGACTTCCCGGATGCGTGGTCCAACCGCGGCCACGCGCTGCGCGAACTCGGGCGGCTGGACGATGCGTTGGGCAGCCTCGACCGGGCGCTGGTGCTGGCCCCCCGCCATGCCGAGGCATGGTCCAACCGGGGATTGCTGCTGGCCGAAATGGGTCGCCCGGCGGAGGCGCTGGCGTGCCACGACAGGGCGCTGGCGCTGTGGCCCGATCAGCCGCGACTGTATCTGAGCCGGGGCAACGCGCTGCGCTATCTCGGCCGGATGGAGGAGGCGCTGGCCAGCTACGATCGTGCCATTGCCCTGTATCCCAGGCTGGCGGAGGCGCACTGCAACCGGGGCGTGGCCCTGCGCAAGCTCGGCCGGCTGGAGGACGCACTGGCGAGCCTGGATCGGGCGCTGGCGCTGCCGCCGGGGCGGCCGGAGGTGCAGGTGGCGCTCGGCGGCGTGCTCAACGATCTGAACCGCCCGGACGAGGCCCTGTTGGCGCTGGATCGTGCCATCGCGCTGCGCCCGCGACTGGCGGAGGCGCATTGCGAGCGCGGCGTGGCACTGTCGCTGCTGGACCGCGCCGAGGAGGCGCTGGCCAGCTTCGAGCGGGCGACGGCGCTGGCACCCGCGATGGCGGATGCGTGGTCGCATCGGGCGACCGCGCTGGCGCAATTGCAGCGGCCGGCGACGGCCATGATCTCTGCCGAAACGGCATTGGCCATCCGTCCCGGCGACGCGCTGGCGCAGCACGCCAAGGCGCTGCTGCTGCTGCAATCTGGCCATTACGAGGAAGGCTGGCCGCTCTACGAGGCGCGGCATCGTGTGCCGGCGCTGGGCGCGGCGGTACGCGGCTTTTCGCAGCCGCAATGGCGGGGCGAACCGCTCGCGGGGCGGACGCTGCTGCTGCATGCCGAACCGGGCACCGCCGACACGATCCAGTTCTGCCGCTACGCCACTTTCGCGGCCGAGCGCGCTGCCGCCGAGGGCGGCCGGGTGTGGTTCGTGGCGCCCGCGTCGCTGCTGGCACTGCTCGCGACCCTGCCGGGCGCGCCGCCCCCGATCGCCCAGGGCGACGCCCTGCCGCCCTTCGACCTGCACTGCCCGCTGCCAAGCCTGCCGCTGGCATTCGGCACCACGCTGGCGAGCGTGCCGGCACCGCGCTGCTATCTTACCGCCGACCCCGCGCGCATGGCGCGCTGGGCGCCGCTGCTGGCCGACCTGCCGGGACCGCGCATCGGTTTGGTGCCGTCCGGCAACGCGCGGCGGCGGGGCGACAGCCAGCGCGCGATCCCGCTGGCCGCGATGCTGCCGCTGGCGACGGCCGCGCCGACGCTGGTGGCGTTGCAGAGGCGGGGGGGGGGGGGGG
>CAJCJG010000197.1 GCA_903970625.1 Solirubrobacterales bacterium 70-9 | reverse complement strand
GGCTGGCTGCGCTGGAAGTGGCCGGCATCGACCGGCTGCCGACGCTGGCGGTGGACCAGTCCACCGGGCCGTGGATTCGCAACACGCTGGCGGTGGACAAGAACACCAGCCGCGACGACGCGCTGATCGACATCTATCGCGTGATGCGACCGGGCGAGCCGCCGACGCCGGAGACGGCCGAGGCGCTGTTCCGGGGCCTGTTCTTCGACGGCGACCGCTACGACCTGTCGGCCGTCGGACGCGTGAAGATGAACATGCGGCTGGGCATGGACACCGACGATTCCGTGCGCGTGCTGCGCAAGCAGGACATCCTGCGCACCGTGAAAACGATGTGCGAATTGAAGGACGGCCGTGGGCAGATCGACGATATCGACAATCTCGGCAACCGCCGCGTGCGTTCGGTCGGCGAACTGATGGAGAACCAGTACCGCGTCGGCCTGCTGCGCATGGAGCGGGCGATCCGCGAGCGGATGGGCAGCGTCGATATCGATACCGTCATGCCGCATGACTTGATCAACGCCAAGCCGGCGGCGGCGGCGGTGCGGGAGTTCTTCGGATCGTCGCAGCTCTCGCAGTTCATGGACCAGACCAACCCACTGTCGGAAGTGACGCACAAGCGCCGCCTGTCCGCGCTCGGGCCGGGTGGTCTGACGCGCGAGCGAGCGGGCTTCGAGGTGCGCGACGTGCATCCGACGCATTACGGCCGCATCTGCCCGATCGAGACGCCGGAAGGGCCGAATATCGGCCTGATCAACTCGCTGGCGACCTACGCTAAGGTGAACAAATATGGCTTCATCGAGACGCCGTATCGCCTAGTTAAAGACGGCACCGTGCAGGACGGGTGGAAATACCTGTCCGCGATGGAGGAGGAGAAGCTGGTCGTCGCTCAGGCGGATGCGCCGACGGATGCCAGCGGGCATTTTTCCGACGAGCTGGTGTCGGTGCGCAAGCAGGGCGACTTCCGGTTGGTCAAGCCCGAGGACGTGACGGCGGTGGACGTGTCGCCAAAGCAGTTGGTGTCCGTTGCGGCGGCTTTGATTCCGTTCCTGGAGAACGACGACGCCAACCGCGCTTTGATGGGCAGCAACATGCAGCGGCAGGCGGTGCCGCTGATCCGGGCGGATGCGCCGCTGGTCGGCACCGGCATGGAAGCGGCGGTGGCCCGCGACTCCGGGGCAACCATCGTCGCGCGCCGGCCGGGCGTGATCGACCAGATCGACGGTGCGCGCATCGTGGTGCGGGCGACGGCGGATGACGGCACGACCAAGGGTGTGGATATCTATCGCCTGCGCAAGTTCATGCGCAGCAACCAGAGCACCTGTATCAACCAGCGCCCGCTGGTGCGCGTGGGCGATCGGGTCGCCGACGGCGACATCATCGCCGACGGGCCTTCGACCGAACTGGGCGAACTGGCGCTGGGGCGGAACGTGCTGTGCGCGTTCATGCCCTGGAACGGGTATAATTTTGAGGATTCTATCCTCATCTCCGAGCGGATTGCCCGCGATGACGTCTTCACCTCGATCCATATCGAGGAGTTCGAGGTCATGGCGCGCGACACCAAGCTTGGGCAGGAAGAAATCACCCGGGATATTCCGAACGTCGGCGAGGAGGCTTTGAAGAACCTCGACGAGGCCGGCATCGTCTATATCGGTGCGGAAGTGAATCCGGGCGACATCCTGGTCGGCAAGGTGACGCCGAAGGGCGAAAGCCCGATGACGCCGGAGGAGAAGCTGTTGCGGGCGATCTTCGGCGAGAAGGCCAGCGACGTTCGCGACACGTCGCTGAAACTGCCGCCGGGCGTATCCGGGACAATCGTGGACGTGCGGGTGTTCAGCCGGCGTGGCGTGGACAAGGACGAGCGCGCCATGGCGATCGAGCGCGCCGAGATCGAGCGGTTGGCCAAGGATCGCGACGATGAGAAGGCGATTCAGGAGCGGAGTTTCCTGAACCGGTTGCGCGAGAAGCTGCTTGGCCGCAAGGCGAGCGGCGGCTTCAAAGGCATCAAGGCCGGCACACCCGTCACCGAGGACCTGCTGGCCGAGCATGTGCGTGGCTCCTGGCGCCATATTGGCGTGCAGGACGACGCTGTGATGGCCGAGATCGAGACCCTGAAGCGCGAGTTCGACGCCGCCGTCGCGAAGTTGCAGTCGCGGTTCGACGGCAAGGTCGAGAAGTTGCAGCGCGGCGACGAACTGCCGCCGGGCGTGATGAAGATGGTCAAGGTGTTCGTCGCGGTGAAGCGCAAGCTGCAACCTGGCGACAAGATGGCCGGGCGCCACGGCAACAAGGGCGTGGTTTCCCGCGTGGTGCCGGTAGAGGACATGCCGTTCCTCGCCGACGGAACCTCGGTGGATCTGGTGCTAAATCCGCTCGGCGTGCCGAGCCGGATGAATGTGGGTCAGATCTTGGAGACGCATCTGGGCTGGGCGTGCGCGACGCTGGGCAAGCAGATCGGCGAACTGGTCGAGGAATATCGCCGCTCCGGCCGGGCGCGAGTGGAATTGCTGGAGGCGCTGCGCGGCGTCTACGGCGAGAAGGTGTTCGGCGAGGAAATCCGCGACCTGGAAGACCCTCAACTGATCGAACTGAGCGAGAATCTCAAGAAGGGCGTGCCGATTGCGACGCCTGTGTTCGACGGTGCGCGGATGTCCGACATCGAGGGAATGCTGACGCGGGCCGGACTGGACACATCCGGGCAGGTGGTTCTGACCGACGGGCGGACGGGCGAGCCGTTCGAGCGGAAGGTGACGGTCGGCTACATCTACATGCTGAAACTGCATCACTTGGTGGACGACAAGATCCACGCACGCTCGATCGGGCCGTACTCGCTCGTCACGCAGCAGCCGCTGGGCGGCAAGGCGCAGTTCGGCGGGCAGCGGTTCGGCGAGATGGAGGTGTGGGCGCTGGAAGCCTACGGCGCGGCCTACACCTTGCAAGAGATGCTGACCGTGAAGTCCGACGACGTGTCGGGCCGGACCAAGGTGTACGAGGCGATCGTGCGCGAGCAGGACACGTTCGAGGCCGGCATTCCGGAAAGCTTCAACGTGCTCGTCAAGGAACTGAAGTCGCTTGGTTTGAACGTCGATCTCGATATGCGCCCAGTCTGAGCCGGGCGAACCTGGGCTAATTCCGTAGCGGCGGCCGGGACGATCCGGCTGCCGACAACCTCCGTCGGGGGCGACCGCATGAACGAGCTTATGAAGATTCTGGGCCAGACGGGTCAGTCGATGACCTTCGACCAGATCAAGATCCAGATAGCCGCACCGGAGCAGATCCGCTCCTGGTCGTACGGCGAGATCAAGAAGCCGGAGACGATCAACTACCGCACGTTCAAGCCGGAGCGGGATGGGCTTTTCTGCGCCCGCATTTTCGGGCCGATCAAAGACTACGAGTGCCTGTGTGGCAAATACAAGCGGATGAAGTTCCGCGGCATCATCTGCGAGAAGTGCGGCGTCGAGGTGACGCTGGCAAAAGTGCGGCGCGAGCGGATGGGGCACATCGAGCTTGCCAGCCCGGTGGCGCACATCTGGTTTTTGAAGTCGCTTCCGAGCCGGATCGGTCTGATGGTCGATCTGACGCTGAAGGAGCTGGAGAAGATTCTGTATTTCGAGAGCTACGTGGTTCTCGAACCCGGCCTGACCGACCTGAAACTGCATCAGTTGCTCACGGAAGAGCAGTTGATGACCAAGCAGGACGAGTTTGGCGACGATGCGTTCCGCGCGGCCATTGGCGCGGAAGCGATCAAGTCGATCCTGTCGGGCATCGACATCGACGCCGACAAGGTGCGGCTGCGGGCGGACCTGAAGGAGACGACGAGCGAGGCCAAGCGAAAGAAACTGGTCAAGCGGCTGAAGCTGATCGAGGCGTTTGCCGAATCGGGCGCGAACCCGATGTGGATGATCCTGGACGTGATCCCCGTGATCCCGCCGGAACTGCGCCCACTGGTGCCGCTGGACGGCGGGCGCTTCGCCACGTCGGATCTGAACGACCTGTACCGCCGCGTCATCAACCGCAACAACCGGCTGAAGCGGCTGATCGAACTGCGCGCCCCGGACATCATCGTGCGCAACGAGAAGCGCATGTTGCAGGAGAGCGTTGACGCGCTATTCGACAACGGGCGGCGCGGGCGGGCGATCACTGGCGCCAACAAACGGCCGTTGAAGTCGCTGTCCGATATGCTGAAGGGCAAGCAGGGCCGGTTCCGCCAGAACCTGCTGGGCAAGCGCGTGGACTATTCGGGCCGTTCGGTGATCGTGGTGGGGCCGGAGCTGAAGCTGCACCAGTGTGGCCTGCCGAAGAAGATGGCGCTCGAACTGTTCAAGCCATTCATCTATTCGAAGCTGGAGAAATACGGCCACGCCACGACGATCAAAGCGGCCAAGCGGATGGTGGAGAAGGAGCGTCCCGAGGTGTGGGACATCCTTGAGGAAGTCATTCGCGAGCATCCCGTGATGCTGAACCGGGCGCCGACGCTGCATCGCCTCGGCATCCAGGCGTTCGAGCCCGTGCTGATCGAAGGCAAGGCGATCCAGCTGCATCCGCTGGTCTGCTCGGCCTTCAACGCCGACTTCGACGGCGACCAGATGGCGGTCCACGTGCCGCTGTCGCTGGAAGCGCAACTCGAAGGCCGCGTGCTGATGATGTCGACCAACAACATCCTCAGCCCCGCCAACGGCAAACCGATCATCGTGCCGTCGCAGGACATCGTCCTCGGCTTGTATTACCTGTCGCTGGAAACGCCGCTGTTCCGCACCGTGCCCGACGAAAAGGCGCCGTCCTTCGGTAAGATCGGCGAAATCGAGCACGCGCTGTTCGCCAAGGCGATTGGCCTGCACGACAAGATCAGGGCGCGCTACGAGACCATCGATGCCGGCGGCAATGCGGTCCGCCCCGTCGTCGTGACCACGCCGGGGCGGATGATGATCGCGCAGCTTCTGCCGAAGCATCCCAATGTGCCGTTCGAGCTGATCAACCGGCAGTTGACGAAGAAGAGCGTCTCCGACGTGATCGACATGGTTTATCGCCATTGCGGCCAGAAGGAGTGCGTCATCTTTGCCGACCGGCTGATGGGCCTTGGCTTCGCCCAGGCCTGCAAGGCCGGCATCTCGTTCGGCAAGGACGACCTTATCATTCCGGTCGAAAAGGGTGCGCTCATCACGCACACTCAGGCTGAGGTAAAGGAATTCGAGCAGC